>JBILJP010000286.1:0-6992 GCA_044377135.1 Fluviicola sp.
TTCTGATCCTCCCCGTAAATGTTACGGTTAACCAAACAACAATACCAACTACAACTATAAACAATAGCAACTGCACCCACAATAACTTGAAAAAAGGCAGTGGGATAGAGATCATCATTTTATGCACCTCACTCCAGTTTCCACCTGCTTTTCGGGCACGAACCAACACCGTTAAATCTCCCTGATCAAGATTTTGTAAATGAATAGACGGAGAATTGGTGGTGTTCCAGCTGTTGCCGTTATTGAGACTATATGAAAACTCCAATGGCGCACGGCTACCGAAATGCAACGCACTTAGTCGAACCACGATTTCTTTGGGGATTTTAGTAACTTTTATCGTATTTCCATATTCTAAAACACCATCTACTGAAGTCTCTGTAACCTTTAGTTTTGGTGGAGCCAACCTGGCTAAAAGGGTTGACTTTATGAGTTTCGATAATCCTTCAGGTGTGCTTGCATAAATATTGTTTTCAGAGCAGGCAATTGCCAGAACATCATTTGACATTAATCCATCCAATGTTCCTATTTTTCGAACGAATCGAAGTGTTTTGTTGACGTACTTCAGAACAACAATTCCATTATTGGTAGCCAACCAAATCGTATCGTTTTGAATGAAAAGTCCCCGGTAATCATTTACTTCCGAGAGAGAAAAAAAAGACCCTTCAGGTTTGAGCAATTTTCTATTAAAGACACTGCAACCCACGCCATCTGTGAGCATAAACAAGTTGCCATCAGATAACTGTTCAATGTGGCTAATGCGATTAGAGAATAACTCGGAATCGGTTTGGATGCGCTTGCTCACCCCATTTTTTACATAATACAAACCGAAAATATCAGAATACATGTACTCATTTTCAGAGAAAGCACAAACTGCATAACTTCTTGAAGAAGATAATGGTGTTACGCCTTCGAAATTCGTTTCATTAAGTCGAATGAGTCGTGATGAAGTAGTAACTAACATATTGCCATTGCAATCAAACGATACATCTTTTCCATTGATGAGCTTTAGTTGCTTCGTTTTTGTGAGATGACAAGGAATCACTTGCTTTTTAAAATACCCATAAGCGCACAATGTGTTGTTACAGGATTCCTTAAAACCTCTCACCGGAAAATAGATTTTTTCTCCTTTCTGCTCATAGTGATAGACCAAATGCAAGCTATTCGGGTCGAAGAACCTGATCTCAGAATAGGTATTGCCGGCAATTAAGCGTCCATTAGAAGTATAAAAAAGTGCGGTAATGGAAGATTCCGGAAACGTGATTTGCTTGGATGATTGCCATTTTTTCGGATACAAAAACAAGCCTTTGTTTTGAGAGCAAACCCATACATTGCCATGCGAATCAATGAAGAATCTATTGAAATGAAACGGAAAATGGTATTTTACAACAGGTGATTTCTTTTTAAGAAGATTGTAACGATTGATCGTTTGACTACTACCATCGTAGTACCACAAGTGATTTGTATTATCAACATGCAGTTGCTGCACTTTATGTTCAGTTGAAATCGGCAAAATACGGGTTATTCCCTTGGCCGATACGCGGATGATATCCTGTTCATCTCGCACCAATATTGATTCTCTTTCAACTGTAATGGGTGTAGTAATGGCATAATGTAAGGGTAAGTTTATTATACCGTCTGCATTGAATCGATTATACAATGTAATTCTTTGATTGTTCGTCTTAATGGAAAGTAAGACTTTTCGATCATAGCATTTAAACACTCTCAGGTTGTTTTTATCAAATTTAAGGACAACTACAAATCCTTTTTCATCTGTAATTTCAATGTCGTTTTCTGGCGTTTGATGAAAAAAGCAGGGTGCACCTTTTAATTTAATTCCCTTGAGTAAGGGCACTTTTTTTTCACCGAAAATCCTTCCGTTTTGGATGTACCCAATCTTTCCATTAAAACCGAGCATCCAAATACGTCCTTGTCTGTCTTTTTCAAGTTTCAGTATTTCAATGTCTGGAATGCCATCATGAATGGAATAATTGGTAAAATACGTTCCATCAAAACGCGATAATCCGGAAGCTCCACCAATCCAAATGTAGCCCTCACTATCTTCACAAATGGAATAAATGACATTACCCGGCAAGCCATTTCTACTGGAATAATGGATATAAGACTCGTTTTGCGCTTGTAAAAAGACAGACAAGAATGAAAAAACACCAATGAGGGTAATGATGCGCATATCAGGCTTTTGACAACTTCAGAAAATCATTTAATTTACGCTTGCTCACTGGAAGTTTTTTTCCTCCATCAATTAACGCAAAATGACCATCAATGGCAGAATAACCATTTAAGTGTTTCCAATTGATGATATACGATTTGTGAATTCGAACAAAATGCGGTTCTTCAAAATGCGGTTCAAAGTAAGCAATATTGCGTGATGCTATGATTTCTCTCTGATCCTTTAAATGGAAGATCGTATAACTCTTGCTTGCTTCAAGGTAAAGAACATCATCAAGATTTACCATTTCAAAACCATTGCTATGATTGATATTAATGGTTTTTGATTGCGGTATTGTTAGGTATTCCAACAATTCAGTCAAGCGATTATTATCTCCTGTAGTTTTAGCGTTTCGAGATAAATCAATCCGTTGAAAGGTTTTGGTAGCTGCCTCAATCAACTCTTCAATCATTAAAGGCTTCATCAAATAATCAACCGCGCTTGCCTTGATTGCTTGATAGGTATAGTTTGAATACGCCGTTACAAAAATCACGTGTTGTTCCATTCTTGACAAATATCTAATTAGTTCAAAACCATTTGAATTTGGCATTTGAATATCTAAAAAAACAATATCAATGGTGTCTCTTGACAATACTTCCAAAGCATGTTGTACACTCTCGGCTTCATGTATACTATTAATTTGTGGCAGGTATTCCCTAATAAATTGACTCAGGGTTGTTCTGGCGGGTCTTTCATCATCAACAATAAGTGCAGTGTAATACATGGCAACATGAATTTTGTGGTTCGAATGAATAGTGTCATTAATCTAACTAACGTATACTTTAATAACGCGAATTCAAGATAAGAATTGAGTCAGGCTGCATAAAAAATAAAAAAACCTCCTACGCCATAAGCATAAGAGGTTTCCAATATTTATAAGAAGGTAAAATTACTGTACAAAAACGGTTTCTTCAGAAGTCGTTTCTTGTTCTACCTTAATGATTCCTTGTCCTACCAAAGGACCGAAAGAAGCTTCGATATTCAAAACAGCTACTCCAGCCTGACCCAATTGGTAAACATCATTAAAATTAAATGTTGCTTCACCCGAGGCATTGGTTGTAGTTGTTTTATCCAGGATTACATTTTGATTTCCCTGATTAGTTGTTGATTCACCTTTGACACGAACGGTGGCACCACTAACATAAGAATTGGTAGTATCCAATACGTAAATTTTGGCAATCGTATCTTTCTTTTTCCGACAACCGGAAGAAGAAAACACAACACCAACCGCTACTAAGGCGATCATCATTAGCGGAACTCTGAAAATTGTCTTCATGACTAATTTAGTACTACTTAAAAAATAATCCACCACTAGAATTATGTGAGCATATTCGTTGTCGTGGAGGAATACTGTAAACTTACAGCATCCTTTCTTGTTAAACTTGTGCCTTTATATATTTGAGAGTCATTCATTAGCAAAAGCGCTACGGGAATGAACAATCGTTTTATCAGAGGACTTATTTTATTTCTAAACCCTATTTACAGGGAAATTGTTGCTTTCAAAGAACTCCATTTTTGAATAATCGCAGATCCGGAGAAAAACGTTATTCTGAAATAGAATCAAGGCTCCAAATAAACCGTTTCTACAGAAGTAATGTGTGCACGACAGTGAACGTAACCCGAACCTTGACTTACATTTTTCTTAGCAATGATATCGAAGTAACCTGTTGTTTCTCCTTTATCCAATCCATCAAAAAATTCGGCCATATCGAAGTAGGCAAAACCGGAAGAATTCGTGTTAACCGTATCTACGTAAGCAGGTGTAGGAGGATTTGAATTTACATCAGCGATAATGATCACTTTGGCGTTTTCCATCAATTCGTTGTTGGACGAACGAACAAAGACTTTCAAAACCGATGGGTTTTTATTCTTACATGCACTTAAAACAAGCATCATGCCCACCACTGCCAAATAGGTCAGATTTCGTAGTGTTTTATTCATATTAACCATTTTCTTTCGTAAAGATAAACTTTTTTGCGTTTACAATGTCGTAACCTGCATTTTCGTAATTTCGTGCTGTAAACCAATTTCACACCTTTAACTTCAATCTGTGCCAAAAGGTTACACATTACGTCAACATTTTGATACTATGACGTAAGAAGTTGAAAAAGGTTGTAGGTAAAACAGCATATGGTACAAGAAAATATAGAGCAGGTTCGGAAAGAAATAGTTGATTTCGCCATTTCTAACGAACAGACACTAGAGCAATTTCGCATTCGATTTCTCGGATCAAAAGGAATCGTGAAAGATCTATTCGGTGAACTGAAAACGGTTCCCAATGAAGAAAAACGAGCAGTCGGGCAACTACTCAATGAGTTGCGTCAGCAAGCCGAAGAAAAACTGACTACGGCGAAAGAATCGCTCGAAAATCAGCAAAGTAATGCCTCGGATGTGGATGTTACCCGTCCTGGAGAACCGATTCCGTTTGGTTCACGTCATCCGCTTTCGTTGGTGCGCAGTGAAATCATCGCTATTTTTGAACGCATCGGTTATACGGTTTCGGAAGGTCCGGAGATTGAAGACGATTGGCATAATTTCTCGGCACTCAATTTCCCGCCCGAACACCCGGCGCGCGATATGCAGGATACGTTTTTCATTGAAAAAGGAGAACGCGAAATGGCCTTGCGTACGCATACGTCATCAGTACAGGTACGCGTGATGGAATCTTCCAAACCACCTATTCGCACTATTTCACCGGGACGTGTTTACCGCAACGAAGCCATTTCTGCCCGCGCACATTGTTTTTTTCATCAGATCGAAGGATTGTACATTGATAAAAACGTGTCGTTTGCCGATTTGAAACAAACCTTGGATTATTTCGCAAAATCACTCTTCGGAGAAAAAGCACGTATCCGCTTACGACCTTCATATTTCCCCTTTACGGAACCAAGTGCAGAAGTAGATGTTTCCTGTACGATTTGTAACGCAAAAGGATGCAATGTGTGTAAATACACTGGCTGGCTCGAGATTTTGGGTTGCGGAATGGTTGATCCGAATGTGTTGGCCGCTTCGGGAATAGATCCGGAAGAATACACCGGTTTTGCCTTCGGAATGGGGATAGAACGTATTGCACAGTTGAAATTTAAGGTCAACGATTTGCGTTTGTACTCTGAAAACGACGTGCGCTTTTTGAAACAATTTGACGGCGTTAACTTTTAAGCAATGGGATTATTTACCAAAAAGCCGACTGTTCTGTTTCCGTGGGTACCTCTCACCTCTTCAGAACAATTGCGTGTGTTGATTGAACAATCAACAGAGATTCCTGTGCTCTTGTTTAAACACAGCACCACTTGTAGCATTTCCGCTCTGGCCAAAAACCGATTTGAGCAAAGGTGGACGGCTGAACCGAGCGAATGCATCTGCGCTTACCTCGATTTATTGAGTTACCGTGCGCTTTCCAACGAAATTGAAACAATCACCGGCGTGAGACATCAATCACCGCAAGCAATCCTGATAAAGGATAAACGCGTTGTGTATGAAGACTCGCACAACGGTATCAGCGCAACAACAATACTTACTTTACTTTAATACGTGTTATGAAACGTTATCTCATCATTGGCCTTGTGCTTCTCATCATCGGTTCCTTCGTTTTGGTTCCTTTACTTCGAAATACTTCTCCGGATGATATCGAAACCGGACTGCCGGCAACTTTTAAGTTTGAAGGAAACCTTGGGGCTGAGTATGGTAAAGCAAAAATCCCCATTGCTTTTGATGTCAATACAGATGAGATCAAAACGCTGGAATTGATCTACAACGACAGTATTTTTCAAACCTGGAGATCGCCTAAAAAAGGCAGCATGAGTATGGTACTTGATGCCGATTATTACGGTGTTGGTGCACGTTACCTCGTTTTGCGCGCTACCATGAAAGACGGTAATGTAGAAGAAGATAGTCGTGCAATTCGTGTGCTTTCGGATATTAATCCAACGCCTTTAACAGCCATTTCAGTGGCTACGTTTCCGCACAATACCGCCAATTATACCCAAGGTTTTGAGTTTCACAATGGCGAGTTGTGGGAATCGACCGGAAATCCGGGAAACACCGGTGAAAGCGTTGTGGGTAAAATAGATCTGAAAAGCGGTCAATTTATTACCGGTGGCAAGAAAAACGCACTAGACGCTACGTATTTCGGTGAAGGAATTACCATTTTCGGTGATGAATTGTTTCAGCTTACTTGGCAAAACGGTAAGTGCTTTGTGTACGATAAAAACACCATGCAGTTGAAAAAGGATTTCACGTATGTGGGTGAAGGTTGGGGCTTGTGCAACGACGGGAAATCGTTGATCATGTCAGACGGAACCGAACGCATTACGTTCCGTGATCCGAAAACCTTCAAACCCTTGCGTACAATCGAAGTATATGATAATCAAGGACCGCGCATCAGCTTAAATGAGCTTGAATACATTGAAGGGAAAATTTACGCCAACATTTATATGTCTAGCCTTATTGTGGTGATTGATCCGAACACAGGAAGAGTCCTGGAGGAGATTGATGCCACAGGTTTGGACGCTGTTGGAAAAATGGGTGGTGAAGTGTTAAACGGAATTGCTTTCAATCCGGCAACCAAAAAAATCTATTTAACCGGTAAATACTGGGGTAAAATCATTGAAGTTAAGCTTTCAGAATAAACAGCCATGATTAGCCCATACAACGACGATTATTTTATGCGGCAGGCTTATCAGGAAGCGCTGAAAGCCTACGATTTGGGTGAAGTGCCGGTTGGAGCCGTTGTTGTGGTGAACCAACAGGTCATTGCCCGCGCTCA
>JBILJP010000287.1:0-6977 GCA_044377135.1 Fluviicola sp.
GTACGACAAGTCATCCCAAGCGCGGTTGAACACCTCGATCCGTTTGTTTTTTTAGATCATTTCGGACCAATCGAGAAAAAACCCGATGGTCAGGGCGTGCCTCCACATCCGCATGCCGGAATCGCAACAATTACGTACCTTTTTTCGGGAAGCAACCGTCATCAGGATAGTTACGGTCACGATGAAATGATTTACGCGGGCGATTTGGCCTGGATGCGCGCCGGGAAAGGAATTGTACACGCTGAAGGAATGAATGAAGCACGCACCGAAGCAGAAACCGTTCACGGACTTCAACTCTGGATTTCACTTCCGGCAAAAGACAAGTTTATTGAACCCGATTTTTTCTATTATCCCAAATCGACGCTCCCGGTGTTTGATCATGAAGGCGCAACGATCAAGGTTATTTGCGGCGAATTATTGGGGCAGACATCACCGGTAATCAGTTCATCGCCGGCCTTTATCTACGAAGTAAAATTACCAGCGGGCACAGAACTAACACTTCCCATTCCAAACGGCAATACATGTGGTATCTATTTGATAGAAGGCGAAGCCGTTTCCGGTGAAAACACATTGCTTCCTGCAACGATTACCCGCTACACCGAAGAAGGCGATCGCATTTCGGTAAAAGCAGTGGCAGACAGTCATTTTGTGATCTTGGGCGGCAAACCACTCAACGAACCTATCGTACCTTACGCTTCATTTGTCATGAACAGTCAACAACAAATCCAACAAGTCATTCAAGATTACCAAAGCGGTAAAATGGGACAATTATAAACACACAATTCAATTCACAAAAAACACAAACAACATGAAATTACTTGAACAAACAACCATTGGTGGTCAGGCACTTAAAAACCGAATGGTGATGGCGCCAATGACGCGCAGCAGAGCCGATGTAAACGGAAACGTAAGCGAAATGACCGTTACCTATTACCGTCAACGATCTACCGCCGGACTGATTATTTCAGAGGGAATCAATATTTCTGAACAAGCAATCGGCAGCCCGTTTACACCTGGATTGTACACTCAATCGCAAATCGATGCCTGGAAAAAAGTTACCGCTGCTGTGCATGAAGAAGGAAGTTTGATCTACGCACAGTTGTGGCATACGGGTCGTGTTGCGCATTCGGTCGACAAAAACGGAAATCAACCTGTGTCTGCTTCGGCGGTTGCAATTGAAGGACAACAACATTTTACATCTCAAGGTCCGAAAGACTACGAAACACCGCGAGCACTCACTACCGAAGAAGTAAAACAAGTGGTGGCCGATTACCGTCAGGCTGCTGTAAATGCGATTGAAGCAGGTTTTGATGGAGTAGAATTGCACGGCGCTTTCGGTTATTTACCGAACCAGTTTTTGGTAGATGGCGTAAATCACCGCACCGACGAATATGGCGGAAGTGTTGAAAATCGTAGTCGTTTTGTGGTGGAAATTATGGAAGCCTTGGTGGAAGCTGTCGGACCTAATAAAGCCGGTATCAAACTTTCGCCGAGTATTCCTTACAATGGCATGATTGACAGCAATCCGGAAGCATTGTTCGGATATCTGATCACCGAATTAAACAAACTCCCGTTGGCGTATTTGCATTTGATGCAACCGATGTTTCCGCTCGACGGATTACCGCATTACCCGAAAGATGTGTTGGCAACCTTTGGGTCGTTGTTTGATAAAACGATCATGATTAACGGCGGATACAATCGCGAAACAGGTGAAGAAGAACTTGTAAACGATCGCGCAGCATTGGTATCTTACGGTTCATTGTTTTTAGCCAATCCGGATTTACCGCAACGTTTTGCTGCTAATTCGACGCTCAATAATCCAGATCGCAACACCATGTATGGCGGCGGCGAAAAAGGATATATTGATTATCCGACGTTGAATTAAGAACCGACAATAAATCAATCGGAAACGATGATCACTTTGGTGGTCATCGTTTTTATTGTTTCAAGCAAATGTTTACGGGTAAATAAAACCGCGAACGAACTGCTACTCCGTTCAATGTAGCGGGTTTCCAATGCGGCATGGATTTAATGGTTCCAGCTATAATCCGGTTTGTTTCTGGGCTTCCTCCACGAACTATGCGTATTTCGGAAAGTCGCCCATCCGGTTCCACAATAAATGAAGCTACAAAACGACTCACAATATCGTCTTCATTCGACGTCGGAAATGTCCAATTGTTATTGATCCAATTCATCATTTCACTGCTTCCCCCTGGAAATTCAGCCGGATGATCTACAACTGTGTAAACGGAGTCGGCTGTTTGGGCGAAACTTATTCCCGAAAAACACAACAACATTACAATCAGTAAGCTTTTCATATCATTTTTACAACGAAACGTAGGCTAACTTACAAAAAATCCCGTTACTATCAGCTAAACTGACAATAACGGGATTGCGTATATTCTTTAGAGGAAAAATTATCCTACCAATGCTTTGTACCCTTCTGCGTCTAACAAATCAGCAACTTCGGAAGCATCAGATAAGCGAACTTTGATCATCCATCCGTCTCCGTAAGGATCTGTGTTGACAGCTTCAGGATTAGATTCCAATCCTTTGTTGAACTCAATGATTTCACCTGAAACCGGCATGAACAAATCAGAAACGGTTTTTACCGCCTCAATGGTTCCGAACACCTCTTCTTTACTCATGGATTCACCTTCCGTTTCAATTTCAACGAATACGATATCACCCAACTCGCTTTGTGCGAAGTCAGTTACGCCTACTGTTGCGATATCACCGTCGATGCTTACCCATTCGTGATCTTTGGTATACTTTAATGTAGCTGGAATATTCATGCTTTTTGTTTTTTGTTGTTTTCAGGTTCTTCACACGCCTTGGCAAAATCGTGTTTTGCTAAAACGTTATTTATCGGTCACAAATGTATTGTTTTTTAATTGAAAATGTAAAATTGAAAAGTCAAGTAACTCTCGTTTTCAAATCCATCTTGATCTATCAATCTTTCTTTTGCTCAAAATAATTGGCTACCACTGTTGCCTTAGCATTTCCGATCACGGCAGCCAAGCTTTCAAGCGATTGTTCTTTGACCCGTTTCACCGATTTGAATTGTTTGATCAATGCTTCCACCGTTTTTTGCCCGATTCCTTCAATTTGCTCCAATTCATTGGTCAAAGCGCCTTTACTACGCCGATTGCGGTGATGCGTAATTCCGAAGCGGTGAGCTTCATTTCGCAAATGTTGAATGACTTTTAGGGTTTCGGAGCGTTTATCAAGGTAAAGCGGTAAACTATCTCCGGGGAAAAACAATTCCTCCAAACGTTTGGCAATCCCAACAATGGCCACTTTTCCGCGCAATTCCAACTTTTCAAGCGCTTCCAATGCAGCGCTCAATTGTCCTTTTCCACCATCGATAATGATTAATTGGGGTAAGGTTTGACCTTCGTCCATCAGTCGTCTATAACGCCGGAAAACAGCTTCGCGCATCGTAGCAAAATCATCCGGACCTTCCACTGTTTGCACGTTGAAATGGCGGTAATCTTTTTTGCTCGGCTTGGCATCTTTAAATACCACACATGCCGAAACAGGATTGGTTCCCTGAATATTGGAGTTATCAAAACACTCAATATGCACCGGCCATTCTTTCAAACGCAGGTCTTTTTTCATCTGCTCCAGAATGCGTTCGGTATGCCGTTCAGGGTTTTTGATTTTTTCCTGTTTGAGTTTTTCAAGTCGGTAAAATTTGGCATTTCGTAACGAAAGATCCACCAAAGCCTTTTTATCTCCACGTTGCGGAGCGAAAAAACGGGTGTTTTCCCATTCCCAATCAATGGGTTGTTCTACCAACACTTCTTTCGCTTCACTGTGAAAACGTTCGCGCATTTCGGGTAAAATGAACGACATAATCTCGTCTTGTGTTTCGTCAAGTTTGCGCTTCAATTCTACCGTAATTCCCTGTATAATTGCTCCGTGATTGACCACCAGATAGTTCACGAAAACCGTATCATCGTCTTCCACCATTGTCAACACATCCACCCGATCGATGGTTGGCGACACAATGGTAGATTTCACCTGATAACGTTCCAGTAACTCGATGCGCGTTTTGAGATCTTGTGCCTCTTCGAATCGATAAGCCGCCGCGTGATTGTGCATCAGGGCTTTTAATTGCTGCACTACCGAACCGATATTTCCTTTTAAAATGCCGGAAATCTGATCAATCATTTCGTTGTACGAAGCCGCTGTTTGATGTCCTTCACAAGGTCCTTTACACTTGCCAATGTGGAATTCCAAACAGACTTTATACTGCTTGTTTTCAATTTTATTGGCTGCCAAATCAAGCGAACAGGTGCGCAACGGAAACATTTCCCGAATGAGCTCCAGCAAGGTTTGCATCACCCGACCACTGGCATACGGACCGAAATAAACCGAGCCGTCTTTGATCATTTGGCGTGTGGAAAAAACACGCGGAAAAGGTTCTTTTTTAATGCAAATCCAAGGATAGGTTTTGTCGTCTTTGAGTTGAATGTTGTACTTGGGCTGGTATTTTTTGATCAGGTTGTTTTCCAGCAACAGCGCGTCCATTTCAGTATCAACGACAATGTATTGGATATCGGCAATTTTCCTGACCAGAATGTGCGTTTTGGCTTGATCGTGGTTTTTGGTAAAGTACGAAGTCACTCGTTTCTTGAGGTTCTTCGCCTTTCCAACGTAGATAATCGTGCCTGTTTTATCAAAATACTGATAAACTCCCGGTTTCTCGGGAAGCGTCTTTAATTTGAGTTGAATATCCAATTGGGGAGTTTGCACAGACAAATGTACGCAATGACAGTAATTTTCGGTTGTTTTCGGAAACGATTTTTCGGAAGGAGTGAAATTGGGTTGAAGTGGGTTGTTTTTGTAGCAAGGCCTTCTGTAAGTCAATAAAAATGGACTTCTTTGAAAAGTGTACAATTCTAAAATTGGCCAATTTTAAACGTTTACAATTTTAAAATTTCACAATTTTCTCAGGGAAAACCGAAACGAAAGTTGGATTCGTGAATTGTAGCCAGAAAGCGCGTTTCGTATTTCAACACCCGAAAATTAAACTTACTTTTGCACAAAATCATACAGATGAAAAGAATAGCATTCATTACTTCAGTCGTTTTAACCATTGGGTTACTCGTTTCGATGTGTGGAACCTCTAAGAAACAAGGAGGTGGTTTTAACTTATTTACGATCGATCAAGACCGCCAATTGGGCGCTCAAGTAGCTGCCGAAATCGACGGAAATCCTGCAGAATATCCGATATTGGATTCAGCGAGCAACAAAGAAGTATATGCTTATTTGTATAAGATCCGCAACAACATTTTGAATTCAGGAAATGTGGTTCACAAAGACGATTTTCAGTGGCGCATTCGTGTTATTAAGGACGACAGTACGTTGAATGCCTTTTGTACGCCCGGCGGATACATCTATGTGTATACCGGAATCTTGAAGTTCCTGGACAATGAAGCACAATTGGCTGGAGTTTTAGGTCATGAAATCGGTCACGCAGATTTACGCCATTCTACCCGTCAAATGCAAACCATGTACGGAATTGATGTCTTAGTAAGCATTATTGCCGGCGACCGCCAATTGTTAAAGCAAGTTACCGAAGGGCTTATTGGGTTGAAATTTTCCAGAAAACACGAAACAGAAGCAGACGAAGCCTCCGTTAGGTACCTTTGTCCCACACCTTACGCTGCCGATGGCGGAGCAGGATTTTTCAGGAAAATTGAAGAGATGGGAGGTGGTCGTACGCCTGAATTCTTAAGTACGCATCCAAGCCCTGATGGTCGAATTGAACATTTCGAAAATTCGAAAATAGAACTGGGTTGTCAAGGCACCAACAGCTATAGTGCGGAATACAAAGCCATGGTGGCCAAGCTTCCTTAATCGATCAAAACATGCAATTATTTTTAGAAGACGGTTCATACATTCTCACGAATGAAGGAATAGACTGTTCCATTCCATTAGAAGCTTCTCCCGAGAATCCGCGAGCGTGGTATGTCGATGCTCCGGTAATAGAACCGGTTCGTACGGAACAATGGACAGGCTCGGTAGCAGAAGGTGGAAGCGTGAATTTTCGCAATATCTTCTTCAATCCTCACGGACATGGCACCCATACCGAGTGCCTGGGACACATCACACCCGAAGTTTACTCGGTAAACGATGTGAAAATTGAACCCTTCGTCAAAGCACAACTCATTAGCATTACACCTGAAGAGCGCACAATGCCTGACGGAACCGTTGATTCGGTTGTAACCTCCGCGCAAGTAGCAGCAGTGCTTCAATCGTCGGATATGGAAGCCTTGTTGATTCGAACCTTGCCCAACGATCCGAAAAAATGCTCCACAAATTATTCTTCCACCAACCCGACTTATTTTGATGTCGCGATCGTGGATTTGCTCAACGAAGCAGGAATCAAACATTTATTGGTTGATGTTCCTTCGGTAGATCGCGAACAAGATAGCGGAGCGTTGGTTTTTCACCATGCGTTTTGGGGAGTGCCTGATAATCAACGCTTCGACCGTACAATTACCGAATTGATTTACATTGATGATGTGGCCGAAGACGGGCTTTATTTGCTATCGATTCAAACCGCACCGTTTGTAAATGATGCCACTCCGAGTCGCCCGATTATTTATCCTGTACACAGAAACGCCGAAGATCAATAACCCGATTTATAGCTTGATTTCAACTTTTCGCAATCAACGGCACTGATTTTGCATGCTAACTGATAGAATCTTTAAACAGATTCTTACATTTGTAAAAAAAATACCTATGAGAAGTTTTGTTTTTTTCGCAATCCTATTAATTGTTGCAAGTTGTGGAACCAAAGTTCCCTTTACGGATCAATTGAAAGAAGAGTTTGATTTATCTCCGGAGAATATGATGAAAGTGCAGTTTTTCACTTCATCGGTGATCATTTTAGAAAAAAGTAGCTCATCGGGTAATCAATCAACAGGAGATGACGGTGCGTTGGTGGTTAACTCCAGCAAAAC
>JBILJP010000288.1:0-6958 GCA_044377135.1 Fluviicola sp.
CGTGGTTTTCTCAAATTTCGGGGCAGTCATTTTCCGTGAATAAACATCTACCGCAATATGGATACTTGAACTTCCGGTATACATTACACGCGCTTGAATCTTCACCAAACTGCCGATATGAATGGGCTTAAAAAAACGAATTCCACCTACGTAAACCGTTACGCAGTAACCTTCTGACCAATTAGATGCACAAGCATAACCGGTCTGATCAATCCATTTCATTACTGAACCTCCGTGAACTTTTCCTCCAAAATTGACGTCAGACGGTTCGCTGACAAACTGAAATGTAATTTTATCTTGCATTGCAATGGGTTTGAATTCCTAAAAATAGAAAAATGATGAGGTAATCAATCAATCGTGTATCTTTTCTTTCAATTCTACCAACCCCATCTGCAAGTTCTGCGGGAAATCATTCTAACCCAAATCCTTTCTGCGCTTTTCTTCGGGTTCTGCGGGAAACATCTTCCCCCATCAAATCATTCCAATATCAACAAAAAAAGTACATTTACTTTACCAATCAGGAGAACAAATGAGCGAGATTACCAAAACATACACGAACGGCGAAGTAACCATTGTTTGGAAACCGGCAATGTGCATTCACTCTACCAAATGCTGGAAAGGCGAAGAAGGCCTAATCGATGTGTTCAATCCGCGCGAACGCCCCTGGATCAAACCCGAAGGTGCCACTACCGAAGCCATTGTTGCCCAAATAGAAAAATGTCCGTCGGGAGCATTGAGTTATTATTACAACGAACCATCAGTTGAAACAACCGAAATCAGTGAATCTCAAATAGTGGAAGTGCTGAAAAACGGACCTTTACTCGTTTACGGAAACATTACGGTAAAAGACAAAGATGGAAATGAAACATCTAAAAGCAATGTCACAGCTTTCTGCCGTTGCGGACAATCATCCAATAAACCTTACTGCGATGGAACTCATGTGAAATGCGGCTTTGTAGATTAACGTGAGTTCGAGATAAGAATACCCGTCAGAAATTCATAAAATGTTCAGATGTTAGGCGTATTTTGTAGAGATGGCGAGTCATCTCTGCGAAATACAACGCCACAGATGAATGTTTTAGGGATTAGCTAAGGTGCATTTTCGCTTATAAACAGCCGTCTTCTGCTCGAAAAAGAACGAGATGTATCCCGATACATCTCGTTCTTTTCGCTTGAATCCAGCTATCTCTAAGCGATCTGACTGAATTCTTATCCCGAACTCACGTTAGATTAAAACCCGTAACCATTTTTCCATTCAACATTATGGGGCAAATGAAGTTCATGCGTGTTTCCGTCTTTACCCTGTTTTCACTAACAATAGCCGTTAGCCTATATTCGTTTTCCACAAAGAAAAAAACACCGGTTTATACCGCTCCGGGAGTTGTGCAGATTGATACCCGATTATTCATGGATCAAACTGAAACAACCAACTTTCACTGGCTCGAATACTTGTATTGGATCAGTAAAGTTTATGGTGATAGCAGTGCGGAATACATGGCGGCGCTCCCCGACGTTTCCCTTTGGAAAAATGAGTTAAAACACCAGGACAATGAACAATTTTACTTGAGACATCGCGCCTATCGCGATTATCCGGTAGTTGGTTTGAGTTATCGCCAAATGGTCGATTATTGCGCCTGGCGTTCCGATCGCGTGTTTGAATACATGTTGATCAATGAAGATTTTATTCCTGTTGACACCAATCAAACTGCAACGCATCATTTCAGTATCGACAATTATTTCGGTGGAAAATATGGTGACTATAAAACAGGAAGCGCTCATCCGCCTATACCTCATTATTATTTACCCAGCGAAGATGAATGGAACAAAGCAGAAGCTTATGCGCAAGCCATTTATTCCAAACTAACAAAACGGCAAATGAAGCACAGCCCCGCCGTTTATTACAGTAAAATGAATCCGAAGGAGGCTACTTATCCCGTTATGCCAACCAACAAATATTGCATTAAAGGTGCGCTCTACAACATGCACCACAATGTCAGTGAACAATTATCCGATTCAACCCGGGTGGCCGGAGAAAATTGGAAAGGTTCAGCCGATTTGGTTGAAGGTGAAAATGTGTTCTCGCACCAAAAACCATCAGTTACCGTCGGGTTTCGATGTGCATTTATGTGGAAATAATTCACGTTTGCAGATTTTAACTACCGCTTTTTTCACAACTTATTGATTACCGACCGTAACCAATTTTTTAGGCAGGTATTCCTAATTCGAAAAAATCAACCGAATTGTTTTCGAATCAATGTTCATTTTGAGTTTGCTTAATCGTTTTAGTTGCTTTTGTACTTGAATTAAATAGCTATATTTGGGTCGCTTTATGGTAATGTTCTCTCCAAAAGAATCAATAAGTTACATCCAAAAGGCCTTAGTTATAGTTAGTTTATGAAATGTATCGTTAGTCTCCTTTTCCTAACATTCTCCATCCATGGATATTATGCACAATCCGCCTGTTTTTCATCTGCCAATGATATCACTTTCTCTGCTCCAACAAATGGGCAGGCTATTGAAAAAGGAGATTTTGACAATGATGGCAAACTGGATGTAGTCATCACCAATTTTACAGTTGGAAGCAACAAGTTGAATTTCATCAAAGGAAACGGAAACGGTACTTTTCAAGCCCCTTCTGTGTTCAATGCAGGTACACGACCTATTTCACTGAAAGCTGCCGATTTTAACGGCGACGGAAATCTGGATCTTGCAATCGTCAATTTTAATCCGGCCAACCTTTCCATCGTTATGGGAAATGGTAACGGAACCTTTCAGGCTGCGGTGAATTATACCCCAAGTGCCGGTCCAAATGATGTGGAAATAGGCGATTTTAACGAGGATTCCTTTTTAGACTTAGTGGTTACGGCCAGTAGCGGTTTTAATCTTTTTCTGGGAAGCAGTGTTACTCCGGGAACTTTTGGCGCGCCTACTTTCTTCACCATGTCGACCGGTTCAAAATCACTTGTAGCCGGAGATTTCAACAACGACAACCATTTAGATGTTGCAACTGCCAACCAAACTACGGCCAATGTGTCGGTACGTTTCGGTACAGGAGCAGCTGGTTTTTCGGGAGTTACCAATTACGCTACCGGAGCCGGATGTTTCTCAATTGTTGTGGGTGATTTTAACAACGATAATTTACCCGATCTCACTACCAGTAACGAAAACGCTGATAATATTTCGGTACTGATGAATACAGGAGCAGGAGTTTTTGCAACTGCTGTTAATCTCGCTGCGGGTGACGGCCCTAACGGAATCACAACCAAGGACGTAAACGGTGACGGATTTAGAGACATCCTGGTTGTCAATAGCCTTGAAAGTACGCTTTTTACCTATTTCGGTGCCGGCAACGGAACATTTTCACTTCCTGCAGAATCACCTTCAGTGGGAACTCCCCGCGATTTAGTAACCGGATTATTCAACGCCGACGGATTTCAAGATGTAGTTGTTTCTACGGCCATTGGTCAACATATGCCTGTTTATTTAGGAAATTCTACCGCATCGTACACCGCCGGAATTTTCTTTAAAACAGGAAACAACCCTAAATCGCTTCACAGCAACGATTTTAACTCCGATGGAAAAAAAGATATTGTTGTTGCTAATTCTGCCGATAATACATTTTCACTCTACAACGGAGCCGGAAATGGTCAGTTTGTATTTGCAGGATCATTTGCTACCGGAAATTCGCCTGTTTCTATTTACAGTGCCGATCTAAACGGAGACGGATTTTTTGATGTTGTTACTACTAACAGTACTTCAAGCAATGTTTCTGTTTTTCTAGGAAACGGCGCAGGTGGTTTTTCGGCTGGAAGCCAATTTAACGCCAACTCCTCTCCTATTTTTGTTCGAATCGGATTAGTGAACGGAGATACTTTTCCTGATCTTGTGGTGATCAATACATCTGATCAACTTTCGGTATTATTCGGAACAGGAACCGGATCTTTTGGTGCGCCTACAACTTACGCTACAGGTTCTACTCCTGTGAGTTTAGTCATCAAAGACTTGAACGCTGACGGTTTCAATGATTTGGCCGTTACCAATAACGGTGCCGCATCAGTTGGTGTTTTCCTCAATTCTGGTTCCGGAACTTTTGCTGCGCCGGTCAACTATACGGTAGGCACTACTCCCAATTCAATAGACGCCGCAGACATTGACAACGACACTGATATGGATTTAGTGGTCGGTAATTTCGGCTCCAATAATTTTTCGCGCCTATCAAACAACGGTAGCGGTGTATTTGCCACCAGTGTTAATTATACCTCTTCCGATTCCGGAACGAAAGGAATTGTTCTCACCGATTACAACAATGACGGTAATCAAGACGTCATGACCCTTTACACCACTACTACCGGAACTACCGGAACAGCAGCCCTTTCTTTAGGAAACGGAACAGGAGCTTTTACTTTCTACAAACGATTTGCAGTAGGAACAAATCCACTTGGGATTATCTCTCTTGATGCGAATAACGATACGCGAATTGATGTGGCAGTGGTCAATGAAATCAATGAATCGGTTTCCGTATTACTCAATACAACGGCTCAAATTACCGCTGGTGGTCCACTTAGTTTTTGTTCTGGCAATTCGGTTACGTTAACATCCACTGCCGGTTCGAGTTACCTTTGGTCAAACGGCGCAACTACTCCAACCATTTCAGCAACTACTTCAGGCACTTACACCACAACTACCACAACCGGTTTGAGCAATTGGTGTAGCAGTACGTCAAATGCGTTGACTGTTTCTGTTTCTCCCGGACCAGCAGCTCCAGTTATTACCGCAGACGGACCAACAACGTTTTGTGCAGGCGGAACTGTCACATTAACATCTTCGTCAGCCACGGGTAATACCTGGTCGAACGGAGCAACTACACAATCTATTACCGTTTCAACATCCGGAGCATATTCGGTAACGTATACTTCGGCGGGCTGTACTTCAACTCCTTCCAATACGATAACAGTTGTTGTGCAAGGTGCATTGCCAACCATTTCAGCCAGTGGACCAACTACTTTTTGTACAGGCGGAAGTGTAATCCTTACTTCATCAGAACCAGCCAACAATGTATGGTCAAACGGAGCAACTACTCCATCTATCACTGTTAACACTGCCGGATCTTATACGGTAACTACAACAGTTGGCGTTTGTCCTTCGCTTACTTCTCTTCCAACAGTTGTTTCAATTGGTTCCACAGTTCCAACACCAACTATCTCGGCTGGTGGATCTACTACTATTTGCGCAGGAAATTCAGTTGTATTAACGTCTTCATCAGCAACAGGAAATACATGGTCAACTGGTGCCACAACGCAATCCATCACCGTTTCAGCTTCCGGATCGTATTCCGTAACCGTTAGTAATGGTTTGTGTTCGGCAACTTCAGTGGCGACCATTGTAACTGTAAATGCTTTGCCTGCTGTTCCAACAATCACGGCAAGCGGTGCAACAACATTCTGCTCAGGTGGTTCTGTGGTATTGACTTCATCATCAGCTACCGGTAATCTTTGGTCAAACGGAGCTACAACGCAATCCATCACTGTTTCAACTTCCGGATCATTCACTGTGGAAGTTATAACCAATGGTTGTTCGTCAGGAAACTCAGCTACCACATCGGTAACGGTGAATCCAACACCGGCAACGCCAACTATCTCGGCTAGTGGACCAACAACATTCTGTGCAGGTGGAAGTGTCGTCTTGACCTCATCTTCGGCTACGGATAACCTTTGGTCGACAGGCGAAACTACGCAATCCATTACTGTTTCAGCTTCAGGATCGTATTCCGTAACCGTTAGTAATGGTTTGTGTTCGGCAACTTCAGTGGCGACCAACGTAACAGTAACCGCTTTACCTGCAGTTCCAACAATCACAGCTAGTGGTGCAACAACATTCTGTTCCGGTGGTTCTGTAGTATTGACTTCATCATCCGCAACTGGTAATCTTTGGTCAAACGGAGCTACAACGCAATCCATCACTGTTTCAACTTCCGGATCTTTCTCTGTGGAAGTTATCACCAATGGTTGTTCTTCAGGAAACTCAGTTAGCACAGCGGTAACGGTGAATCCAACACCGGCAACGCCAACTATCTCGGCTGGTGGACCAACAACATTCTGTGCAGGTGGAAGTGTCGTCTTGACATCATCTTCGGCTACGGATAACCTTTGGTCGACAGGGGAAACTACGCAATCCATTACTGTTTCAGCTTCAGGATCGTATTCCGTAACCGTTAGTAATGGTTTGTGTTCCGCAACTTCAGCGGCGACCAGCGTAACAGTAACCGCTTTACCTGCTGTTCCAACAATCACGGCTAGTGGTGCAACAACATTCTGTTCCGGTGGTTCTGTAGTATTGACTTCATCATCTGCAACTGGTAATCTTTGGTCAAACGGAGCTACAACGCAATCCATCACTGTTTCAACTTCCGGATCATTCACTGTGGAAGTGATTGCGAATGGTTGTTCGTCAGGAAACTCAGCAAACACAACGGTAACGGTCAATCCAACTCCAACTACACCAACAATCTCGGCTGGTGGACCAACAACATTCTGCGCTGGAGGAAGTGTCGTCTTGACATCATCTTCGGCTACGGATAACCTTTGGTCGACAGGGGAAACTACTCAATCCATTACTGTTTCAGCTTCAGGATCGTATTCCGTAACCGTTAGTAATGGTTTGTGTTCGGCAACTTCAGCGGCGACCAGCGTAACTGTAACCGCTTTACCTGCAGTTCCAACAATCACAGCTAGTGGTGCAACAACATTCTGCTCAGGTGGTTCTGTGGTATTGACTTCATCGTCAGCTACCGGTAATCTTTGGTCAAACGGAGCTACAACGCAATCCATCACTGTTTCAACTTCCGGATCATTCACTGTGGAAGTTATAACCAATGGTTGTTCGTCAGGAAACTCAGCTAGCACAGCCGTAACGGTCAATCCAACACCGGCAACGCCAACTATCTCGGCTGGTGGACCAA
>JBILJP010000289.1:0-6910 GCA_044377135.1 Fluviicola sp.
TTAATCAATAAATTAATGGATATTAACGGTTGATAAGTTCTTGATGTGACAAGGAGAGGTACATGAATTTTACCACAAAGGCACAAAGGTTTTTTGAATGAATAGGCTTTTTAAGATCACAAAGGTGCTCTACCTAAATCTCTTTGTGCTCTTTTAAAACGCCAGAATTGTCCGTTTTCTTTGTGTCTTTGTGTTGGAAAAGAAAGGGAAATGACTTCCTAATTTAGATGACTCCCATCTTCTTCATCAAAAAGGTTGCGCTTTTGTTCTGACAAATTCCATCGCGTAAACGGTAGTCAAACTTCAACTCATTGTTGATTATTTCTACTTCAAAACATTTGTTTACAAGCATTTCCGGATATTCGTCGGTTGTGTTACACACTTCCAAATCGTGGGTTGCAATGGCGCCGATGGCATTTTTGGCGATCACTTTTTTCAATACTTCAATGGTGCCCGTGCGTTTGTCGTCGGAGTTGGTTCCGCGCAAAATTTCGTCCAATAAGATAAAACAACGACGGTTTTCCAACTCGGTCATGATTTCCTTCAGGCGTTTTACCTCGGCAAAGAAATACGATTCACTATCGCTCAGGGAATCAGACAGCCGCATCGAAACCAAAATATCCATTGGTTGAATACTGGCCGATTTCACACAAATAGGAGCTCCGGCATTCGCTAAAACCAGGTTTACACCCAGCGTTCGCAAGAATGTACTTTTGCCCGACATGTTAGAACCGGTGAGCACGATAAAGGGTTTGTCGGAAAAATCGACAGAATTGCTCACGCGCTTTGTGGCAGCAATTAACGGATGTCCCAATTCGGTAAATGTTAATTCTGCCTGATCATTCAACTCCGGAAAGTGAAAGTCGGGATTGTTGTAATACAGGTTTGCAAACGAAAGCAAGAGTTCCGCTTCACCGATTTGTTGCAACCAGTTGTCTAACTCTTCCGCATGTGCCGATTTCCAGTGAAGCAATTTGCGGTAGGTGTGCAAGTGAAACAACACTGTTCCGTTGAATAGAATGGCGCCCATGCCGTTTTGAAGACTTTCCAGCGAAGCAAAAATGCGTGAAAGGGTATGAATCTGTTTACTTGCCGAAGTTTGTGATGAATTGAGCCGCAGTTGAATGTCTTTCAATAACTGACTTTTCCATTCATGCGTTTCAATTGCCTGTAATAATTCGCTGTAGCGCAATAAGGTTTGATTGATTTTATCAGCAAAAGCAATCTCGGCATTCATTTTCTTCAATTGCGAAGCCAATACGATTAGGTTGAAAATAAAAACCATAACCGCCACATTCAAAAACATTGGACTGCTTCCCTGCAGAAAACCGAGTATGCTGAAAACACCTCCCAAAACCGGGAAAGCATAACTTAAGATTGTTGTAAAAACAGGGACCGTTGGTTGGTTATTGTTCCACGAACGTAAGGTATCGCTGATTTTTTCATTGTCGTTGGCCAATAACGCTTTGGCGGTAAACAATTGGCGCCATTCTAGCAGGGGAGCGAGTTCGGCAATGGCTTCCTGACGTTTTTGAATGGTTTCCGAATCAGTCTTTCCGAGCAGTGATTGCGCCAAGTTACGTGTTCCCATTACTGTTTGGGTACGATTCAGATGCTGAAACAAGGAATGTTCCCCGAAAATATCCAAATCGTAGGTATACGGATGATTAGGTTCCAGAAAACGCGTTCCTCCATCGAACGGCAAGAGCTGTTTTTCTAAAAAGTCGAGTTCTGTTTCATTGATTTTCACCAACGTTTGTTCCAGCACCAATTTCCGTTTCACGCCGAAATGCATACGCATCAGTACCACAAAAATTAGAAAAGAGACAATGGCTACAATTATCTGAATGGTATTTCCTGAACGAATGGCCAGATAGCCGAAAGTCAAAGCCAATACAATACTCGCCAAACGAGCAAAAGCCAGCCGGTTAAACTGTTGTTTCAATTGTTGAACAGCCGCATCGTGTACTGCTTTTCGTTCGTGGTATGCTTGCATGGTTGGTGTGATTTAGATCAAATCGCGCAATGCCTCAACGGCCTGACGAATGTTGTTTCGAATTTCTAAAATAGTGGCATCCATCATATAACACGGAGCCGTTACAATTTTGTTTGTGGTGTCGATTTGAATTTCACGAACGGTTTTCATCACCGGTTCAACTCCCGTTTTCGCCAGTCCTGCTGAGAAATCGGTAATGCTGTACGGCGATCCTTCTTGGTCGCTACCAATGGTCATATTGGCGTGAATTGCTGAACCCTCAAAGGCTTTCGCCAAAACAACCGGACTCACACACAAGGCCGCAATCGGTTTGCCTACATTCACCAAATTCACCAACAAGAGTTTCACTTCCGGTAAAATAGCGCCGTCTGGTCCTTCAAACGCCCATTTGGTAAAGTTCTTCGCGCTTCCAAATCCACCGGGAATAATTAGGGCGTCAATATCTGCCGGAGCAATTGTATTGATGTTGTGGATTTCTCCACGGGCAATGCGGGCAGCTTCTACCAACATGTTGCGCGTTTCAGGCATTTCTTCGCCTGTTGTATGATTGATGACATGGTGTTGCTGGGCATCTACCGAAATGCAGATGTATTCGGCGCCTATTTCCTGAACAGCCAACATGGATAATACTGCTTCCTGAATTTCAGCACCATCATAAACACCACAGCCCGAGAGAAGAATTCCTATTTTCATTGGTTCAATTTTTAGCGACTCAAAAATACGGTTTTAAGTTGTTGGAAATGTCGGGGAAGGTGAGGGGAATGTGATTTTGGGGAATTTTAAGAAACGGTATACGGATGTTTAACAAGAAGCACCATTTCGAATGAAAAAGGTTGTCGTTTTTTAGATGATGCCTTCTGCAGGCCAGTAAAAACGGACTTCTTTGAAAAGTGTAAAATTCTAAAATTTGCCAATTTTAAACATTTAAACTTTTACAATTTTCTCAGCAAAAAATCACCTTTAAACCTTACTTTTAACCCATGGATTTCCCAGTGGTTTTTTACGATGGCGATTGCGGTTTTTGCAACCGCTCCGTTCAGTTCATCCTCGACCACGAGCGCGATACGACGGTTCATTTCTGTGCCTTGCAGTCGGAAGTTGCGCAGCAATTTTTCCAGGAACAGCAATTCCCGCAACCCGATTTAAGTACTTTTTATTTTTGGAACGGTACACGGCTATTCGAACGATCTTCCGGAGCGTTGAAAGTGACGTCTCATTTAAAAGCGCCTTACTCGTGGCTTCGTATTTTTAGCATTATTCCTCGTTTTCTGCGCGATGGCGTTTACAACTGGATTGCCAAACGCCGCCACAAACTCGCCAATCAGCAATGTGTGCTGCCCACTCCCGAACAACGAAAACGGTTTTTATGAGACCTTTAATGCTTTTGCTGTTAGTTGGGTTTTTCGCTGGGAATACGGGATGTATCAGGCCGCATGCGAAACAGGAATCGCTAAAAAGTGAGGCAGAACCTCAACCAACCTGCGGAGACGCAGGTCAAGTAAGTATGCCTGCTTATTGTATGGCAAAATGCGCAACCTGCCACAGGTTTGATAAAAATACCACAGGACCAGCTTTACAAGGAATGATGAAGCGCGCTCCAAGTAGAGAATGGCTAATGGCGTATTTGCAAAACGAAGACTCATTAATTCGCTCGGGGGATACTGTTGCGCTGCGCATTTCCAAATTCTCGCCAGCCGGACCTTGCCATCGGTTCAGAGATTTGAACGACCATTTTCTCGATGAACTCATTCGTTTTACAGAGCAATAATCAGACTTTCAGGGAAATAACTATTTTAGTAAGCGAATAAAATGGATCGTATTCTATCAGTTATACATTGAGCATGAGAAATTGGTTGTTGTTGACCTTTAGTTTGTTAGCGGTAAGTTGTTTGTTTGCGCAAAAGCATCGCTATCTTTCGTTTGAACTGGCCGGAAGCGGAGGATTTGGTTCAATCAATTATGAAAAAGGATTCGTTGAAAAGCCTCAATTTCAATTGATTGGCAGAGTTGGTTTCAGTGTAGCGCCCATTGATCGCAATAACGGTTCGGCACTTGTGTTTCCGATTATGGTACATGCTGTAGTAGGCAAAAACGGACATGGTTTGGATTTAGCTGCAGGCCAAACTTTTTCAATGACCACCCGCGGATCAATCTTTCTGCGCATGCCAGTGGCGTTAGGATATCGTTTTCAACCACTCGAAAAACACTATTATCTGCGCATTTCCTATACGCCGATTGTTTCATACTTAGTTGATTTGCAATGGGAACATTGGGGTGGTTTAACGTTCGGATATCAATTTTAGTAAGCAGATGAAAACACTGATTTCTCTTTTAATAATTTGTTTTGTGTTTACTTCCTGTAACAAGAAAAAGCATTTCGCCGGACCTAATTCATACGATGATTCGTTCGAGAATTACGTTGTTGCAGAGGATATGATCGCTGGAGCCGACGATAAATTCTGGTCTTTTTTTCAACTTACAAAAGCAGAAAACACGCATGCCATCGATACGCTGATCAAACATTCCGGAAATAAGAGTTTCAAGATGGAAGCTATTGCTTCACCGGCGTCAGATGTTTCAAAAGCAAGTGTATCCAAACAAAACATGGCCTTTTGGGAAAAAGAAACGGTACATCTTTCTGCTTGGTATTACCTGGAAGGAACGGGCGCAGCGCAATGGTTGTTCATCATGGATTTAGAAGAACAAACCGCCATTGGAGCCGGTCCCGGAATCAGGTTAGCTATTGTAGATGGAGCTTTGCGAGTAGAACACAAGTTTTTCAATGACGATATTATCCAAGCTGGAACGCCGCTGCTTTTTCCACGCGATCAATGGGTTCAGGTTGAATTGGAGGTGAAGTTGTCGCAGAAAAAGAAAGGATACGTCAAAGTTTGGCAAAACGGAACACTGATCATTGACCAGAATAAGTGGCGAACCTTACCAAAAGACTTTTTATACAATCAGCAAGGCACCAAAGGAATGTACAGCAGTATTGAATTTGGTATTACCGCCAATACGAAAGATCACAACACTGTTTTATATCTGGATGATATTTCAGTGAAACGCGTAGACTAGAATCAGTTCGTTTTTTTCTTGGCCAACAGATTAAATCGCGCGCCAAACAATCCGTTGAACTGCAAAAAGCAAAAATGCTGACTGGCTTTGTCGGAAGTATTCATTGTAGTGCGGATATCTGGCATGTGAATAAATCCACCTTTTGCCTCGGCTTGCAGGAAGAAATAATTGAAGAACGTAAAATTCACTGCGCCCACAACGCCCAAACCGTAACCAGATAAATGAAAGGCATCGTGTCGCGGATTGCCAAGCAAAGTCGCATTGGTTTTTGGTAACAGTATTCCGGCTCCTGCACCTTCCTGAACGCTCACCACAAAATTCTTGCGGGCATATAATACATCCGAACGACGCAATTCAATGTTCAGGTAATTCAACCCGTCTGTATGTTCAAACAATAAAAAATCGTGCGCCAACGCAATGCTGGTGTCTTTGTATTCTGCATCGTAGGCCGTTCCCGAATTGTGAATAGAACCATCAATGCCAGTGGTTTGATCGTTTTTCATCACGTATTTCATGTGATCTACACCAAATGAAACTTGATATTTGTTCTTGAAATAATACCCCAAACGCAAGTTGTATTGCGGAATGGAAATGTTTTTAGGATTCAGGTAAATGCGTGCGCTAAATGGCGATTGACGGTCATTTGCAATCACGTTTTTCAACTCAAAATCGTAATCGTTTCCCTTGAATTGAATGTCCGATTTCGTATACGCATCACGATTCCATCCCCAATAAATGAAAAACGTTCCTTTTTGATCGATCGTACTGGTTTCTTGTTGAGCCATAACACTTGATAAACAGGCTGTAATTCCTAGAAAAAACCCAAAAACTTGTTTCATATCACTTCAAAATGAAGAGCGAAATTACGTGCAACCTTTTCCGAAAATCATGATGTAGATCATACTTTTTACTTTTTCTTTTCCCGAAAATTGCGCCTCAAATCATCGGAATGGTTTCTGAATTGAATGAATTACGGATGCTATTGCAGCAAATCGATGAACAGTTGATTGGCTTGCTTGCCCAACGGCAGCACATTTCCCGACAAATCGGACGAGTGAAAGACGCGCTTCACCTGGATATTGAACAAACACAGGTGTGGGAAGAACAACAGCAACAACGCAGGTATTTGGCAACCGAATTGAATGTTGATCAATCGTTGATCACGTCTGTTTTTAATGAAATTCATGCTTTTTCGAAAGCCATACAACAACAAACACAATCAGAATGATGGAATTAATGTCGCCGGCCGGATCGTTCGAATGCCTCATGGCCGCTGTAAAAGCTGGTGCCGATTCGGTGTATTTCGGTGTGGAGCAATTGAACATGCGCACCAAATCCACGCATAACTTTACCGTTGAAGATCTGCCCGAAATTGCACGGGTTTGCCAACAAAACGGTATCAAAAGTTATCTCACGCTCAATACCATTGTTTACGATCACGATATCAGTTTGATGAAACGGATCATTGATGCTTCGCAGGAAGCAGGTATTACCGCAGTGATTGCTTCCGATTTGGCAGTGATGAATTATGCCCGTAAAAAAGGAGTAACCATTCATATTTCCACGCAGGCCAATATTACCAATATTGATACGGTGGAGTTTTTTGCCGATTATGCCGATGTGATGGTGCTTTCGCGCGAATTGAGTTTAATGCAGGTAGAATCGATCAACCGCGAAATTGACAGACGTTCAATTGTTGGACCTTCCGGAAGACCGGTGCGTACAGAAATTTTTGGTCACGGAGCTTTGTGCATGGCTGTTTCGGGGAAATGTTACCTGAGTCTGCACACACATTTTTCGTCGGCCAATCGCGGAGCTTGTGTGCAAAATTGCCGTCAC
>JBILJP010000021.1:0-25264 GCA_044377135.1 Fluviicola sp.
TTCCTAACAACAGCTTCTTGAAAACCTTGTAACGCGGCGAGGTACTGTAGTGGCGCGCCTTCTGTAGCACGAATGTTTCCCATGTGGATTTGGCATCGCTAAACATGTAACTATCGGATGCTAACTGAATGGTATAGTTGCGTTTTTTGGCCGCTTCCTGAATGAATAAATCATCGTCGCCGGAAGAAACCGCGTAATGCGATTTAAACCCGTGTGTAGAATTAAAAACGCTTTTGGTATAGGCCATGTTGCGACCAACACCCATATACGGAGCGCGCATGAGTGCCATACTGAAATAATGCACGGCAATCATTGTGGTATCGAAACGAATGATTTTATTCAGAAATCCGGGTTCGGTTTTATAAGGACCGTATCCCAAAACGATTTCTTTTTTCTCGGAGAATTGCTCTGCCATGCGGCGCAGCCATTGATCACTTGCCGGACTGCAATCGGCGTCGGTAAGCACCAAATGCTCGTGTTGCGCTTTTTTGATTCCGAGGGTAAGCGGTAGTTTTTTACTGGCCAACAGGTGTCTGCTTTTCTCCAATTCCATCACCACCAGGTTTTTGTATTCTCGTTGCAAGGCGCTGAGTAAGTGACGTGAATCGTCGATCGATTGATGATTCACCACTACGACCTCAAACTGTGGATAATCTTGCGCCAGAATTTTAGGGAGATTTTCAAATAAATTATCCGATTCATTGCGTGCTGCAATCACAACCGATAGCGGAGGCAAAGTCGGGTTGGGCGTTTTGATACGCTTAAAAGCCAATCTTCCGAAGAATAAACAAACGTAAAGTAGTTGCAGAAAAACAACCCCGGCGAATATCCAAAAGGTGTAAAAGGCAAACGGGTCCTGTAATTCCGGTATAATCTTCATGAAAAATGCTTCTAAGGTTACAAAGATGGGGTGCTTTCTGAAATCCACTTATCTTTGCATCGTTTATTTTTCAACACATTTATGCACTTTGAGCTAAAGCACACTGATCCACAGTCGAAAGCACGAGCAGGAATGCTCCATACGGATCACGGGACAATTGAAACTCCCATTTTTATGCCGGTTGGTACACAAGGTACCGTGAAAGGTGTGCACCAACAAGAATTGCGCGACGATGTCAATGCGCAAATCATTCTCGGTAACACCTACCATTTGTACATGCGACCGGGAATGGAAGTAATGGAAGCAGCCGGAGGATTGCATCAATTCATGGGTTGGGAACGTCCGATTTTGACCGATAGTGGCGGTTATCAGGTGTATTCCCTGGCCGGTTCACGCAAAATCACCGAAGAAGGTGTTCGTTTTCAGTCGCACATCAACGGAAGTTATCATTTCTTTTCGCCTGAATATGCCATTGACATTCAGCGAACAATCGGTGCCGATATCATTATGGCATTTGATGAATGTACACCTTATCCGTGTGATTACGACTACGCACAACGTTCCATGCACATGACACATCGTTGGCTAAAGCGTTGTATTGCTCAAATGGATAAAACCGAACCGAAATACGGACACAACCAAGCCTTGTTCCCAATTGTGCAAGGAAGTGTTTATCCGGATTTACGGAAACAATCGGCCGAATTTATTGCCGAACAAGGAGCCGTCGGAAATGCGATTGGTGGTTTGTCTGTTGGTGAACCCGATGAAGATTTGTACAGCATGACCGATTTGGTGTGTTCTATTTTACCGACCGAAAAACCACGTTACCTGATGGGAGTGGGAACACCGGTAAATATTCTGGAAGCCATAGCCTTAGGCGTGGATATGTTTGATTGTGTGATGCCGTCGCGCAATGCCCGTCATGGAATGTTATTTACCTGGGAAGGAACAATCAATATCAAAAACGAAAAGTGGAAGATGGATTTTTCACCGCTCGATTCGGCCGGAACAGCTTATGTTGATCAGGTTTATACAAAGGCCTATTTACACCATTTGGTAAAAGCCAAAGAGAATTTAGCCATACAAATAGCAACGATTCATAATTTAGCCTTTTATTTAGCGTTGGTAAAAGAGGCCCGACGGCGTATCCTGGACGGAACTTTCCGCACATGGAAAGACGAACAGGTTCAAAAACTCGGACGCAGAATATAACCGAAAAACAGGCTGATGCTCAAAATTTTAGATCGATACATCATTCGCAAGTTTCTCACAACCTTCTTCTTTATGATGGGTGTGATCATGTTGCTTGCCATGGTTTTTGATCTGGCAGAACGCTTATCGGATTTCATTAATAATGAAGCCCCGATGTCGGCGATTATCTCCGATTATTACCTCAACTTCCTGGTTTATTACGGAAATACGTTTTCGTCTTTGATCGTCTTTATTTCGGTGATTTGGTTTACTGCAAAAATGGCGCAGGAAACCGAGATCATCCCAATGCTCAACAGTGGCCGACCTTTCATCCGTATTTTGAGACCTTACATGATCGGAGCAACGGTCTTGACAATTATGTCGTTTGCGCTCAATCATTTTGTGATTCCGCGTTCCAATAAAGTGCGTCTTGATTTTGAAGAACGGTATTACCGCGATCGCTTGTCAATCGAAAATTACCAGGCCGAATTTCCGGGAAATGAGTTTGTACACTTCACCACGTTTATTGATGAAACCAAACAAGTGAATGATTTGGAGATTCAGAAATTCAACGACAACGGAGAGCAAATTCGCTTTTTCAGAGCGCGTTCGGCCAAAGGATTTCCTGGGTCTAAACGATGGCAACTGACCGATTATTACATCCGCATTGTGACTCCGCCTACAGAAGTGGTGAATGAAATTGGCGAAAAGGAATTAAAATTTGTGAACGATTCCATTGTAGAAGGTCATTTTAAAGATACCACGTTTCAATTTCGAATTGATGAACTGGCGCAGCGCGAGAACATTGCCGAAGCCATGACCTATACCGAATTAACGCAATTCATTGAAAAGGAAAAGAAAAAAGGAAACCCGATGGTGCCTACATTCGAGATTGAATTGCATCAGCGAACATCTTATCCGTTTGCTACCTACGTACTTACATTGATCGGTGTATCTGTTTCCAGCAGAAAAAAACGGGGTGGAATCGGAATCAACATTGCCATCGGTTTGGTGTTTGTGTTCGTGTACATCTTTGCCATGAAAGTCACAACGGTTGCAGCGATCAAAGTTGGTTTTCCTCCCGCAGCAGCTGTTTGGATTCCGAATGTAATGTTTGGGATCATCGCCTATTTTCTCTATCGCGTAGCGCCTAAATGATCTTCATGAAAACACCTATTTTTCTTTTTTTACTGGTGTTCGGTTATTCGACAAATAGTCTGGCACAAGTGGTAAACATTGAAAACAAACGTATTTACGATGATACCGCAGGTTGGAGCGGAAGTTTGGACGCCGGATTTTCAGCCGTTCAAAACGACAAACTCTTTTATTCGGCCAATTTCAGACCGAAAGCGCAATACAAAACCCGCAAACATTATTACCTCTTGCTTTCCGATTTGGTCTATGCCGGTGGAAAAAGTCAGGTGTATGCCAATTCAGGAATGTCGCATTTCCGGTATGCGTATCGATTGTTTAACAGTCCCTGGAAATGGGAATCGTACACGCAGGTGCAATACAATCAGTTGCTGAATCAGAGAGTGCGCTCGTTGGTCGGAACCGGAATTCGCTGGAAATTTTTAGACACCAATAAAATTCGCTGTTTTGTGGGAACTTCCACCTTTTACGAATACGAAGAATTGCAATCGGATGGTGTAATCAATAAAGGCTTGCGCTGGAGCAATTACCTGTCGTGGTTCATTGAAAGTAAAAAAGGATTCTCGTTTACTGCAGCAACCTACGCTCAACCGCTTTGGTCAGATTTGAATGATTTTCGCATTGCGGGACAGTATACCTTGGGTTTTCATATCCTCAAGCGACTGGATATTCGCATGGAATACAACTTTTTCTACGATAGCCGTCCGCCGGTGAATGTGCGAAAAATGGTTTTCAGCTCTTCTGCAGGGTTTCGGGTGAGATTGGGGGAGTAAATACGATTTCTTATTGATCAAGCAACGAGTTATCAGCTAATGACGAATCTTCATGATCTGCAACGGCATCTTGTTTCTTGTAAATAAGGCTAAGAATCAAACTTATAATTCCTAACAACACCAATCCAGCCCATCCGAAAAAGGAGCCCAGAAATCCATTGTGGTATTTTTCTTCGAATAAATCAATGAAAAGACCTGCTAAATAAGAGCTTATTCCGAGTGTGCAACCTATGATGGTACACAAGAATTTCGGATTGGCAAAACGTTTGACGAGTGAATACCAATAGGCGGCAACTAATAGTTCTCCTAAACTCAATAAGATTGTGATAATTAAAGTTAATAGTATTGAGGGTCTATAGTTTGTGACAAAGAAAATGCAGATCAGTATGGCTAAACTTGTTATTAATATTCCATACGTCCATTTCCACTTTGAACTTAGGTCAATAAAAAACCACAATACGCTAAAAATGCTAGCCAGAATAATCATTGTTATTATAGGGAAGATCTCTCCCCAATAACCAAATTGTGAAGGACGAAGAGCAAATTGAAAGTGACTGGTGGTTGCTGTATAGGCAAACCAATAAACGATAAGTCCAACAATGATTCCAATAAGCGCAAGTGTACGTATACGGTTTGTGAAAATCGGTTTTCTTTTCGGTTGACTTTCTATTGGCTGTTCTTTGTAAAGAATGGTAAATACCAATCCACAAAGGAGCAAAACTCCGGAACAGATAAATCCTGGTCGAAAATTATCAAAGTCTATGATTAATGCAATTATTAATGGTCCGATAAATGATCCGAGATTGGCCAATGCATACTGAATGGATAAGGCGCCATCTGTTTTAGACTCACGATTGCTGTATATGCGCAACATGTGTGTGATATTTGCAGGGACGAATAAGGCGCTTCCGATAATAAAAAGGATCATTCCGGGGTAAGGTGTTATGAGGTGTCCGAAAGCCAATGCAAAAGCACCCAGAGACATGGTTGATAAGCCGATGATCGCTGATAATTTGACTCCGATTATCAAATCGGTTATAAGACCTCCAATTGGTCTGGCAAGTACATAGGCAGCAATGAAGATAGTATACAATAAAGTGGCATCTTCTTGTTTCATATTGATAGAGCTGCTTGCTAGATAAAGCAATAAAATGGTTCTCATGCCATAATATCCGGCACGTTCAAAAAAAGAAGAAAGAGCTGTGTAGGTGGTCTGAGAGGCAAGTTGAGCAGTCGTTAACATTCGTTTTTTTTGTTCTAAAATAACAAACGAAAACAATACTGCTCTTATCCTGCCGCTGAATGATTGGTTTTTAGTTGGTTGTTAATGTATTGTTTTTGGTAATAAAGATGCGAAAGTGCCAATATCCCGAAAAACACAAGTCGCGCAACGGCATTTGAAACCGTATCGCCCGCACTCAGATGAAGAATGAAGGCTGAATTAAAAAAATCGTTCATCTTACATTGTATTGATGGTTATTTGTTTAAATATTAACAACTACCTATTACTAAATCGATTTATCCACAATTAATTTGTATCCAATTTTTAATCGTATAATTATGAAGATCGTTTTATTCTTTTTTGTATTTTATTGTAGTTCTGTGGTTTGGGCGGATCAAACGCTTATTTCAACAGGATCAAGTTGGAAATACCTTGACAATGGTAGTAATCAGGGAACAGCCTGGAGAGCAAGTTCATTTATTGATGCTTCCTGGGCATCTGGAACAGCTGAACTCGGTTATGGTGATGGCGGTGAACCTACTGTAGTTAATGGAGGTCCAACGAATAATCGTTTCGCAACAACTTATTTCCGAAAAACATTTTCCATTGCCAATGCGACCTTGTTTACGAGTTATTCCATGAAAATAAAGCGCGACGATGGCGTAGTAGTTTATGTAAATGGCACTGAAGTTTATAGAAATAACATGGCTGCCGGAACTGTTGCCTATAATACATGGGCATCCGCAACAGCGAGTGATGATGGAGGATCTTTTTTAACGGTAACACTTCCCGTTACGGCATTCATTACAGGTACTAATGTAATTGCTGTTGAGATCCATCAAGCCAATGCAACCAGTTCGGATATTAGTTTCGATTTAGGACTTACGGGCATCGAATCTGCTTCGAATGTGAACGAGGTGGTGTATCAATGGAGTGGGTCTACTAAACCAACTTCGGCAGTTGTAGTTGCTAAAATGACTACTGCTTCTACTACGTGTCGTTTGGTGGTGAGCACATCAGCTACACTAACAAATCCTATTTTATCGCCCAATGCCACAGCTTCATCTTCCAATAATTTGATGGCAAAAATGACAGTTGACGGTCTCACACCCAATACAACGTATTTCTACGCAATTCAATCTGGCGGAACAACCGATAATTCATCAGACGATATCGGGAAGTTTATTACTCCTGCCTCCGGTGCATTTTCGTATAAGTTCACAGTGGCGTCATGCGCTGTTAATTCAAATCATGAGGTTTACAATTTAATGAATGCAAAGTCTCCGATGTTGCATGTTTCAACCGGAGATCTTCATTACGCAAATCCCAATTCTTCATCTGATATCAACATACATCGCTTACCATACGAACAAAATGTATTATCGCTTACACCAAGTAGAAATTTCTTTAAAAATTGTGCAATAGCGCATGTTTGGGATGACCATGATTATTGCGGTAACAATAGCACTTCAACTTCGGTTGGACGAACGAATGCTCGTTTATCTTACCAAGAATACGTCCCACATTATACCCTTGCTGCGGGTAGTGGAAATGTGCCAATTTACCAAGCTTTCACAATTGGACGCGTACATTTTATTCTTTCCGATCTTCGGTCAGAACGAATTTCAGGTTCTATTATGGGAAGTGCTCAAAAAACATGGTTTAAAAACCAATGTTTGTTTGCGCGCGACAATAACTTAATCATTGCCTGGGTAAGTGGTGTTTCGTTTGGAGGTAATCAAACGGATAATTGGGGAGGCTACACTGCCGAACGAACAGAATTATCTAATTTTTTTAGAGATAATAACATCAAAAATATGTTTATTCTAAGCGGCGATGCACACATGCTTGCAATTGACAACGGAACAAATCATGATTTTTCTACAGGAAGTAATAATCCAAACGACTATCCTGTTTTTCAGGCAGCTGCGGTAAACAATAGCGGTTCAACTAAAGGTGGAACGTATAGTGAAGGTGGAACGTTTCCAAATCCAAATTCTTCAACAGGTCAATATGGTGTAGTAGAGGTTATAGATAATGGCGGAACAGCAATTACGATCAAATTTACGGGCTACCGAACGTCGGGTAATACAGCTTCTGAATCGGTGTTAACAACCTATACCTTTACACGTACATTAAGCCCTGCGGCAATTGCTACGCCTGAGTTTTCTGTTCGTTCGTTGGAGGAAGGGCGTAAATCGCTTGTTTCATGGAGCACAGATGTCTCAAATGATGAATGGAAAATTGAACGAAGTGCGAATAATTCTTCGTTTGAAGAAGTAGCGAAGATTGCTTCTAACACCGGATTCTTCGAGGATGCACAACCTATCAATGGATGGAATACCTACCGAATTTTAGACGCTTCCGGAACGGTTATTGGCGAAGAAACAATTTTTATGACGGGCGATATGGACGTGATTTTGGTTCCCAACCCAGCTAAAAATCTTTTGAATATCACAATTGATCACGTAAGCGAAGCTGTTGACGGTCGCTTTATTGTGTACAACATGAAAATGAAAACCGTTCTTCAGGGAAATCAACGCTTTGAAAAAGGATCAACCACGTTTACTGTAGATGTATCTGAATTTGAAGCAGGTGAGTATTTGGTGCATTTGGTGATAAATGGAAGAGAATTAACTGAAAAATTGGTTGTCGTAAAATAACGAACGCGTATAAATTTGACACCTGTTTCAAGTATATTGGAGCAGGTGTTTTTTTGTAATTAAAGGGAGTGTCCCTACTTTACCCACATCAATTTCTCTCGCTCCACTTTTAAGCGCATAAAACCGAAAACCACCGTCAATAAATGACCCTTGATTTCTTCTACCGTTCCCGATTGTTTGGTTTCGATCATTTTCACGGTTGAACCCAGCACAATCTTATCACGCTGATACGGATCTTTTTCAACAACACCCGGTTTTTGTTTTTTTGGTTTTTTTACTGGAACCCCGGCTTGTTTTACTAACTCGTCTTTTCGTTTGGCTTCCTCGATTTTCGATTTTTCAACCAACAAGTATTTACGTATGTCTTCAAGTAACGGATTGTTGATGTCTTTTTTGCGCGATTTGGTTTGGTAACGATCAATGAACTGCTTCATCTTTTTCCCCGAATTGAGGTACAGGTTGTTTTTTTCTATCACATCTTGTTGCGCGCGCATGCGTTCCTCGAAACGTTCTTTTTTCTGAATGTAATCCAATCGAGCGGCTTCGGCTAATTCCTGGGCTTCAATGTGTGCCTTGTTCAATTGCTCCAGGTACGATTTCTCGCGATTCAACTCATGAAGCAATTTGTCCATGTTCACCTTACTGTCGTCGAGTTTTCCTTTGGCTTGCTCAATTAAGTTCACCGGAATACCATTCATCTGCGCTACTTCGAATGTAAATGAACTTCCGGGTTGTCCCATTGAAAACCGGTACATCGGTTCCAGGGTTTCGGTATCGAACAACATACAACCATTCACGGCTTGTGGCAAACGATCGGCTTTGAGTTTGATATTGGCGTAATGTGTCGTGATAACCGCGTAACTTTTGCGTTTGTACAATTCTTCAAAGAACACTTCCGCCAGCGCTCCGCCCAATTCCGGATCTGAACCTGTCCCGAATTCATCCAGCAGCAACAAGGTTCGTTTATTGGAAACGCGCAAGAAATACTTCATTCGCTTCAGGCGATACGAATAGGTACTCAACTCATTTTCGATGGATTGATTGTCACCGATATCGGTCAGTACCTGCTGAAAAAAGCACAATTGACTGTTTTCGTGAACGGGAACCAACAATCCCGCTTGAAGCATCACTTGCAATAAACCGATGGTCTTCAACGTAATCGATTTTCCACCGGCGTTGGGACCCGAAATCACCAGCATTCTGCCGTTCTGATCCAAAATCAAGCTTTGAGGAAGTGTCGGTTTTCCGGCCAGTTTATTGGTTTTCCATAAGATTGGGTGGAAGGCATCAATGAGTTCAATACGGGTATGGCGCACAATTCCCGGCAACACCGCATTGAGTTCCAACGCCAGTTTTGTTTTGGCGTTAATGAAATCCAACTCGGTTAAGAGTGCCTGATATGCTTCGATCAACGGTAAATGATGCGCAATTTCGCGGGTCAGTTCTTGTAGAATGCGGAAAATCTCCTTGCGTTCATCGTCGAGGTATAGCTCCAGTTCATTGTTCAGCGGCACATTTACAGCCGGTTCAATAAATGTTAAACTTCCTGTTTTGGAAGAACCGACCACCGAGCCGCCTATTTTACGCTTGTGGCTCGACATCACCGTGAGTACGCGACGTTCATTCACAAAAGCTTCCTTGGTTTCGCCCAACATGCCTTCTTTGAGCCATTTACGCATTTCCTTATCGAAATTGCGGTTGATCTGGTTGCGTAAAACGCCTATTTGTTGACGAATGCGCGCCAATTCCGGAGAAGCATCGTCTTTGATTTGTCCTTTGCGATCAAATACCTTTTCGATGGAATCAATCAATTCGCGGGTATGGTAAACATTGGTCAATAGAGCCGTCAACTCAGGAAAATCCTGCGAACGTTTATCAAAGAAATGAAGCAAAGAATTCACCAAATCCGAAGCGCGAACAATGCGCACAAAACCTTCCTGTTGCAACACCGCATTTTTGATTGGAAGAAGCTTGATTTCGGGCAACAACTCATCAAAATCCAACGAAGGAAACGACTCGCCATCAGTACGAATGGTTTTAAACTCATTCACGCGTTGCAATGCTTGTTCCACCAACGGAAAATCATTCGACGGCTCAAGTTCTGCCAATCGTTGCTGTGCTGTTTCTCCAATACTATAAGCTGTCAACCATTCACGAATCTGTACAAATTCCAGATCATGCAAGGTTTGCCGGTCAAAACCATTCATGGGTGTAAATTTACGTAGATTCGATTTGTTTGGTGTCAATCACGAAGACTAATACAATTTTTTGATTGAAGGCTGATGAGTATTGTTTGAAGTTTAAAAGAAAAATCGAGATTAAATCACTATGAATTCTGCCGTAAAAAAAATACGGCTTTTGTTTTTTAATAACTTTGGACTTAATATTCTTAAAAGAAGAGATATGCTTAAGAAGTTCAACGTATCAAATTTTAAAAGTTTTAACAAGGACTTTTTGTTTGATCTTACTGATACTAATGGTTATACGTTCAATAGCGAATGCATAAAAAACGGGATCGTTAATGCTGCGCTTGTGTACGGACATAATGGGGTAGGTAAATCAAATTTGGGACTGGCGATCTTTGATATCATTGAGCATTTGACGGACAACTACAAAAAAGAAAGTGAATATTCAGTTTACTTGAACGCAAATAACGAATCAGATATTGCTGAATTTCATTATGAATTTTTAATTAATCAACAGACAGTTATTTACGAATATAAGAAATCAAATTATAGCACATTAGTATATGAACGATTTGTTATTAATGGCCAAGAATTGGCGTTTTTAGATAGAAGAATTAGTAGTACGGCACGATTCCATTTCTCTGGAACTGAAACGCTAAAAAATGAGATCAAAAACGGCGAATTATCGATTCTCAAATACGTGAAAAATAATTCAGAATTAGATGGCACAGAACTCAATAGAACCTTCTTGGAATTTTTTAAGTTCGTAGAAGGAATGTTGTTTTTTAGATCGTTACATGGTAATCAATTCTTTGGTCTAGAGACCTCAGGAGGTAGCATTTTAGCAGATATTATTGAGCAAAATAATGTTGAAGATTTTGAAAAATTTCTTAACAAAGCTGGAATTGAATGTAAGTTGATTGCTGTAGAGGAACTGGATAAAAAAACACTGGCCTTTGATTTTGGAGAGAAACAAATACCATTCTTTAGCATAGCTTCGCAGGGTACAAAGGCACTTTCGGCGTTTTATTATTGGTTTCAACGTATTAGAGGTGGGGAAAAGGTTTCGTTTTTGTTTATTGATGAATTTGATGCGTTCTATCATCATGAATTGTCAGCATTGATAGTGGAAGAATTAAAACAAACGGGGGTTCAGTTTATTCTCACGACCCATAATACATCTATTATTTCCAATGAGTTACTAAGACCTGATTGTTATTTCTTGATCTATAAAGAAAAAATACGTTCATTGTCGAAATGCACTGTTAAGGAGCTTCGAGAGGCTCACAATATTGAAAAGATGTATAAAGCAAACGCATTCAATGTCGACTAATAATATCTTGTTTGTTTTTGAAGGAGAAAGAACTGAAAAGCAAATTGCTGATAATTTGCCAGCTTTTTTTCTTGACTCTAACACAGTTATCACATGTGCTTATTGCAATAATCTCTATCAGTTGTTTGAAGAAATATCAATAGATGAGGATATTGACACTTTTGTATTATTGAAAGAAAAAGCAATCAATGTAGAATTACAACAGTTTGATAGGGATGATTTTGCAGAGATATATTTGTTTTTTGATTATGATGGACATGATACGATGGCGGAAGATTCCAAGGCAGAAAAACTGCTAACGTTTTTTAATGAGGAAACCGATAAAGGGAAACTTTACATAAGCTATCCAATGGTTGAATCATTAAAGCATTATTCTGATTTACATAGTTTTCAACATTTAAAAGTCCAGTGTAAGAAAAATATTAACTACAAAAATCTTGTAAGCCAAACATGTGCGAAAGAGTTGATTCAATTTAAAAAATACGATGCTAAAATTTGGGAAATGTTAATCATGGCGCATTTACAAAAGATGAACTATATCGTAATCGATCGCTTCCGATTTCCCAACACGTTGTTTCTTCAAAGTGATATATTTGAAAAGCAATTGGAAAAATATATAAAGATTGATTCAACCGTTGCTGTGTTAAGTGCATTTCCAATATTTTTACATGATTATTTCGGTAATACTGGTCTTAGAAAAAGATTAGGACTCTGATACTTTGATAATCGACATTTGCGGGAGTTTCTCGCGTGCAGTTTAGAACTACAAAACTTTAAAACATGAGAATTCTATCCTTTAACGTAAACGGCATCCGCGCTATCGCCGGAAAATCATTTCTAACCGACATGCAGGAAATGGATGCAGATATGATCTGTCTGCAAGAAACCAAAGCCACGGTCGAGCAAGTAAAAGAAACCGTTGCGCCACTTGGTTATGCTTACGTTTATGCCAATGAAGCCGAGCGAAAAGGATATTCCGGAACAGCAATTTTATCGAAAACCGAACCGATCAGCATTACGTTTGATATGGGAATTGCCGAACACGACAAAGAAGGTCGGGTGATTTGTGCTGAATACGCCAATTTTTACCTGATTACGGTATATACCCCCAACTCGGGAAGTGAATTATTGCGCCTCGGATACCGTCAAACATGGGATGCAGATTTTCTGAAATACCTCAAAGGATTGGAAGCTAAAAAACCGGTAGTGGTTTGCGGTGATTTGAATGTGGCACATAAATCCATCGATTTGGCGCGTCCGAAAGCCAATTACAACAAATCGGCAGGGCACATGCAGGAAGAAATGGACGGAATGGATAACTACCTTGCTTCCGGGTTGATTGATTCATTTAGAGCCAAAAACGGTGATGAGGTGAAATATTCCTGGTGGAGTTACCGTGGTGGAGCCCGCGAGAAGAACATCGGCTGGAGAATCGATTACTTTTTGGTCAGTGAAGCCTTCCTTGGTCAGGTGAAATCGGCTACCATTCACAATGAAATTCATGGTTCCGACCACTGTCCGGTGGGGTTGGAATTAGTCGTTTAATTTGTTCTCTTAGTTTGTTTTCTGTGGGGTCGCGATTCATCAAAGTCTACAGTTTTTGTAAGTAATTTACAGTTGGGGTCGCGATAACTTGTCAGCCTGAGGCTGATCGCGACCTAATTATATTTGTTTAGTAAAAAATTACCTCATCCAAATACCGATCGGTATTTACCGTATCTTTGTCTCAAATCAATACCTGTGAAAGAGGCAGATCAAACAACGGAAGAATACATTTTGGATCGTGTGGCACCGCTTTTCAACAGAAAAGGCTACATCGGTACCAGTCTTTCGGATATCACCGAAATCACTCAACTCACCAAAGGCGCTATCTATTGCAACTTCAAAAACAAAGAAGATCTGGCGCTGAAGGCGTTTTACAAGAACATAGAATTTGTGTTGAGCCCAATGGCGGAAGGAATTAGAACAGCCAACAATGCAATCGATAAGTTGTATGCCATTACCGGATTTTACCGAACGTATTTCGAGTGGAGCAAAGTTCGTGGTGGTTGTCCGTTGTTGAATGTAGGTGTTGATGCTCAGCATGTGAATCCGCAATTGTACGAAGCTGCCAAAGAAACAGCCGCACAATTGATTGGTAACCTGATTCGCATTATCGAAAAAGGAATTGAACACCAACAAGTGAAATCGGAAACAAATGCCCCTCTGTTGGCTGGAAACATTTACGCCATGATTGAAGGAGGTGTTTACCTTTCTATGCTCAATGACGATCCGAATTATTTACAGAATATCTTAAATGTCATCGATGAGATGATTGAACAACTGAAACTGAAGTAGTATTTTTTTAATCACCCACATACCGATTGGTATTTAACAAAACATTCCATGGAGAAAAAACCAACATCACGCGTAAAGATCCGATTTCAAGACTGCGATCCGTTTAATCACCTCAATAACGGTCGGTTTCTTGACTATTTTTTCAATGCCCGTGAAGATCATTTGACCGAACATTACAACCTCGATATTTTTAGTCATTTGAAAAAAACAGGTTGCGCTTGGGTGGTTGCTTCCAATCAAATCATGTACCTCAAACCGGCAATGGTGGCTGAGGAAGTGATCATCGAAACAAAACTGATCGATTATTCCGAACGTGGATTAATTGCCGAAATGCTGATGTGGAATGCCGATCAAACGCACCTGAAAGCAGTATTGTGGGTGAAGTTTTCTTATTTCGAATTTGCGACCCAAAAATCAGCCGTGCATTCAGAAGAATTGTTGGATTTGTTCAAACAACTGTTGGTTCCCGTAGAAGCAACTGTATTTGAAACCAGAATGGGGGAAATCATCCAATCACTTAAATCTGGAATTGCTGTTTAATCTGATTTTTTTGTACTGATGATTGAAACTGTTCAAAACCTGTTCATTTCATCTTAGTAACTAAAAAACAAGAATTCGTTCTGTGTTGGATACGCGATATTGTATCTTTGCACCATGGATGAACAACAATCAGGCAACAACACGCGCCGTGTAGGCGCACGAACTAAAAACACCATTCTTCCGCTAGCGGCTGATATGGGGCGTATTCCGCCGCATGCAACCGATTTGGAACAAGCGGTTTTAGGAGCCATGATGTTGGAGAAAAACGCGGTGACCGATACCATTGATATGTTGTCCACCGAAAGTTTCTACGATCCGAAACACCAATACATTTACGGAGCCATTCGCGAGTTGTTCGGAACATCCAATCCGATTGACTTGCTTACCGTAACCCATAAGCTGAAAGATAAAGGCGAATTGGAAGTAGCAGGTGGAGCTGTTTACATTTCATCGCTCACACAACGCGTTGCTTCTTCGGCACACGTTGAATACCATGCGCGAATCATTGCACAAAAACACATTCAACGCGAGATCATTCGCATGTGTTCCGAGACCTTGCGTGATGCTTACGAAGAAACAACCGATGTATTTGAGTTGTTGACCAAAGCCGAAGGTCAGTTGTTTGGAATTGCCGAAAACAATATGAAAAAATCCATCTCGACTATGCAATCGGTAGTGATGGAGGCAATTAACGAAATCGAGCAAGCGGCTAAAAACAGCGACGGTTTATCTGGTGTTCCTACCGGATTCCGTAAACTGGATGAATTGACTTCAGGCTGGCAGCGTTCGGATATGATTGTAATTGCAGCTCGTCCGGCGATGGGAAAAACAGCTTTCGTATTATCGATGGCTCGCAACACTGCTGTCGATTTCAATATGGGAGTAGCGGTTTTCTCGCTGGAGATGTCGTCGGTTCAGCTGGTGAAACGTTTGATTTCAAGCGAATCGCGTATCAGCGCCGAAAAACTAAGAAAAGGAAAACTCGAAGAACACGAGTTTCAACAACTTTATACACGTATTACGAAGCTTTCCACCGCTCCGATTTACATTGACGATACACCGGGCTTGTCGGTGTTTGACTTACGGGCAAAATGCCGTCGTTTGAAAATGCAATACGATATTCAGATGGTGATCATCGATTACTTGCAGCTCATGTCGGCTGGTGGTGGTGGAAAAGGACCCGGAAATCGTGAACAGGAAATTTCAACCATCTCGCGTTCCATCAAAGAGATCGCCAAAGAGTTGAATATTCCAATCATCGCACTTTCGCAGTTGAGTCGTTCGGTTGAAACCCGTGGTGGTGACAAACGGCCAATGCTCTCCGACCTTCGTGAATCGGGAGCGATTGAGCAAGATGCCGATATCGTAGGTTTCCTTTACCGTCCGGAATATTACGGATTGATGCAGGATGAAGACGGATCTTCCAATCAGGGAGTAGGTGAGGTCATTATTGCGAAACACCGTAATGGTGCGCTCGATTCGGTACGTCTGCGTTTCGTAGGTCAATACGCCCGTTTCGAAAACTTCGAGGATGTGATTGAAAACAACCAGGATTTTAATCCGGCTTCGCTGAATGCAGGTCTTACCGCTAGTCGTGACTTCGATATGCCAACCCGAACAATTACGTTGGGTAGTAATATGAACAACATCGAAGACGATTTCACGCAAGGAGATTCTACGCCGTTTTAAACGAGGTTATTAAAGAATCTTAAACCAAATTCAGGCCTCATTTTTGCAGAGAATTATTTTGTAATTTTATAGGAATTAAATCAATCATGAGAATTTTTCTGGTTTTCGCCTTTCTGATCTGTGTCAAATCGACTTTCGCAAGTGCTATTTTGGTGCCCATGGACGAACGTCAGACCAATCACCTCAAAGCTTACGGTGTTTCTTACTGGGTGCTCAACAATGATGTGGTGATGGAATGGTTGCTCAACTATCGCGGTGGTTCATTCTTGTTTCCGCACTTGCAGGCCATTGAAGAAGAGTTGATTATTCGTGGTGTGAGTTATGAAATCATTGCCGACGGACAAGCCAATGCCATTCGTTCGCAAATTGCCAACCCCGAAACCAATATGGAGGTAGTGCAATTGGAAAAAGCGCCCAAAATTGCGGTTTACACACCTTTAAGCGCACTTCCGTGGGATGATGCCGTGACAATGGTGTTGGAATACGCTGAAATTCCTTATGACAAAATTTACGATTCATCCATTGTGATGGGCGTACTTCCGAAATACGATTGGTTGCACTTGCACCACGAAGATTTTACCGGACAATACGGTAAATTTTACGCAGCCAGCAGAAATGAAACATGGTACCGCAATCAGGTTGCCGATTTGGAAGGATTGGCTAAATCACTTGGTTTTGCGAAAGTTTCTCAAATGAAGCTCGCGGTTGCCAACAACATCAAAAACTTTGTAGCCGGTGGTGGTTTTTTGTTTACCATGTGTAGTGGTACCGATAGTTTTGATATTGCGCTCGCGGCTCACGAAACGGATATTTGTGATAGGATTTTTGACGGCGACGGAGCCGATCCGAAAGCACAAGAAAAACTGGATTACGACAATACACTCGCCTTTGAGCAATTTCAACTCGTTCGCGATCCATTGACCTACGAATATTCCACCATCGACGGAACCGAATTGCACCGCATTCCCGAAAGTCAGGATAAATTCACCTTGTTTGAGTTTTCCGCAAAATGGGATGTAGTTCCGACCATGCTTACACAATGTCACACAGATGTGATCAACGGTTTTATGGGACAAACCACCGACTTCAAAAAAGACCAGATTAAATCGAACGTATTGATTTTGGGTGAAAACAAAGAACTCAAAACTGCTCGTTATGTGCACGGCGAATTGGGGCAAGGAACATGGACCTTCTACGGCGGTCATGATCCGGAAGATTATCAGCATCGGGTAGGTGATCCGCCAACAGATTTGAGTCTTCATCCAAATTCACCGGGATATCGTTTGATTCTGAATAACATACTCTTCCCAGCTGCCAAAAAGAAAAAGCAAAAAACGTAGTTTTTTTTCTGTCAGGTTTCCAATTTAGATTCTTTTTCAAAAAAAAGTATGTCTTCAGGCAACGCTTCATTATTCAATGCATATTAGTTGTGTGATGTGTATGTTGTGTTGATTGAAAGTTGCCAAATGGAATGTGATAGGTAATTCACGAAAGATGCTTACGCTACAAATAAGAATCAAAAATTGAGAATATGCGGTTCAAAATGGGTTAAAACAAGAGTTTAAGGCTTCCAAGATTCAGACGTAATTTAGCGGACAAAAGACGAATGTCATTGATTGAATAATGGTCTTAATCTGTAAATTGCCGAAACATCAAATCCCAACTTCTTGTTTACAAACAAACATAGCAGAGACAAAGCACAGCTAAAACGCCCGGAGAATTTCGAGCGATTATACAATGCACACAGATCAATGGTGTATGGTATTGCGTTGCGCTATCTCCGCTGCAAAGACGATGCGAATGATGTGGTACAGGAAACCTTTATTAGTGCCTACACAAACTACGATCAATACGATGAAAGCAAACCGATAAGTCCTTGGATTAAACGGATTGCAATCAATTCGGCACTGATGTATATACGAAAAAACTACCGTTTCAAATTGATTGAAAACGAGCGGGAGTTGGATGTTTCACATTCACCTGTAGAGGATGAGAAAGAAGATGGAACCTTCACACAAGAAGATTTGGTAGCGATACTGCATGAGTTGCCAAACGGGTATAGAACGGTATTTAACTTGTATGCAATTGATGGTTTGACGCACCAGGAAATTGCAGAGTATATGGAGATAACGGAAAGCACGTCGCGATCGCAATTGCTGAAAGCGCGGAAAATGATTAAAGGAATCTTAGAACAAAAAATGAGTGTGCGCTATGCAAGAGCTTGATGAGATAGATGGAATGTTTAAAAGCGGGTTGGAGAATTTCAAACCCGACGCTTCTCATTTGAGCTACAGCGCGTTGGCAACAGCAATTGGCGCAAAAACGGCGGTTGCAACTACAGCTACGGCCGCGAAAACAGGCTTTTTCGCCAAATGGGGAATCACGATGTATGTTGGAATCGCAACGGCAGTTACCGGTACCGGTGTAGCAATTGTCTATGCACCCGATCACGTTCCCGTGCAAACGAACAGTAAGGCTATTGTGGCTGCAACTACCGAATTGAAAGAAGAGCTTCAACTGCTTGGTGAAGCTCCGTTAAACGATTCAACTTTCATCAGCGGGCAAGAATTTTCTGAAACTTCTGTAGAAGAATTGACTTCCTCCACACAATCATTGAATGAGGCAAAACAGATAGATAATAATTTAAGTGCTAAAACGTCTTCGTTCAAAACAACTGAGATTATCTCAAGAAAAGCAGTTGTTGTTCCGAAACAAGAAACAAAACAAGCTGAAAATGCTGATCGTTCTGTTGAAGTCATTGCCAAACAAGAATCGTTCACTCCTAGTGGCTTATTAACAGCATCCACACAATCAAAAGCAACGCCTATTCGGTCAGCTGTGGTGACTAAAAGCATTGCTGAATTACCGCTTAAAAACAAGAAATCGGTTGAGTATGCGGCAATACAGCCTTTACTTGGTTTATCGGATAGTTTAAGTAAAGCTACTGAGCTATTAACAGAATTTAACAATTTGTCTAATAAACAGTTGGCGGATAGTTCGGAGGAAGTAATCGCTTTTAATTTTGAAAGACCTGCAATCGTATGGCCGCAAAGTAAATTCAGCCTCAAAGCTGGATTGGGGTATGTTCCGTTGAAAACAGAACTAATAGAAAATGAAAACGACGGGATCACAGACTCCATTCCGGCACTTGCTTATTACTATTACGGAGATAAAGTGATCTTGAGACCTACGATCAATAATGAGTTTACAACAAACTTCAGCTATCAGAAACGCATGAAAAACAACCTGCAATTGGGAGTTGGAGTCGGCTATCTTCAAGGAGGCTGGGATGCATTTGTTGATTATTCACAAGAATATTGGATTGATAACGGTTCAAGTGTGTTGATTTACCAAAATGATACATTCAGAATTGGTGAATACAACTTTGATTACCGCAATTACAGCCTGAACCTTTTCACAGGATACGATTTTGCCTTCAATGAACGGTTGATGGTTTCAACCTCTTTAGGTTTCGGTTTGAATCAGGTATTTATGACCAAAGATTACCGGTCTTATGCTTTAAATACCGTATCCAGAATCAACCGAAGTGATTTTGTAGTGAATGGATTCGGAGCAGCGGATTTAACGTATCGTGTCAATAATCTTGGGTTCAGTGTCGGTGCCACCATCAATGGCCGAACAAATCTTGGAAAAGCCATCGACGGAAGAGATTTCCACAACAGTGTATCCTTCGGGTTAAATGCCGGAATCCATTATTTCTTAACTAGTAAAATCCGCTAAGGCGCAGTTGCCATTGTGGCATATTTCTGTGCGTTGGCACCATCGCCCAATCGTTGGTAAGTCATGGCTAAAAACTGCATCGCTTGTTTGTTGTTTGGGTTAATGGTGAGTAATCCCAAAAAGGTTTCTTTCGCTGGTTCAAATTGACCCGAAGCACCATACGCATTACCGAGATTCAGCATTAACTCCTCGTTTTTCGGGAAGCGCTTCAATCCTTTTTTGAATACAGGAATTGCTTTTTCGTATTTCTTCATGTTAAAATAAGCCGTCCCCATAAAATTGTAATTCCCTGCAGTGGCTTGTTTCGATGAAATGATGCTTTGATAACGAACTACTGCGCTGTCGAATTGATTGTTCTTGAAAAAGGCATCAGCAAGGTTGGCAGCAATGGAAACATCTTCCGGATTGAGTTTCAACGCTTCTTTGGAATGTGTGATTGATTTCGGGTAATCGTTCAATCGATAATAACACACACCCAAATTTACATGCGATCCATGATCATTGGAATCAATAGCCAATGCGCGTTCAAAGGTAGCTACAACATCGGGCAGTTGTGCTTGTTGTCTATTGAGATCTTCGGGCAATTGTGCCATTAAAATCACTCCGTAATTGAAATGAACCCGTGCACTATTGGGCGCGTGAGCCACATCTGCCGTAAACAAACGTTCGTTTGACGCCCAGACTTTGTTGCGCTGAAAAGAGAATAGGCAACACAAAAAGGCAATAAAAGTCACTCCGTAAAACGCGCTTGTTCTGGTAGTTCCAGCTTCGGTTTGTTTGAAAAGTAAATACAGTCCGACTACTAAAACAATGCAAATCCCCAATACCGGAGCAAACAACAATCGATCGCCCATGGTGGTGCCAATGAGTGTGAAAACGTTTGTAACCAGTGAAATGCTGATCAGAAAATAGACCAACCCGAAACTGATGGCGGGGTGTTTTTTCCAGTTTCTGTAAATGAGATATCCCATTCCGATTAAAACAACCAGTGTTATCAATACAATCGGCGAACCGAACGTTTCACACGGAATTTGGTTGTAGGAATAATCGTAGCTCATGTTCATCGGAACAAAAGCTTTCATCAAATACCGACCTAGAATGGCAATTCCGGTGGCTACCTGCGATGCCGAATCAGGACAGCCGACCAGCGAGTTGTCGAGGTAGGTATACGAAATTCGTTCATGAACCGAAGATTGAATAATCCATTGGTGAAACGCCAGCCATGCGCCAGAAATAAGGATAATCGGAAGAAACGTGCGTGCAACCTGTAGCATTTTCTGTTGTTGGAAAAGCAAAAAGTAAACACCCATAATCGGTAAAAACAGAATTCCCGCTTCTTTCGATAACAAACAAAGCAGGAACAATCCGGCCGCCAAAAATCGGTGTTTCCATGTTTTTAATTCACTCGTAATGACCACCCGAAACGTGAGTGCGAAAAACAAAAAACACAAGATTTCATCGCGACTTTTGATGTTTGCCACCACTTCCGTATGAATGGGATGAACCGCAAACAGCAAGGCAATTCCAAATGAGATCCCGATCGTATAGTTCTTGAAAATCAATCGCAACAATTTGTACAACGCACCAACACTGATGGCGTACAGCAACACATTGATAAAGTGATGAATAAACGGATTGTTGGGTGAAATGCCCCATTCAACAGCAAATAAAACCAACGACAGCGGGCGGTACAAACCACCATTCGATTCCCAATAACCTTCCCAATAAAACGTCGTCATGATTTTAGGAATTCCCGGAAAACCTTCCTGCACAAATTTATTTTGCTCAATCACCGCCAAATCATCCAAGACGAAGCCGTGAGTAAGTGTATTGGAAAACAGCAGGAAAGCAATTGCGCACAGTGCCCAGTAAATGCGCTTATCCATAACGCTTTCCGAAAGTAAGGTAACAGGAGCAGGGGCAATGGTTTGCGGTTTGGGTTTTGCCGTGTTTTTTTTCTGTTTTTGGGTTGCCATTCGCGATCGGTTTATGTCGGTCAAATCTAATCAAATTCGTATCTTTGCAGCAACTTTTTACATTTAAACGACATAGCATGCAACTGTGGAATACATTTAGTAAAGAGGAATTGGAACAACAACTCAGAGCCGAAGGACACGCTTTTGTGACCATTTCGTTCTACCATTATGTTCAAATTCCCAACCCTCAGCTTTTTAGAGATTACCTCTACCAATTATTGCAAAACCTGCAAGTGGTTGGAAGAATTTACGTAGCAAAAGAAGGTATCAACGCGCAAATTTCTGTTCCAACCGACAATTACATTCGTTTTCAAAACGATTTGTATTCCATCGAGTTTCTTAACGGAGTTCGTTTGAACAAAGCGGTAGAAGAACCCGGCGAAGTATTCCCTTTCCTGAAATTGAAAGTGAAGGTGCGCAACAAAATTCTCGCCGATGGTTTAACGGACGAGACCTTCGACGTCACCAACAAAGGAATTCATTTGAATGCCGAGGAATTTAACAAGCTTACCAACGATCCGAATACCATTTTGGTCGATTTCCGTAACCATTACGAACATGAGGTGGGGCATTTCAAAGATGCGATTTTACCTGACGTAGATACTTTCCGCGAGTCTTTACCGATCATCGAAGATTTGTACCTGAAAGGAAATGAGGATAAAAACATTGTGATGTACTGCACCGGTGGAATTCGTTGTGAAAAAGCATCGGCTTGGTACAAACACCGCGGTTTTAAAAATGTGCACCAACTGGAAGGTGGAATCATTAAATACGCGAATGAATGCCGCGAAAAAGGCTTGGAGAATAAATTTTTGGGTAAAAACTTCGTGTTTGACGAACGCAGAGGCGAACGCATTACCGATGAAATCATTTCAAAATGTCACCAATGCGGTGAACCGGCCGATACACATACCAATTGTGTGAACGAAGCCTGCCATTTGCTGTTCATTCAGTGCGATTCCTGCAAAGAGAAAATGGAAAATTGCTGCTCGCAAGATTGCGTAGATATGATTCATTTACCGCTCGAAGAACAAAAAGCGTTGCGAAAAGGACTCAACAACAGCAATCGAATTTTCAAGAAAGGTCGCGGAAGTCAGCTTGCTTTTAAAGTGAATCGCGAAAAACAAGTATCTTTCGACCAACAATAAAACCATACAACGTGAACCTTGGAATTGACTGGACTGTTTCATCACAACTGATTGAAGGATATCAAACACCGAATTTATACGGTTTGCTGTTTGTTTCCGGACTCATTATCGGTTATTTCGTTATCAAACGTATGTTTAAATACGAACATGTTCCGGAAATGGTGCTTGATAAATTGCTGATCTACGTGGTGATGGCAACCATTATCGGAGCGCGTTTGGGGCACGTTATCTTTTACGGTCCGTGGTGGAACACCTATGGTCCGGATGGAAAAACAGTTGTAGAGCAAGGCTACTTTGATAATCCGTTGAGCATTTTCAAAGTATGGGAAGGTGGTTTGGCGAGTCACGGTGCGGCCATTATGATTTTATTGACACTCTATTATTTCTCTCGTAAAATTGCTAAACGCCCAATGTTTTGGATCTTGGATCGAATTGTAGCGCCAATTGCCATTGCAGGATGTTGTATCCGTTTGGGCAACCTAGTCAACCATGAAATCATTGGTATTCCAACCGATTTGCCTTGGGGATTCAAATTCATGAACGAGGAACAAAAGTACCTGGTTAACGGAGAGCACGTTTACCGTCATCCGGCACAATTGTACGAAGCGATTACCTACATTTTTTCGTTCTCGGTGTTGTTGTACATGTATTGGAAAACAAAAGCGAAGGAAATGCCGGGACGTATTTTCGGTGCGTTTATGGTCTTGATTTGGTTGGCGCGTTTCCTCATTGAATTCATCAAGGAAGGACAATCCAGTTTTGATGAAGCACAGCCTTTGTTCAATACAGGTCAGTTGCTCAGCATTCCGTTTGTCTTGATTGGTGTTTATTTGCTGGTGCGTAAGGTTCCCCAGAAAGAAATTGATCGCATGAAAGATTCGGAATTCCCTGAATTACCGCAAACTAAATAACAAAAAAGGCTCGGGAAATCCTGAGCCTTTTTACTGTATTTTATGTGGGTTCGCGATAACTTGTCTGCCTAAGGCTGATCGCGAACCTACCTAGATCTTATCATTCAAATGTATATTTCAACGGTTCTTTCCAACCTTCAATATTCAGGATGATTTCACTTCCTTTTTCTTGTTTGTAAGCCAGGTTTTTAATGTCAAACTCAAGATCTTTCAGAATCATGGCTTTGCACAGATCTTTTTCACCTGAATGAATCAATCGAACGGCTCTTTGTGGAGGCAATGATTTAGAAATCGCTTCATCGCCTACCAAGCTAAACGAATGTTCTTTGCAACCACCCGAATAAGAAATACTCAGCATCAATTTGTTTCCGCTAATACTAGCATTGGTAATGGTTGTTTGATTGGTACTCATTTCTGATTTACCAATCGTTGCCGTTAGTCGTTTTTCTGTTTTCATCTCAATGGTTTGTCCAGTTCCGTCTCCGGCAATTTTCTTGGTTCCACATGCCAACAATAGCAGCATACTTATGGAAAGAAGGATTGTTTTCATGTTCGTTGTTTTGGTTTTACACAAATATAAACATCTTCGTCAATCAACAGGAAGGCAAGTTTTGTACCAACATTTAGCGTAACCAAGTTTTTGACGTAACTTTGCACGCTCTTTCAATAGAAAGCAGGCATATTTGAAAAGCATTCCGGAAATGAAAACCAAAACACTTCGTAAAAACAAAGTCAATGTAGTAACCTTGGGTTGCGCTAAAAACACCTTCGATTCGGAAGTATTGATGGCACAACTAAAGGCGAATAAGTTCGATGTGGAACATGAATCTACACAAGACGACGCGTCCATCGTGATCATCAATACCTGTGGATTTATCGATAACGCCAAACAAGAATCCATTGATACCATTCTGCGCTACGCGGATGCGAAAAATGAAGGGTTGGTTGACAAAGTATATGTGACCGGTTGCCTTTCCGAGCGTTACAAAGACGATTTGGAACTTGAGATTCCGGAAGTAGATGCTTTTTTCGGAACGCGCGATTTGCCGCGTTTATTGAAAACGCTCAAAGCCGATTACAAACACGAATTGGTGGGTGAACGTTTGCTCACAACTCCGGCGCACTATGCTTATTTCAAAATTGCCGAAGGTTGTGATCGTCCATGCTCGTTTTGTGCCATTCCGCTCATGCGTGGTAAGCACGTTTCTACACCGATGGATCAATTGCTCACTTCAGCTAAATCATTGGCTGCAGGCGGTGTAAAAGAGATTTTGTTGATTGCGCAGGATTTGACCTATTACGGACTCGATATTTATAAAAAACGCAACCTTGCCGAATTGGTTGACCGACTTTCCGATGTGGAAGGAATTGACTGGATTCGTTTGCATTACGCCTTTCCTTCCGGTTTCCCGATGGATGTGTTGGATGTAATGAAAAACCGCTCGAATGTGTGTAATTACCTGGATATGCCGTTACAACACGGTTCCACCAAAATACTGCAATCAATGCGTCGCGGAATTAC
>JBILJP010000290.1:0-6837 GCA_044377135.1 Fluviicola sp.
TCGGTCTTATTACCAGTTACCTTTCGCGTCGCATCAAAAAAGTGCAAACCACTATTGTGCGCGAAACCAAATTATTGGCCGGAAGTACCACCGAAAGTTTACGCAATATCGAATTGATTAAAAGTCTTGGTTTAACGAATCAGGAAACCAACCGACTGAACGATACCACACGCAAAATCCTGCAACTGGAATTGAAAAAAGTACGCGATATCCGCAGTATTTCCTTCATTCAGGGAACATTGGTGAACCTTACGCGTCAGATCATTTTGTTCATTTTGTGTTACCTCGTTTTCGGAAGTGTGCTAAGTCCCGGACAAATCATCACGCTACAGTTCTTCTCCTTCTTCATCTTCGGACCGTTGCAGGAAGTTGGTTCTGTGTTGATCAGCTACCGCGAAATGCAGGCTTCGATGGAAAATTTCGAGCAAATCATTAATACGCCACTTGAGGTAAAACCGTCTCATCCCGTTCCGATGGGATACATTGAGCGTTTGCGTTTCGAGAATGTGTCTTTCCGTCATAAAACCGCCCAATACGATGCCTTGACCAATATCTACTTTGATGTAGAAAAAGGGGAAACAATTGCGTTTGTAGGTCCAAGTGGTTCCGGAAAAAGTACATTGGTGAAATTGCTTGTGGGACTTTATTCTCCGCTAAGTGGCGATATTCATTACAACAATATCAGCGTCAACAACCTCGATAAAGACGAATTGCAACAACAATTGGGCTTCGTAACACAAGATACCCAACTGTTCTCAGGAACCATTCGCGAAAATCTGTTGTTTGTGAAACCGGATGCTACGCTCGATGAAATCAATCAGGCGTTGTCGAAAGCAGCATGTGACAACCTCATCGAACGCAGTGAAAAAGGAATCGATACCGTGATTGGTGAAGGTGGAATGAAACTAAGCGGCGGTGAAAAACAACGCTTGTCTATTGCTCGTGCTTTGTTGCGCAGTCCGCGATTGATGGTGTTTGACGAAGCAACTTCTGCTTTGGATTCATTGACCGAAGAAGCCATCTCGAATACCATAAAAGCCATTACCAATCAGAAAGAACACATTACGGTGCTGATTGCTCATCGATTGTCGACCATTATGCATGCCGATCGCATTTTCGTACTCGAAAAAGGTATCATCATTGAAACCGGAAAACACGAAGAATTACTTGCCGAAAAAGGATTGTATTACGCTATGTGGCGTCAGCAGATTGGGGAACGAAGAGAGTAACTTCTTTCTGATGCTTGATTTTTGATGTTGAATTTTTGATGAGGCTTCACAATAAATTATTGGCTATCCTTCCGATAAACACATATTATAGAAACAGATTGCCAAAGGAATGTAGTTCTTTATCTTTTGATAAAAATTCAATCAAACATTAAAAATCAAGCATCAAAAATCTCATTTCTGATGTGAGGCTTCCAACAAATCCAAAATGGTTTTCACCGGACTAAACGTGGTGCTCGGAATTTCGATGAAAAGGCTGTTCCAATGCGCCATGCTACCGTTCCACAATCCGGGAAGTTCGGTGAAACAAATTTCTTTGCCTCGGTATTTTTTGTTGACGATGAAGTAATTATCCGGATCGCTGTAACGCATGAAATCTACTTTCGATCCGTCGTGCAATTTACCCGAACACACCATCATTACCGGATTAAAGTGTGTGGATTGAATCATCAATCGGTATTGATCAGCGCGGGTATTGATTTGCGCTTTTTCAACAATTTGTTTCGAAATTCGGCCTTTATCGTGTACCCAAAACGGTCCGCCGCCAGGTAAACCTTCGTTGCGTACCATACCACACACGCGGATTGGTCGTTTCAATAACTCAACTATTTGGTCGAGTGGCAATTTCAAATCATCTGCATGATACAGCTCACACGATTCATTCAGTTTTACTATCGCCTCCAATGACGGATTTTCAATAATAGCATTGATTTCGGCTTGAACCGCCAATAACAAACCGCCCAACAATTGCTGGGTTTGAATGGCTTCTTCCGAATGATTCCAGTGCTGAACGTTATCGATGTTTTTGAGGAAAATCACATCCGATTCCAGGGCATTCAAGTTGCTGAGCAATGCTCCATGTCCTGCAGGTCTGCGCAACGGTTCGCCATTTTCACAAAACGCCAATTCACCGTCTTTCGTAAAAGCAAAAGCATCTGTTTCCGGATCTTGTTCACTGAAGGTAACAATCGGCTTTTTGCCCGTCATTCCTTCCAAATGCTGCAAACGCTTATCAATCAATTGCTGAAAGGCAGAGCGAATGGTGAAATGAAAATTACAGGTTTGATTGGCAACCGCCAGACCTTGTAGAATATGTTCGTGAAACGGATTCAATAAAAATGGTCCGTGTTTGTGAAACGGGATCAATCCTTTTGGCAAATGCGCCAAGCCCATTCCGTTGTCGTTGAGAATATAGGCCACAAACGCGTCAATTTCCATGGTACGCTCACTCAATTGGTGCTGTACTTCCGGTGGAAATTGGTAGAAAAACGCGAAATCTTCAATGTGATTCAAAAAGCGCTCTACCTGACCACGATTTCCCTCGGTTGGTGACGCCAAAAAATCGAACAAAAACTCAAACATACGCGATCCGGAACCAGAAGCCGGTATAAAATATGCTTTCGATTCTTCAGAAGAATGAAATAATTCGCGTAAACGTTTGGCATCTTTTTCGGCAATTGCCACAATTCCTTCGCCTAATTTACAAGGTGCATGTAATAATAACTCCGGCTGTGCCTGCGCTATACGGGTTTGTTGTTCTTCAAGTGTAGTATTTGGCATTGAATGCAAACTATTATGTAGTGTTTTTGTTTCTTTGCACCATGCAACACAGTCGTTCTTATTGGTCGTTCTTCCGTCAGGCAAAAGGTCGACATGGCGTTCACTCTCCGTTTGTTTTTCAACTCGTGGATACCTGTTTAACGACAAAGGTTGAGAAAAATTTTAACATACTTCGAAAAAAGTGGTACGCTCAATTGAAGCGCGATCGTGAACCGTTTCAGATCATTGACTTAGGAGCAGGATCCAAACAATTGTCGCAAACCCGCACCAAACAACAGCTTTTAACCAATAGTTCCAGCAGCGGAATTTACGGTGATGTGTTGTTCCAACTGGCGCATTTCTACAAACCGGCGCATATTTTGGAATTGGGCACTTCGTTGGGAATAGGAACCGTTCAACTGAAAATGGGCTATCCGAAATCACACATCATCACCGTTGAAGGTTGTCCCACTACCCTTTCCAAAGCCTGCCAATCGTTTGATTACTGGAAACTCGATGGCATTACTACGATCAATGCGTCGTTTCAGGAATTTTTGACGCAACCTGTTTTCGTAAAATACGACCTCATTTTTATCGACGGTCACCACGACGGAACCGCAACCCTGAATTACCTCGAATTACTGCAACAACATTCGCACGAAGAAACGCTTTTTATCTTCGATGATATTCGCTGGAGCGATGATATGTGGGAAGCCTGGCAGCAAATCGTTCAAGATGATCGTTTTCACGTAACGGTAGACTTGGGCAGAATGGGGCTTGTTTGGCGCCGACCGCAACAATTGAAAGAACAGTTCACCATTCGACCGAAAATCTGGAAGAATCGTCTTTTTTGAGTTTGGTGAGTTTTTTAGTTGGTGGGTTTTTTAGCCATTTCGGAACTTCATAATTCATCATTGATAATTCATAATTCCCATTTATCTTTACTACATGAAAATTTACACCAAAAAAGGCGATAGCGGCACTACCGGATTGATCGGTGGAACGCGTTTACCCAAACACCATATTCGCATTGAATCGTACGGAACGGTTGATGAATTGAACAGTTACATCGGTTTGTTGCGCGATTTGATCCAAGACCAAACACTTACTCCCGTTTTGTTGGAAATTCAAGATCGTTTGTTTACCATTGGTTCACATTTGGCGGCAGATCCGGTGAAGTCAACCATGGAATTACCGAAATTGTTGGAAACCGACGTGAATTTCCTTGAAACAGAAATCGACGCTATGGATCAGCAGCTGGAACCGATGAAATTCTTTGTACTTCCGGGTGGTCATCCAACGGTTTCACAGTGCCATATTGCACGTTGTGTTTGTCGCCGCGCAGAGCGTTTGGTGTCGCATTTAGCCGAAAATGAACCCGTGGAGGCACTTATTGGTGCGTATATGAACCGCTTAAGTGATTACCTTTTCATGCTTTCGCGCAAACTCACCAAAGATTTGGGCGCCGAAGAGATGCCATGGAAGCCTAGAAAGAATTGATTTTCAGATTATTGAAAAATAGTTTAAAACATTTTTTTCTTTCCGTGTCAATGAACTTGGATTTTTTGAAAATAAGATTATTTTTGCGCAACAAACACTAATACTCTTTAGAAGATGTACTGGACACTAGAATTAGCATCATATTTGGAGGACGCTCCATGGCCTGCATCAAAAGACGAATTGATCGATTACGCAATTCGCGCAGGGGCACCATTGGAAGTGGTAGAGAATTTACAGGATTTGGAAGACGAAGGCGATATTTACGAAAGTATCGAAGAAATTTGGCCTGACTATCCGTCAAAAGACGACTTCTTGTTTAATGAAGATGAATACTAAGAAATTCAATCTCCTTAGTTAAAACCGCCTTAGTTAGGGCGGTTTTTTTATTCCAACTAATTTCCTTGTGCCTTCGTGTCCTTGTAGTAAAATAAAAAACATAAAGACGAGAAGACACAACATTTTACCGGTGTAAACGCAATAAAGGAGAATCCATTTTCAAACACTATGACTTTATAATCGTGGTACAATTGTATAAATTCAACTGACCAAGACATCTTTCATTCAAAACAACCATTCATTCAATCTTGTACTTTGCCTTGACTTCTATTGTTCAGGCTAGTATATCGCTCTAATTCAGTAAAAAATGTACATTTGGAATTGTGTTAAGAATCGAATAACTTGAACAGTATTCCAACAACAATATCATAATAGAACGAGCGTTTTTACACTATGTCGCGACCGGTACTTTTTCTTCTTCTGTGTCAACTGATCATTGGTGTTTTTTCATTCGCCCATGCGCAGGAATTTCGGAAGGGAGCACTCGATTCGCTACTCACGTGTTCCAAACGAGAACACCTGCCAGGTTTTGCCGTTCGCATTCTGAAAAACAACGAAGTTATCTATACCAATCAATGCGGTTTCGCCAATACCCGCAAAGCAATTCCGATGGGGCAAACCTCTATCATGAACATTGGTTCGGTCACCAAACAATTTACCGCCTACTCCATTTATTTGCTCGAAGAACGTGGTTTATTGCTCACGACCAATGAAATTCACGCCTACTTGCCCGAATTGCCCGATTTCGGACATCCGATCACCCTCAAACAACTATTGGCGCATACTAGCGGATTGCGCGATTACCCCGATTTGATTTCCCTGCTGAATCTTTCCAACAACCACAACCTGCAGTATCCTGAAATGGTGAAGTTTCTGCAAACACACAAAGAACTCAACTTCAATCCCGGAACGCAATTCTGTTACTCGAATACGGGCTACATGATGCTGGCAACCATTATTGAACGGGTTTCCAAACAATCGTACGCTCAGTTTCTACAGCACGCCATTTTTGAGCCGCTGGATATGAAAACCGCCTTTGTGAATGAAGGTGTGTTGAAGGAACAAGCTGACGGAACAAGTAATTACCTCATCAACGAAGCCAAAACAAAAGCGTTTAAAAGTCGCGCTCACCGCGATGTGATTGGCGCTACGGGCGTTTTTTGCTCGTTGGAAGATTTATCCAAGTGGAACCAATTGTTTGTCAATCACGAAACGGGACGTAATCGTTCGGCGGTGATTGCTAAAATGGAAACGGGTTTTACCTTGTCAGACGGTTCCAATTGTCACTATGGCGGCGGATTGATCCTGAAGAATTACCGCGGACAACGCGTGATCGAACATTCGGGTGGCTGGGGTGAATACCTCACGCAGTTCCGGCGCTTTCCCGCACAAGGAATTACGATCATGATTGTTACCAATAGTTTGCTCGATTCACCTTTCGAGATCTGTGATAAAATCTCTAACCTGCTTATTTCCTTCAACGATTACCAACGACCCGAAGCGTTGCAATTTGAAGGTTTGGCACTTTCGGAAATGAACGGAACGTATCTGTCGGAAGACAATATCATTCGTCACGTTGTCGGAAACGATTCCACGCACGACCTTCGGGTTTATAATTCCGGTAAAACCGTTTATAGCACGTATACCTTGCAAACCCTCGAATCACTTGCCGATCAATCAACCGGATTGTTCTTTTCCGATTCTGCCGGCAACGAATTGGTGTTTCACGTGCTCAAAGACAACACCAAGCAGTTCATTTGGTACACCGGCACCTATTTTCAAACCAAGCGCATCTACACGGCTGTTTCGGCTTTTACAGAACTCACACCTTCATTTCAAGGGAAATATTATTCCAAAGAAATGCACCGAACGGTCAAAATAAAATACAACCGCCGAAAACAAGAATTGGTGCTCGTACTTTTCCGACTGATCCGCTATCACCTGAAACCCGTTGGTCAATCAGTTTTTCAGGTAGAAATAGACGCCGATCCGTACATCATTCGCTTTACAGACAACGCTTTTGTGTTTGGAAACGATTGGGTGTATAACCTGAAAGTGCTCCGGAAATAATCCGCATTATCAAACCTGACTTGTTGAAATCATTTTAGAATCAGCGAACTAGCAGCAATGGTTTTCCGCAATTTTGTGCTGTTAATCGTTATGATTCGGTTTAACCTAAAATGAAACGCATGAAATCAACTCCATTCGCCCTAAAAACAATCACCGTTTTAGCTTG
>JBILJP010000291.1:0-6823 GCA_044377135.1 Fluviicola sp.
TGCAATTGCAATATTTACAACTTCAGACTGAAAGCTTCCTGCTTCAAAAAACACATCTGTATCTAAGACACCATCCTGACAATCTGCAACCGCAAATTTAAAATGATATGTTTCACCGCAAATCACATCAAAACCAATTGAAAGTGGAGTCGTAAACCCATTTAATCCATGTGTATTATCTGTCGGATTATCGATGTAATATTGCTCATTGAATCCCGGATCCTGATTCCCATCAAAATCATAGTCTCCAGGCGGATAAATTGTACTGATAGTGATCGGAAGCGGTGGATTAGAACCTGGCACAGATGCTAAGTTAATTGCCCCATTAGGAAAAGCAGCCGGTGCAGCATAAGGCCCTGTAATCCCCGGACCACTTAGAAAAAAACCAAATACATCGTTATACGATGTATTTACATAGGTTAGATACTCCTCAGAAGCAAACACAAAATTAAAACTCACTGTATCACCTTGCGGAACAAAATCAAACTCCAAAATGGCAGCATCGTTTGTTGACGTAATAAATCCAGCATCCGGATTGGTTGTTACCGATTGAGCAATCGTCAATAAATCAGGATCTCCTGCACCTGAATAAGCAGTGGACGGATTGGGGGTTGGAATAGTATTTACATCACCGGAAGCAATGACAATCCCGGCAGACATGCCAATAGTTGAATTAACACCGTTAAATTGTCCAATCTGATTCGGATCACCTGTAAATGAAATATTACTTGCAGAAACACCATTTCCGATCAAAACATTTTGAACAAGATTTGCGGGAGTAATACCACTCGTAATCTGAATCTGAGAATACGAGAAATAACATGAAGATAAAAAGAGGAGGGAGAGTATCTTTTTCATTCTGTAAAAATTGATTATTCTTTAAATTAAATTATGCGTGCAAAAGCAAAAAGTTGTTTTCGAACCTCCTCCCAAATTTGCCTGAGCTGCCATTTGCACATTACCGCTTCCAAGGATCAAACCGTTTGTTAAACCAAAGTTGCCAACCGGAGCATTAAATTCTCCTACACTTTCGCTCACAATTGTTGCTACACCACCGTTGAATTGAATAGTTGAAACCGTAACACCACCACCTAATAAGACATTCTGAACATATTGTTCAACCGTCAAGTTGTTGGTTACCGTTGTTTGTCCGAATGAAGTCAAATTCACACCGATTAACATAAGCAAACCAAAAAATTGACAAAACCTTTTAATAATTAACATATCCACTCTTTTTTAAACCTTATTGCTTAGAGACGCCAAAAATATAACGAAGGTTGTTTGAAATCGAAAAAAAACAATTTTTATTTATTCTTTCGACACAAACGGAAGACTTTATGTGCAAGCTTCATCTAAAAAAACTGCTTTCACCTGAAAAAAGAGATATACTTCGTACTTTCGTGTTTCAATAAAATGAGATGCAAACGCGTCATCAGCAGTAATTCATACGCATGCAAAACAGAATCACATCGCTTTTCAATATTCAATATCCGCTCATTCAGGCGGGAATGATTTGGTGTTCGGGCTGGGAATTAGCTTCGGCGGTTTCCAATGCCGGCGGACTCGGAATTATCGGTTCGGGATCTATGTATCCTGCGATCCTGGAAGAACACATCTTAAAGTGCAAAGCCGCTACCGACAAACCGTTTGCGGTAAATCTACCAATGCTTTATCCGAACATCGAAGAGCACATTGCACTGATCATTAAACACAACGTTCCCATCGTTTTTACTTCGGCAGGAAACCCAAAAACCTATACAGCTCGCTTGAAAGAACAAGGAATTACAGTTGTACATGTGGTTTCGAGCGCCAAATTTGCGAAAAAGGCACAAGATGCAGGCGTTGATGCCATTGTAGCCGAAGGTTTTGAAGCCGGCGGACACAACGGACGCGATGAAACCACCACCTTTTGCCTTATTCCGATTGTGAAAGCAGAAGTGGAAATTCCATTAATCGCGGCAGGTGGAATCGGTACAGGACGAGGCATGTTGGCCGCCATGAATTTAGGAGCCGACGGTGTACAGATCGGATCGCGCTTTGTTGCTTCGCCCGAATCTTCGGCACACGAAAATTTCAAGGAAGCTGTGGTCAACTCGGAAGAAGGCGATACGATGCTTACTTTAAAAGAATTAACCCCTGTTCGATTGGTGAAAAACGCCTTTTACAATCAAGTTCACGAAGCTTACGAAAAAGGAGCTACAATTGACGAATTAAATGCACTTTTAGGTCGTGGACGTGCCAAAAAAGGCATGTTTGAAGGCGATTTGATCGAAGGAGAATTGGAAATAGGTCAAGTGGCCGGGTTGATCCGCGAAATAAAACCGGCAGCCGAAATCGTACAGGAAATCATCACCGAATTTAAACAAGCGTTGGCTGAACAAACCTCCGCAAAATATACGTTTTAATGATTGCATTCAATCGCTTTAAACTCGACAACGGACTCACCGTTATTCATCACCTTGACCCTACTACTCCGATAGCCGTGGTAAATGTGCTTTACGATGTTGGGGCACGTGACGAAACGGAAGACCGTACCGGCTTTGCGCACCTTTTTGAACACCTGATGTTTGGCGGATCGGTCAATATTCCCGATTTTGACGCACCACTTCAGTTTGCCGGTGGCGAAAGCAATGCTTTTACGTCGAATGACATTACCAATTACTACGACACCTTGCCTGTTCAGAATATTGAAACGGCTTTGTGGCTGGAAAGTGATCGTATGTTGTCGTTGGCTTTCACTCCGAAAAGTTTAGAAGTGCAACGAAACGTGGTTATTGAAGAATTCAAACAACGTTATTTGAATCAGCCGTATGGCGATGTGTGGCTCGAACTCAGACCGCTTGCTTACCGCGAACATCCTTACAAATGGGCCACTATCGGTAAAGAAATCAAGCACATCGAAGAAGCAGAAATGGAAGATGTGAAAGCATTTTTCAAAGCACATTACCACCCGGCCAATGCTATTTTGTGCATTGCAGGAAATATTTCGTTGGAAAGAACCACCGAGTTGGTTAACAAATGGTTTGGTGACATTCCCGCTTCGTTAAAACCCGAGCGTATGTTGCCTCGCGAACCGCAACAAACCGAATACCGCGAAAAAACCATTGAACGCGCCGTACCGAATGATGCATTCTATTACGCGTTCAAAATGCCGGAAAGACGTTCATTTGAATACTACGTGGCCGATATCATTTCCGATGCACTCGGACGTGAAAAATCGTCGCGGTTGTACGGAAAACTCAAAAAAGAACTCAAACTGGTCACTTCCATAAACGCCTACATCACTGGTTCGATGGACGAAGGTTTATTGGTGATTGACGGAAAACTGAGCGATGGCGTTACGTTCCAACAATTGGAAACAGCGCTGTGGGAAACACTCGATGAACTCAACGCACATCCGTTATCTGAAAGTGAAGCAGCAAGACTGTTGATCAAAATCAGAACGGTAAAAGAATTTCAGGAACAAGGTTTATTGAACCGCGCCATGAATCTCTGCATTTATGAGCTATTGGGCGATGCCAACGGTGTAAACGAAGAGAATGCGCTGTACCAATCCGTTACTGCCAAACACATTCAGGAATTGGGTAAAACCATGCTCCGCAGAGAAAATTGTTCCGTTTTACGCGTAAAAGCCATTCAAGCATGATGCTCCGAACTACACAACCAACCGTTCTTCCGGTACAGCACATAGATTTTGTGAAACCGCATATTTTCGACGTTACCGAAGAGGTTCGTCTACTTTGGATGAAAGATGTTCCCAACGATACCGTGCGCCTAGATTTGTTTTTCGATGCCGGAATTATCCGTGGAGACAAAAGCATTCCCGCCATTGTTCACAGTTTATTGTTTTCGGGAACAGCTGACAAATCGTCGGTTGAAATTCACGAAAGCATTGACGCATTGGGCGGATTTTTGGATACCGATCTTTCGTTTGAAACCGCTGTAGTGAGCATTTACTGCTTGCGCGAAAACATTGATCGCATTGCGATTTTGGTCGGCGAAGCCATCAACGGATTGAGTTTTCGCGAAAGTGAAGTGGAAGACACCTTGCGTTCAATGGGACAAAAATTCCGTGAGAATCAGCAAAAAGTGCGCAATGTAGGTCAACAGCAGTTTCGAAAATTGTTGTTTGAATCGCATGCAGACTATTCTACACTCGCCGAAGCTTCCGACTTTGAACAAGGCAATTACGCGGCCATGAAACATTACTTCAAAGATCACTATTTGCATGGATTAACGCGCATTACATTGGTCGGAAATGTAGAACAAGATTCGGTTGATGCACTCATCGATTTATTCGGAAAATGGGCTGTAGATCGCATTCCTGCATTTGGTAAATCGTTTGAAACTGTACAAAAGCGCCATCATTTTCCGGTTGAAGGAGCGGTTCAAACTGCCATTCGCATGGGAAAAATACTCTTCCCGAAACAGCATCCTGATTACATCGGTTTTCAGTTTTTAAACACCATTTTGGGCGATTATTTCGGTAGTCGTTTGATGTCGAACATTCGCGAAGACAAAGGATATACCTACGGTATCGGTTCCGTAATCATGGAATTGCAAAACGACGGATATTTTGTGATTGTCACCGAAGTTGGGAAAGATGTTACCGAAGCCACACTCACCGAGATTCAATTTGAATTGAAGCGCTTGCAGGAAGAATTGGTTTCAGACGAAGAATTGGAATTGGTGCGCAACTACATGCTGGGGCAATTACTCAAAAGCGCCGACGGACCTTATGCAATGTTAGACATGTACAACAGTGTGGATATGCATGGAATGGATCTTGGTTTTTATGACCGTGCCATTGCTGAAATTCGTGCCATGCAAGCACCACGTTTGCAGGACTTGGCAAAAACGTACTTGAATTGGGAAGATTTCTTAATAGTTACCGCGGGATAGCAACGATTTCGTTTTAAATCCGTTTTACACTAAAAGGTTCAATTTTTCGTTTTCACACTATGCGTCTGCGTTTCCTTCTGATAGTACTCGTTTTGTGCTCTGCTTACAGTGCGCGTGCAACGCATGTGATGGGTGGCGAAATCACCTGGAAATGCAGTGGAAACGGTTATGTTTTCGAACTGATTTTTTACCGCGATTGTAATGGTGTGGAAGTCAATACCATTTCGGAAAACATTGAAGTCTGGAATCATCCAACCGTAAGTAACATTCTGGTCGCTTTTATCAGCAGACAAGATATCTCTCCAACATGTTCACCTGTGCCCGGATCACCGCCCGCTTTGGATTGCGGTAGCGGAGCAAGTGGCGGAAACGGTATCGGAGCTATTGAAAAAATCACTTACAGAAGCGCGGTAATCTTACTTCCAGGAACTCCACCGGCGGGAACAGGATGGATTTTTACCTACGACAATTTTTCGCGCAGTAATCTCATCACCAATCTTCAAAATCCTGATAACTACGGTTTGACCATTACCGCCAAGATGTTTCCTATTCCGGGTGCGGCAGGCGGTGTGTGTATCGACAATTCGCCTCAGTTTCTGCAAGATCCGTATTTGGTAAGCTGTTCGGGTGAAAATTATTCCTACAACATGCATCCTGTGGATGTTGACCTGGATTCGTTGCACATGGCTTTCGGAATTCCAATGAATAATTTCTCGGGAGTTTACAATCCGCCAATTAGCCCCGATCCTGTGCCTTACGAAATCGGATTTTCATCTACCAACCCTACTCCCGATGCCAGTTTTCAGGCCGGAAATATTCCCGCTCAAATTGATCCGCTTTCGGGTGAATTGACCTTTAATAGTTCAACCATCGGTAGTTTCGTGGTGAAAGTTGTCACGCAAAGTTTCCGAAAAGGCATTTTGATTGCCGAGGTGGAGCGCGAAATGCAACTCATTGTGCTCAATTGTACCGGAAACAATACGGCTCCGGTGATCACTCCACCATTCGCGGGCTTGTTTGAAACCACCGTTGATGCGGGAACACTTGTCACGTTTAACCTCACGTCGACTGATGTAGAAGTATTGCAAGACGGTTCGCCGCAAAACAATATTTTGACTTCTACAGGCTTGTTGTACGGAACCAATTTCACCAGCACCAGCGGTTGTGCTGTCGGACCTTGCGCTACGCTGAATCAAACTCCGGCTATTATTGGTATTCAGGGATCAACAACGCAGTTTTCGTGGCAAACAGATTGCGATCATGTGGTAACCGCTTATGGCGATGTTGCGGAAATAATTCCGTATCATTTTGTGTTTAAGGTGCAGGATAACTACTGTCAAATCCCGAAAATCACTTATAGAACCGTCACCATCAATGTGCGAAATCCGGGAATCATTCCGGCAACAAGCATTAATTGCATTACAACGGCTCCAAACGGCGATGTGACAGTAAACTGGGACGCTGTGACAGATCCCGACGGAACATTCGTAGAATACCAATTGCATTCGGTGCAAAACGGCTTGTTGGGAACTTACCCAATAGCAACTACCAGCGCTGTTGTTCCTTTTCCGGGAGCAGCACATGACTTTTTCGTGAATGTCGTATCTGGATGTAATGGAAATGCAACAACCACAAGTGACACGATTCAAAATGTGTTCTTGGATGTAAGTAATCCAAGCGACGGAACAGCGATTTTGCAATGGAATTCGCCAACGGTAACTCCGCTTCCGGGAATGAGTCCGAACATCACCATTTGGCGCGAATATCCGGCCGGAGTTTGGACTATTTTAACGACCGTTCCCTATGGATCAACGTTCTATAAAGACACCATCGACATTTGTTCTACGTATTTGAATTACATGGTGGTTTACGAAACCCCGACCTGTCAATACAATTCCAATATAGACGGTGATGATTTTGA
>JBILJP010000292.1:0-6810 GCA_044377135.1 Fluviicola sp.
GAACTCCTGGCGTAAATCATTGAAGTTTTTCTCAAACGAATCCACCAATTCTTGTTCTTGCGCGTGGTATTCCACTTTACGGTGATCAACCGCAACCGGATTGCTATTGATTTCCTCCAACAACGAAGCCTCGTTGGCTTTCACCTGGTGACTAATCTCATCGATGTTATTGCGCTGAATAATCCATTGATTTTGGAAATGTTCTACCTGCGACAATACCTCCTGAGCATTATTTTTGCTGGTAATTTCCTCCAAACGACCTTTCAAAATTTCAATTTCATCCTTGTAGAAATTCAATTTGCTCATCCATTCGGTGTTTTCTTCGTGCTGCTTGTAAATCGATTCTTTTTGATTCATAGTACTTGTTTTTTCGAGTGTGTGTTGTAAGCGGTTTGCCTACACTCAAACTTAGGTAGAATCAACCCCTAAAAACATGACATAAGTCAGAGATGCGGAAGAAATGTGAATTATTGGGAGAAGAAAGTATTTGTTGTTTGAGGCACCAGTAAATTTTCAATTGTAGTTGGGCTGGAATGTGAGATTTTCATCGTCTAAAAGATTGTATTTTTGTCTTGATTCGTTTATCTTTAAAAAATGAAATCGGGAAATCGAAAAAAAGGATTTAACAGAGATGATGAGCATACAGCTATGCTTGTTCGGATTGGTAAAACTGCTGCTAAAGAGGCCATTCGTTCTTCCAAAGCATTGGGTTTGTCGATTACCTATCTCAAAGGAGGAGAGGTTGTTGAGGAACTTCCGGATGGAACAATCAACGTTCTGAAACCTAAAAGCGTTAGTCCAACTCCCAGACCGAAGTTGAAAAAAGGAATGATATTGCATGTCAAGAAGTAAGCGCATGCGAATTTTTGCCGGACCGAATGGTTCAGGTAAATCAACTCTTTTTCAGCAATTTTCAAAGAATTATAATGCAGGTTACTTTGTCAATGCAGATTTGCTGGAAAATCAACTTCGAGAAACAGGCTTAATTGATTTAAAAGCAATTGGTTTGAAGGTTGAACAAATTGATTTGGACGAATTCAGTCAAAGTCAATTGGCGAAATCCATTCTGGAAAAAGCTCATTCCGAAAATTGCCCAATATCAATACGAATCCGAAACGGTTATATCGTTAACCTCACAAAGCAAACGAATAGTTATGAAGGTGCGTTTACTGCTTCTTTTATTCGTGATATGCTATTTAAGCAAGAGCAATCATTTAGTTTTGAAACGGTAATGAGTCATCCGGCAAAAGTAGAAGAGATGCTCCTGGCTCGTGAAATGGGATACAAAGTGTATTTGTATTTTGTTTGCATCGACGATCCTGAGATTAATATTTCCAGGGTTGAACAACGAGTAGAAAAAGGAGGGCATCCGGTGGAAAAACACCGAATTGTTGATCGTTACGTTAAAACGCTAGGCAATTTATATCCTGCGATTCAACAAGCCAATAGAGCTTATTTATTTGATAATTCCGGATATAAGCAAGTCCTGATCGCTGAATTGTCAGACGGAGAATTGGAATTAAAAGTCAGTTCTCCCCCAAATTGGTTCTACGAATATGTATTACCACATTACACCTAAATAGCATTGTACCACTTTTCACATTCACCGCATGAACAGACTCATCATTATTGGAAACGGCTTTGACTTAGCGCATGGGCTAAAGACGCGGTATTCGGATTTTATGTTGGATTATGTTAAGAAAGCAATTATCAAAAAGACTACATTAAAACAATCTGATGAATTGATTTTCATTAAGGGAGAATGTCTTTTTGGAAAAGGATTTGCGGAAAAATTAGTCAAAAAGGAATCATTACCTGATATAAAGGATTTTCTCAAACCGCATAATGTTCATGTTTTAGGACAATCACTCTTTATTAATCTGATTTTAAAGAACATTGAAAAGAAAAATTGGGTCAATATTGAAGGTGTGTTTTTTGAAGAGGTATTGAGGTTGATGAATCGTTATTTAAAAGATGAAAGTGCAAAGGATGTAGTTATTAGCGATTTAAAAGAGCTAAATTCTGAGATGAAACATTTAAGTGATTCTCTAGCAGTTTATTTGAAAGATATTGAAAAGAAAGCAGTTTTGGATTTTGAATCGAAAGATTGCAGAGATATATTAAGAATTTTAAAAAAAGGTCTATCAAAAAGAAACAGTAAAAATCCTTTTTCAGAAGAGGTTACAAGTACTTTGGTTTTGAATTTCAATTATACAAATATTGCTAACATGTATTGCAAAGAATTGGAATCTGAATATTTAATTCGTGAGATACCATTACATGGTCGACTCAATGATATAGAGTCAATTGTTTTTGGTTTTGGAGATGAGGTACACAAATCGTATCAGGAAATTGAAGATTTGGATGAAAACTTGTTTTTCGAGCACATCAAATCGTTTAAATACTTTCAAAACCAGTATTACCAAGACTTGATGGCTTTTTTAAAGTCAGGACAATTCGAAGTTTTTGTTTTAGGACATTCTCTTGGATTATCAGACAGAACCATGCTTCAGGCAATTTTTAATTCTGATGAACTCTACAGAGTGAAAATATTCTTTTATCAAAAAGATGGTAAAAATAATTTTGTTGAAATGACACATCAGCTTTCACGACATTTTACTGATAAAAACAGAATGCGCACCAAAGTCGTTCCATTTGATAAATCTGAACCATTACCACAGTTTCCAATACTACAAGAAAATCCTTAGCCCTACCTTCATCCTCTTTTCAATTTTACATTTTGCATTTTCAATTAAGTCACTTCTTCATAATTGATAACCGTGTCCGCCTTTGGCGTGATTCCCACATTGATAATTCTTCTGACTCTCCAATCCTAGTTCCCAAGTTCCCTAAAATCTAGTTCCCTTAAAAAGCTATCTTTGAATCCTCATTTCAGTTCATCCTCATGACAACAATTTCCCACATCCTCAGCTATCTCCACCAGGTTGCACCGTTTAATTACCAGGAATCGTACGACAATTCAGGATTGTTGGTCGGTGATGCCTCGCGTGAAGTGACTGGCGTGATTGTAGCGCTCGATTGTACTGAAGCAGTGATCGATGAAGCCATTGCTGCCGGAGCTAATGTGGTGTTGACCCATCATCCGATTGTATTTAAAGGACTCAAACGTCTTACCGGCGCTAATTATGTAGAGCGAACCGTTATCAAAGCCATTCAGCATGATATTGCGCTCATTGCCATTCATACCAACCTCGATAATGTGTATTTCGGGGTGAACCATATTATAGCGTCGAAACTGAACCTGACTAACAAACGCATTTTGGCTCCGAAAGCCGCTACATTGTTTAAGTTAAGTGTATTTGTTCCACACGATTCGGAGGTTGCGGTGCGCACTGCCATGGCCGAAGCAGGAGCAGGGCAGATCGGCGATTATGATAACTGCAGTTTCACCGCCGAAGGAACAGGGCGTTTTCGTCCTAATGAAAATGCTGATCCGTTTATCGGAACTGCCGGTCAACTGGAAGCTGTTTCCGAATCGCGGATAGAAGTAGTGGTGAACCAACATGCGTTGAAAGCGGTGGAACAAGCCATGAAAAAAGCACATCCGTACGAAGAAGTGGCGTATGATGTGGTTGCTATGCTAAATACTAATCAATACATCGGTAGCGGAATGGTGGGCGATTTGGCCGAACCGGTGAAAACCATGGATTTTCTGCAAACTGTAAAAGAAACCTTTCAATGCGGAGTGGTTCGTCATACCAATACTGTTGCTGAAACCATTCAGCGGGTAGCCGTTTGCGGTGGTTCGGGCGGATTTTTATTGCCGGATGCTATTGGTGCGAAAGCAGATGTGTTCATTACTGCCGATTACAAATACCATGAATTTTTTGATGCCGACGGTAAAATTGTCATTGCGGATATTGGTCATTTTGAGAGTGAACAATACACTTCTGAATGGTTAGTGTTATTACTCATGAAAAAATTTACTAACTTCGCGGTTCGTTTAGCGAACGTGAATACGAATCCGATAAATTATCTCTAATAGTATGGCTGCAAAAGCAAGTACAAAAGAAACAACAGTAGCTGAAAAGTTGGACGCATTGTATGCGTTGCAAAAAATTGATTCTCAAATCGATAAAATCAGAACCGTACGCGGTGAATTGCCTTTGGAGGTACAAGATTTGGAGGACGAAATCGAAGGTCTTGACACACGTATCAAGAAAATGCAGGAAGAAGCCAAAGAATTGGATTTGGAAGTTTCTGACCGCAAAGGCGCTATGAAAGATGCTGAGATCGCGATTCAAAAGTTCAAAGAACAACAAAACAACGTGCGTAACAACCGTGAGTTTGAATCGTTGGCAAAAGAAATCGAATACCAGGAGTTGGAGATTAAATTGCACGATAAACGTATCAAAGAAGCTAAAATCAAGATTTCTTCTAAAAAAGAGATTTTGGATGAAGCAAAAGAGCGTTTGGAAATGCGTCGTGAAGACTTGAAAGTGAAACAAGGCGAATTGAACGAAATTGTTGGTGAAACGCAAAAAGAAGAGCAATCATTGATCGATGCATCAAAAAGCGCGAAAGATGCAATTGATGAGCGTTTGATCGCGGCTTACGATCGTTTGCGTACCAATGCTAAAAACGGATTGGCTGTTGTATCTGTTGATCGTGATTCTTGTGGAGGTTGTTTCAACAAAATTCCACCGCAACGTCAATTGGATATCGATTCTAAGAAAAAAGTTATCGTTTGTGAGCACTGTGGTCGTATCCTCGTGCCTGCAACCGTAGAAGAATTGGTGTAATAACACCTTCTAAGATAATTCAACGTAGGTTCGCGTCCGCCTCAGGCGGATTGCGAACCTTTTTTATTTCCTGTAGGCGCGGATTGCTTCTGCGCCTTTTTGTAAAATGGTCTATGTGTGGCGGAATACGTTCCGCGTTTTTTTGCATATTGGTCTATGTGTTGCAGCGCGGAATGCGTTCCGCGCCTACAACCCATAATTAATTTTATTTTCCGCGTTCAAACGCCTGCAATTGCGTATTTTTGTGTTCAAATTTTTGAACCCATTTTCAATGGAAAAATTTCTCAATGCCTTGTTTTCAATGCGCGCCATGGCGGTGGCAATGGTGGTTTTTTTCGTAGCAATTGCACGAGCCACATTTTTAGAATCTTCAGACGGTTTGCAAGCCGCGAAATTCTGGATTTACAACGCACATTGGTTTGAAATTCTCTTAGCTTACTTGTGTATTAATCTCATTGCCAACATCGTTCGTTACAAAATGTGGCGTCGTGAAAAGATTGCGGTATTGACGTTTCACCTTTCGTTTATCGTCATTATTATCGGTGCAGGAATCACGCGCATGTTCGGATATGAAGGATTGATGCTGATTCGTGAAGGAGCAACGGTGAACACCATTTATTCTTCCGACCCGTATTTGTGGTTGAAAATCGATGATGGAAAATTGCAATTGACCTACGATGAGCAACTCTTTTTAGCCGATGTGAACTGGAATGACTTTTCTATTCCGCTCAATTTCCCGAATCACAAGAACGAAATTAAAGTTGAATACGTTGACTTTTTATCCAAACACGTCGATTCATTGGTAGTCAATGATACAATCAAAGGTGCCGCTTTGGAGATTGTCACCAACGGTAAAAAATCAAATTATGTTCCCGAAAACGATGTGTTGGTGCTCGGTGCCACGCAAATTGCTTACGGATCAAAGAAAGTCAACGGTGTCAATGTCTTTAAAAAAGACGGTAAATTGATGATGCGTCCGAATTTGGAAATGCAATACCTCCCAATGGCCATGATGCAACAAGTGCGTCAAAGTGGCGGTGAAGTGCCCGATTCGGCTATTGTGAAAGTGGCGGCCGGCGAAGAAATTCCGTTGATGACCACCACACTTTACACCATTGGAGGCGATCAGTTTGTGTTTAAAGGCGAAAAACAGCACGCTAAAAAAATGAAATTGCCAAGCGGACGTAAAAATGTCGGTTCCGATTATTTGATCGTTCGGGTTTCCGACGGAAAAGAATCGAAAATTGTAACCCTGGAAGGTGGTTTGGGAATGATCCCGACTCCTGAATTTTTCATCCTCGGTGGTTTGCGCTACCAAATGGAATACGGTTCCAAGAAAATCAAACTTCCGTTTAGTATCAAATGCAACGACTTTATGATGGAACGTTATCCCGGATCAAACGTGGCTTCTTCGTATGCCAGCGATTTGGAAATCATCGACAATGCCAACAACTACCACAAAAAGAAACGTGTATTTATGAATCACGTGTTAGATTACAACGGTTTCCGTTTTTTCCAGTCGGGCTACGACGAGGATGAAAAAGGAACACGCTTGAGTGTGAACCACGATTACTGGGGAACCAATGTAACGTATTTGGGGTATTTACTCATGGCAATTGGAATGGTATTGAGTTTATTCGCTCCGGGTGGACGTTTCCGTGAGTTGATTGATAAACTGATTAAAACCATGCAAAAATCAGGAGGAACAATGATGCTTTTGGTGTTGTTTGCACTTGCCGGAAATAACTTGGTTGCTCAGGATACAGTGCATGATCACGAACACCACAATCATGCGCAGCCTGTTGCGCAAGCACCACCTAGTAAACCTGTTTACCGTGTGATGTCTGATGAGCATAGCGACGAGTTGGCGCGTTTATTAGTGCAGGATTTTGACGGTCGAATAGTGCCGATGCATACGGTGTGTGATCAGTTATTGCGCAAATTGTACAGAAGTAATAAATACGAAGATTTCAATGCGGTGCAGGCTGTGATGAGTATGCACATGTATCCGGATTATTGGATGGAGCAAAAAGTGATTCAGGTTCCT
>JBILJP010000293.1:0-6800 GCA_044377135.1 Fluviicola sp.
GGTTTGGGATGGGAAAATCAATGGTGCCAATGCCGATGAAGGTGTTTACTTCTACAAATACGTAGTAACCGGCATTAACGGGGATAAACTGGAAGGTCACGGTTTCTTGCAGTTGTTGCGTAAGTAATTCGAAGGAAGGAATTTCATGGTCATCCAGTTGCACTTGTGCAACTTCTTTGCGCACTTTGCACCTTTGCGTTGAATCTATTTCACAGCAGAGACGTAAAGCACGCAGAGGTTTAGCGTATCAATAGACCAATCGACTTATTTCTCAAAACAACCAATGCCGAAAAAGTACAGTTGACTATTTTGAATCGTTGGGGAATTCAGGTATTTGACGAAACGAGCCCGAATCCGGTTTGGGATGGGAAAATCAATGGTGCCAATGCCGATGAAGGTGTTTACTTCTACAAATACGTAGTAACCGGCATTAACGGGGATAAACTGGAAGGTCACGGTTTCTTGCAGTTGTTGCGTAAGTAAAATTCAAAAGAATCAATTTGATTACTTACCGGTTGCATATACGCAACTTCTTTGCGCACTTTGCAACTTTGCGTTGAATCTATTTCACCGCAGAGACTCAAAGAACGCAGAGGTTTAGCTTATCAACAGCCCAATCAAACTCTTTGTATTAAGATCCGGAAATATACAGTTTAAAGAAACGAAATTATTTATTTGACTTCCGCCATTCTTCTAATGTGAGTTCCCGATCTTCGACTATGTCGTAGTAGCGAATGCTGTAATCGGGGTAAATATGGAATTCGTAGTATGTAGCATAAGATGCTCCGTTATCTTCGGCAACCGTAACACCATAATATTCCTGATCGTCTGAAGGTTCAGATGAAATGCGCGTATTTAATCCACGCTTGTTTCCGGTTTTCTTACGAATAGATGCGTTGAGATCGATGACTTCTTTTAATGCCCACACTTGATCCATTACCTTATCTTCTGATGCATCTTTTCGTTCGGCAGGCGTCATAACCGGTTTTGTTTTCGGTTGGGATTGATTTTGTTTGGGAATGGCACTTTCAGTTGTTTCCTCCTGTTCCGGAACCTGCGTTTCAGGAGTTGTTGTTTTAGGTGATTCACCGCACGCAGCAATGATTAAAACTGAAGCTACTAAAATCGGAACATGAATGCGCATAAGACGTTTTTGGTTGAAGGTAACAAATTAGCGTTTCACTTCCCCCATTCCTCTTCCAAAATCCATTTACGCACCATTTCCTTGTCCAGAATTCGGCCAATAACGCGGTATTCAGATCCCGATAAGGGATTTTTACTATCGAGGTTTTCCGATTTCACCCCTTCTTTCGGATTGTAGTAACTGGCGTGAACAAATTGTAACTTCTTGCCACGTTTGTACACAAATCCTACGTGGCTATCCAAACCAACCACATACAAACCGTCTTCCCTACCTTGAAAATAGGTCATTACCTTTTCGATGGAAACGTTACTGTAGCGTTTGATATCGGAAGTCATGCGCTTGATGTAGTATTCGGAAGCTTGCTGTGCCCAATATACACGCGGAATCTTAAAACCTGCATCGGATAAGACGGTCGTAATGAAATAGCCGCACGCAATTTTCCCTTCGCGGGGTGTTCTGGTGGTTCCATTAAAATCCCATTCGGTTCCATACCAATGATTAAAAAAGTCGGTGGTGATGGTCTTTAACAAATACTCTTGCGCTACAATAATAATGGAATCGCGCCCGGTACTATCGGCTTTTAGGTAAGCTGCTTTGATTTCCGTTTGTTTCTTTTTCACCTGCGCAATGAGCTCCGGATAAGTTTCATTCAACACAACATCAGAAGCCACGTCAGTTTCTGCTGATTGAACCAGACAACTTACCAGCAACAATGATACGAAAAGAAGCAAACTGAATTTCATAGACGGTTTTTGGTATTCATAAACGCGAACACGTCCGAAAGTAACAAAAAATCCCTTGCACCAAAAAAGTACAAGGGATTCTCTTTTATCTATTAACTACTTATTTTTTCTCGTCAACTTCTTCGAAATCAACATCTGTTACTTCGTCTTGTGCACTTCCTTGCGGTTGTTCACCAGCTCCGGCATCGGCACCACCAGCGTTAGCTGCGTTGTACATTTCCTGAGAAGCTGCTTGGAATACATTGTTCAAACGCTCCATTGCTGCTTCAAGATTGTCGGTGTTCTTCGCGTCGAACTCCGTTTTCAAAGCTGCCAAAGCATCTTCAATCGGTTGTTTTTTATCAGCAGGAATTTTATCTCCGTACTCTTTCAACTGACGTTCTGTTTGGAAGATCAACGAATCGGCTTTGTTCAACAACTCAACCTCATCACGACGTTTTTTATCCGCATCTGCATTTGCTTCCGCTTCTGCTTTCATACGTTTGATTTCTTCGTCGCTCAAACCTGAAGAAGCTTCAATTTTGATGGATTGCTCTTTTCCGGTTCCTTTGTCTTTCGCAGAGATGTGCATGATACCGTTGGCATCTACGTCGAATGTTACTTCGATTTGCGGCTCACCACGACGAGCAGGTGGAATGTCAGTCAATTGGAAACGACCCAATGTACGGTTGTCTGTAGCCATCGGACGTTCACCTTGCAATACGTGAATGTCTACTGCAGGTTGGTTGTCTGCTGCTGTTGAGAACGTTTCCGATTTTTTAGTCGGGATTGTTGTGTTTGATTCGATCAATTTAGTGAATACACCACCCATCGTTTCAATTCCCAAAGACAATGGAATAACGTCTAACAAAAGAACGTCTTTCACTTCACCTGTCAATACACCACCTTGGATGGCTGCACCAACTGCTACTACTTCATCCGGGTTTACTCCTTTAGAAGGCGCTTTTCCGAAGAAACGTTGCACCGCATCCTGAATGATCGGAATACGTGTTGAACCACCTACCAAGATTACTTCATTGATATCGCTTGTAGACAATCCTGCATTTTTCAACGCCGAACGACAAGGTGCGATTGTACGCTCTACGATAGAAGCGATCAATTGCTCGAATTTAGAACGTTGTAATGTTCTTACCAAGTGTTTTGGAATTCCGTTTACCGGCATGATGTACGGCAAGTTGATTTCCGTAGACGTAGTTGAAGACAATTCGATTTTTGCTTTCTCAGCTGCTTCTTTCAAACGTTGCAAAGCCATCGGATCTTTACGCAAGTCCAAACCTTCTTCAGCGTTGAACTCTTCAGCCAACCAGTTAATGATCGCGTCGTCAACATCATCACCACCTAAGTGCGTGTCACCGTCTGTAGACAATACTTCAAATACACCGTCACCCAATTCAAGGATAGAAACGTCATGCGTACCACCACCGAAGTCGAATACCACGATTTTTTGGTCAATTCCTTTTTTATCCAATCCGTAAGCCAAGGCTGCTGCAGTAGGCTCGTTGATAATACGTTTTACAGTTAAACCTGCAATTTCTCCGGCTTCTTTTGTTGCTTGACGTTGTGCATCGTTAAAGTATGCAGGAACTGTTACAACAGCTTCTGTTACTTCATGTCCAAGATAATCTTCAGCCGTTTTCTTCATTTTCTGAAGAATCATTGCAGAAATTTCTTGTGGTGAATATAAACGACCGTCGATGTCTACACGCGGTGTGTTGTTATCTCCTTTTACAATCGAGTACGGTACGCGCTCAGATTCTTTCTTCACTTCGTCATACGATGACCCCATGAAGCGTTTGATGGAGTAGATTGTCTTTGTCGGATTGGTAATTGCCTGACGTTTTGCAGGATCCCCTACTTTACGCTCGCCACCTTCAACGAAGGCTACGACAGAAGGAGTTGTACGTTTACCTTCAGAATTGGTGATTACTACAGGCTCGTTACCCTCCATAACCGAAACGCACGAGTTGGTGGTTCCTAAGTCAATTCCTATTATTTTTCCCATGTTAGTGAATTTTGTTTCGTTTTCAAATTTCCTTTCTTTAGTCAATCATTGTGCCATGGAAAAAATGCGCCATCCGGCTGACAGAATGGTCTAATTGATGGCAATGAATCACCGATTAGCTGTCGAAATGACAGGAAAACAACCGTTCAACTGACAAACACACCGCCAATTACATGACACTGACAGTGTATACTACATCCATTAGGATTCTCGTGCTTGTTGTTTTCTGTAAAAGAAGATGTAGTAAACCGGAATTCCGACCAACACCAAAATAATGCTTCCGGCCGTGTCTTCAAAGGTAAATAGCGTAAGACTTACGCAAATCAACACAGCAAACACAAGGTATAAAAACGGAACAATCGGATAACCGAATGCTTTGTAAGGACGGTGTGCATTGGGCATGGTTCTGCGCAATTTGAACAATCCGGCAATGGTAACAATGTAAAACACCATGGAACCGAAGGTCGCGAATTTGATCAGGATGTTATACGATCCGGAAAAACACAGGAGAATCGCCCAGATTCCCTGAATCCACATCGCCCAGGCCGGTACGCCGAATCGGTTCAACGAATTGGCTTTTTTGAAAAACAATCCTTCTTTCGACATGGCATAAAACAACCGCGATCCCGCCATGATCAATCCGTTGTTGCATCCGAAAGTGGAAATCATGATCAAAATAGCCATCAATATATTGGCAATGTTTCCAAAGAGCATGAAAGCTGCGGAAGTTCCTACCCGACCCGAACTCGCAAATTGAATTCCGGCGGCTTCAACCGATTCTCTGGTGTAAGCAATATCGGCGGCTTGCGGTGTTCCGGTCAAGGGCAACAATCCCAAATAAGCCACGTTGGCAAGTATGTATAAAATGGTTACGATGAAGGTTCCCAGGAACAACGAACGAGGCAAGTTGCGTTCCGGATGACGGATATCTCCGGCAATGAACGTCACATTGTTCCACGCATCACTTGAAAAAAGCGAGTTGATAATGGTGGTAGAAATGGCAATTGCCAACGCTATGGGCAACAAATCAACAATTCCGGTCACTTTTCCGTCAACAACAGTTGTCTTGCTGGCATCCCACATATTGGTGAAGTTCTCACCGAAATACCCGCTACTGATTCCAACGGCGATACCTGCTACGATCAATACGAGCAAGGCAATGAGTTTGGAACTGGTGAAAATAGCCTGAACGATTTTTCCGTATTGAATGCCCCGTGTATTGAGCAAGGTCAATAATAAAATGATCACCGCCCCCACAATATTGGCCCCGTTGATTTCAACATTGGCATAGGAAAGCAAGGTTTTTTCAACCAAAACAGGGAAGAACACTCCTAGAAACTTTCCGAAAGCAACACCTACAGCGGCAATTACACCTGTTTGGATGACGGTAAAAACGGTCCAGCCATATAAAAAGGACGGAAGTTTTCCCCATGCTTCTTTGATGTACACAAACTGTCCGCCGGCTTTGGGAAACATTGCCGCCAACTCGCCGTAGCTCAACGCACCGAAGAGCGTGATCACACCCGTGAGTAACCAGGTCACCAATAACCAACCGGAACTTCCCAAATCGCGCGCCATGTCTGAGGTCACCAAAAAGATTCCCGATCCGATCATACTTCCAGCAACCAGGAAGGTTGCATCCATCAATCCAAGCGGTTTTTTGGATGTATCTTCAGTTGTAGTGTTCACTCCGTCGACCGGACGATCCAACGGCAAATCGGCTTGTGTATTCTGTTCTTCCATAGCAGGGTAAAAAAAAAGTCTCGCCGATCAGCCTGAGGCGGACGGAACGAGACTTTATTGTATTAAGCTGTTATTAATCTTCTTTTTCTAATTCTTCAGCAGCATTGTTGATGGCATCATGTCCTTTCAACGATTGCTCGAATTCCCATTCGTTCAGCTTACTGTTTCGTCTTGAATATGCAAAATAAACAATGATACCCAATGCAGACCAGCAAAGGAATGCAATCCATGTATCAGGTCGAACGTAACACATAAGGAACACGTTAAAACCTACACCTAAAAACGAAACAACCGGTAAAAACGGTACTCTAAACGGTCGTTCCAAATCAGGTTGTTTGTAACGCAATACCAATACCGCTCCCGAGATCATCGCAAAGGCCAACAAGGTTCCCATACTACACATTTCAGACACTTTATCAATCGGTGTTACAGATGCTACGATCGAAATGACCATCCCCACCAGGATTGTACTTCTGAATGGTGTTTTAAACGTAGGGTGAACTTTTCCGAAGATTTTGAATGGCAACAAACCGTCTTTCGCCATTCCCAAGAAAATACGTGTTTGTCCAAGCATCATTACCAACATTACAGAAATCAAACCGGCAACCGCCGCAATTGTTATGAGCGTTGTGGCCCACGGCATTCCCACGCCTTCAAAGGCAGATGCAACCGGAGCTTTCATATCCAATTCGTTGTAAGGAACCATCCCGGTTAAGACCAGAGACACCAAAATGTATAATACGGTACAGATAACCAATGATGCAATAATTGCAAAAGGAATATCTTTCTTCGGGTTTATTGCTTCACCCGATTGAGTGGAAACTGCATCAAAACCGATATAGGCAAAAAACACAATCGTTGCGGCGGTAATGACACCACTCCAACCAAAATGCGAGACACCTTCTTTATCAATCACTTGTTCAGGAACAAATGGCGTCCAGTTTTCAGTATCAATAAAGAAGAATCCTACAAAAATCACGAACAATACAACCGCCACTTTCAGGATAACGATCAGGTTATTTGTTTTTGCAGCTTCTTTAATACCTCTTACAAGAATGGAAGTAACCAACCATGTAATCAAAAATGCCGGTAAATTGAACGAAAAAGAAGGTTGCGCCATTAAATCTGCCACCAACTGTGAATTCCCTGCCTTTTCTGCCGCTTTAAT
>JBILJP010000294.1:0-6777 GCA_044377135.1 Fluviicola sp.
GGTACAATACGCCAGCCTCCCATTGCCATTACAGACATTGATTCCACGCCTCCTGCAATAATGCAATCTGCCATTCCGGCTTCAATCTTGGCTTGCGCAATGGCGATGGTTTCCAGTCCGGAAGAACAATAACGATTAACGGTCATTCCGGGAACTTTGTCCGTTTTTAACCCCATCAGCGAGATCATTCTTCCTACGTTTAATCCTTGTTCTGCTTCTGGAGTTGCGTTCCCAACGATCACATCATCCACCCGGTCTTTATCAAGTTGCGGAACCGCTTGCATTAAGTGTTCAATTACGCGCGCTGCCAAATCATCCGGTCTGTAAAACCGAAATCCGCCTTTTCCTGCTTTTCCTACTGCCGATCTGAATCCGGCTACTATATATGCTTTGTTCATTTTTTTCTTTTTTTGACAGTTATTAACTCCTCCCTTGAGGGAGGGTAGGGAGGGTGGCAATTTTCAATCAATAATTAATTCCATTAGCCATCCCCCTCGGTCCCCCTTCAGCGCCTATGCGAGAGCTTCAGCGCCAGCATAAAGGGGGAAGCCTTTAATTCCGTAAAATCTTCCCAGATTTCACTAAACTTTCCAATCGTTCTAGGGTTTTACGCTGCATGCACAATTCCACAAATGCTTTTCGTTCCAAATCCAACAGGTATTGTTCGGAAACAGTTGTGTTTTGACTTAGATCACCACCGCACATCACCCATCCGAGTTTTTCTGAGATGACTCCGTCGTGTTCCGACATGTAATGACCTGAAATCATTGAGTTTGCTCCGACGTAAATAATCCCAAGACCTTCCTGACCTAAAACGGTGACATTTTTACTGCGTTTCGGAGCTGTGTAGCCTGCTTCCGCCAATTGTAAACAAGCTTCTTTGGCTCTGGTCAATTGGTGTTCTCTGCTCACCACGATTTCATCGATTCCTTTGCGTAAGTAACCTAGTTCAAAGGCTTCCTGAGCAGAAGTTGATACTTTGGCTTGACCGATCGTCAAGAAACGTTCCCGTAGTCGATTAATCTTTATATCACCTTCTTTTAATTCGTCGGATAAGCGTTTGGCAAATTCTTTCGAACCACCACCACCCGGGATGAGTCCTACTCCAAATTCAACCAAGCCCATGTACAATTCGGCGTGTGCCACTACTTTATCGGCGTGCATAGACAATTCGCAACCGCCTCCAAGTGCCATGTTGTGCGGAGCTACTACCACAGGGATATTCGAATAACGTACACGCATCATCGTATCCTGGAAGGTTTTTACGGCGATGTTCAATTCATCAAACTCTTGTTCAACTGCCATCATGAAGATCATTCCAACATTGGCTCCAGCCGAGAAATTGCCACCGGTGTTGGAAATAACCAATCCTTTGTACTCTTTTTCGGCCAATTCGATCGATTTGTTGATTCCTTCAATGACACCACCTCCGATAGTATTCATTTTGGTGTGGAACTCTAAATTCAAGATTCCATCTCCCAAATCAACCAACGTTGTATCGGCATTGCCCCATACTTTTCCAGAGGCGCGATACGCTTCCAATTGGATCAATTCTTCGGTTCCGGGAATGATGCGGTAAGCCTTGTCGGTTTGATTGTAATAGTATTTTTTGCCGTTTTCAACTTTATAGAACGCAGTGCAACCGGCGGCTTCCATATCCGAAATCCAGGTAGGAAGTGTTTTTTCTTTTTTGGCCACCAATTGCTTACCAGCCTCAAAACCGATGATATCCCATGTTTCAAACGGACCTAATTCCCAACCGAAACCTGCTTTGATAGCATCATCTATTTTGTACAAATCATCTGCTATTTCAGGGATTCGATTACAAACATAGGCAAACAAACCTCCGAAAATAGTGCGATAAAATTCACCGGCTTTATCCATGCCGGCAAAGAGCATTTTGGTGCGTTGTTTAAGATCGTCAACTGATTTTGTCATTTCCAACGTTGGGAAAGATGCTTTTTGGGCGGGACCGTATTCCAAGGTTTTCAGATTGAGCGAAAGAAACTCTTTTTTACCCTCGGCTGAAACTGTTTTTTTATAAAATCCTTGTTTGGTTTTTGAGCCAAGCCATTTGTTGTCGAGCATGGTTTGAATAAAGCCCGGAAGCTCAAACATTGCACGTTCTTCGTCGTTCGGACAATTGGCTTTTAAACCGTTTGCTACCATGGCAAGTGTATCCAATCCAACCACATCACATGTGCGGAAAGTTGCCGATTTCGGTCTTCCTAAAACCGGTCCGGTGAGTTTGTCAACCTCATCAATGGTCAAATCCATTTCTTCAACGGCGTGGAAAAGCGATAGAATGCTGTAAACCCCAACGCGATTGGCAATAAATGCAGGCGTGTCTTTACAAAGTACCGTTTTCTTACCGAGGAATTTACTTCCGAATTGCATGTAGAAATCAACCACTTCGGGCAAAGTTTGTGCAGTTGGAATGATTTCCAATAACGGAAGGTAACGCGGCGGATTAAAGAAGTGTGTTCCGGCAAAGTGCGCTTTGAAATCATCACTTCTTCCATCCAACATTAAATGAATCGGAATGCCGGAAGTGTTGGTAGAAATCAATGTTCCCGGTTTACGGTATTGTTCTACTTGTGCGAATACTTGCTGTTTAATGTCTAATCGTTCTATTACCACTTCGATTACCCAATCCGCATCGGCAATTTTAGCAATGTGATCGGAGAAATTTCCGGTGGAAATACGATTGGCAAACGATTTTGAATAAATAGGGGACGGATTACTGCTAAGGGCAGTTTGCAACGCTTCGTTTACAATTCGGTTGCGCACTTGAGGAGATTCGAGCGTGAGTTTGCTTTTTTCTTCTGCCGGGGTCAGTTGATTCGGCGCAATATCGAGCAACAAAACTTCAACGCCAATATTGGCGAAGTGACAAGCAATGCGCGAACCCATTACTCCTGAACCTAAAATAGCAACTTTTCGAATATATCTGGTCATAATGTTGTGTTTTTAAATCTCTGTATTCGGTTCCGATAATTCTTCATCTACAATTTTCTGTACTTCCTGAATAACCGTTTGAAAAATAGCGAAGTGTTCTTTTGAAATGCGGCTTTCTACCTTTTTATTGAACTCGAAGATTACATCACGAGCAACATACCGGGCGTTAAGACCTTCATCGGTAAGAAAAATGCGTACAACACGTTTGTCGGTTTTATCTTCTTCGCGGCGAATGAAGCCTTTTTCCTCCATGGTTTTTAACGTTCTGGAAAGACTGGTAGGCTCCATTCCCATTCGTGGACCAAGTTGCGTGCTTGGCGTACCTTCTTTATCAATGTGCAACAGAATAAATCCGACTGACATGCTGAGTCCGTAACCGGTTGCTTTTTGATTGTACATACGCGACATACGGTGCCAGGTCTGGCGTACGTCTAAGTCTATTTGATAATTTGGTCTCTCTTGCATACATTCTGATAGATCAACGAATATAATTAAAATTTATATGCGCACATAGTATTTTTAAGAATGTTATGAGAAAATTCGGATGGATGGATTGAATCGGTAAAATGACCAAAAGTTTGATCACCAGGTTTTTTCGCTACGAAATACGGTTCCGTTGAAACGGGCAATCAGTTCACTGCGCTGATTGGTAATCTCAACAACGTATCGGGCGATGGTTTTGCCTTTTTGGATTTCGGTGCAAACAGCCGTTAGCGTGTCGTTGAGCTGGGCCGGTTTAATATGGGCGATGCTTGTTTCGATGCTCACACAATGCTGTCCGTGGCTGTTGGATGCAAATGCCAGTGCAGAATCGGCCAAAGCGTATGATATTCCTCCGTGCGTAATGCCAAAGCCGTTGAGCATTTCAGAAGTAATGGTGCAGGAAAGGGTAGCGGTCCCAAAATCAATATGCACTACCTGAATGCCCATCCATTGCGAATAGGCATCCAGTTGCATCATTTTATCTACAATGGATTTTGGATCCATGGTTCTTATTGATTGGTTGAGCGGCTCAACAAAGAGATCATTGCCAATGAAACAATGAACAATTGCGTAGCTGTTTCGTCGTCAAGTGTAGCGCCGTCTTCGTCTTCCATACTCACTTCCAATGCCATGAAACGCACCAAATCGGGTTGATCACTGAAATCTTCCAATAACTGATCGTCTTCGGTTTCGAAGTAATTGTCGAGCAATGCAAAATACGGTTCCTCAAAATCGTCAATTTGACTTTCGGTAACAGTTGCCGGGTGCAAACCTGCTTGCGAGAACGCTTCTAAAATCACCGTGAAGTAATAAACCAACAGGCTTTCCAAGTCTTCGTTTTGGTATTCTTCAGATGCCGACATGACATATCCAAGTAATACCGGCTGAGCAGTGGTGTGCGTTTCGGTTAAACGATCGATCGCGTTATCGTCTAACGTATCTACTTTTTTGATGGCCGCTTCAATGTGACCCAATGTAACTTGTGACATGTGTTAAAAATTTCGGATAAAGGTAGTTTGAATATTTTTAACAATATTGGTTCTTTCCGATCGGCGTTACCTTTTTAGAAATTGTACATTTGGTGAAGTAAACCTATTAGTTATGCGATTCCTTTCCTTCCTGATCTTACTCGCGCTTGTTGGATGCGGCAATGATCCTTCCAGAGACCAAGCTGTTGATGCTAATTCAGCCGATGATCAATCAATTTCTGACAAAACAGGTGAGTTGGTAACTGATTGGTTAACAAATCCGGCTGACGAATTTGTGCTTTCGCTCAACAAAGCGCAAGAGTTGATAACTGCGAAGGGATCTCATTTACACGTTCCGGCAAATGCGTTTGTGCGAAAAGATGGTTCCGAACCAACTGGAAAAGCGCGATTGGTGTTTAGTGAATTTCAAACCGCGGGTGAAATCATTGCTAGCGGATTCCCAATGACCTACCGAACACCGAAAGGAGATACCATTCAGTTTGAAAGTGCAGGGATGTTTGAAATTCGTGCTTTTGAAGGAGATCAGGAGCTGGAATTAAAGAAAGGAAAATCGATCAAAGTGGAATTGGCAACACCACAAGCCGGCAACTACAATTTCTACGCTTTAGATGATAATACCCGTTCATGGACCGAAAAAGCATCGGATCTGTCACCGGTTCCCAATCGGTATTTGGAAGAACAATTAGTGAAGTTGAAAGCGTTGGATTCTATCACGGCTTCTAAACCGAAACGTCCGGTAACTTACAGTCCGTCTGATAAGTTATTCGATATTAAAGTGGATCCGTCAAAATACACTGAGTTTCAGGAAATGGGTGGCGTTATGTGGAAATATGTAGGTAAAAAGAAAGAAGCTGACCCTTCGGCCAATCCAAAACTATTTCACGAGAAATATGAATTTATGCGCCTGAATCCGAAAGCCGGTGAAGACATGATTTATGAAGTAGCTTTCTCTTCAAAAGACGATACGGTGGTGTTGGATTTGGCGCCGGTTTTTCCGGGTAAACTGAAAGCTAAAAACGAAAAGCGCCTCAAGGAAAAAATCGCGCGATTCAATGCAGCTATGAAAGAACAAGAAAAAGTGAGGCAACAACAGCGGAATGAGTCTGCGTTACTTCGTTTATTCAATGTAGATAAGTTGGGAGTTTACAACTACGACCGCCAGTACAAAGAAGGTACTGTAGTTCCGGTTATAGCACAATTTACATTCGATGGTAAACCGCACACTGATTTTCCGCTTGCTTCTGTTTACATTATTCCGGAAGGGAAATTGGCTGTTATTCAATATGATCTGGGATCAGCTCACTTGTTTGCTTTTGATCCGTTTGAGCGCAATCGATTGATCGCTGTAGTGGGTGAAAATGAAGTGTATTCGCTTTCGAATAAAGAATTTCAGGCGTTGCACTTGGATCGATTTAAAAACAAATCAGCAAAAATAGACCTGCATCGTTTTAACAAGGAAGTGAAAACCGGAGTGGATTTGGATGCAATTTTGGCAAGTAAATGATTGGAAAGCATAGTTTACTGACCGTATTTCTTCTTTGTGCACAATTGTTATTCGCACAAGTAGAAATGGTCGAAGGTTATGAAGTTAAGCCGCCATTGGTTGCGTTGCCATTTCCTGTTTCCGACGGTTGGACCTTTGTTGGAGATTCATCCAATTTGAACACTTATCCTGTTTATGATTCCATTGTGTTTTACGAGTGGGAGTTCTTTATTGAACAACCTCAAATAGCAATCAATAAGGAAGGTTTTTATGGTTTGTTATCTGTTTCTGAGCAAGTAGACACGCTGAAAGGATTTGAGTATGATTCGTTGTTTTATTTCGGCGCCAATTATTTCGGACGAAAAAATGGTACATGGACCAACTGGCAATTGCATTGGGGTACTCCAACCTATAAATTAAAGGAAAAACCGTTTGGAAAAATAGATCGCTGGTTTCGTGACGAAGAGCGACTCTATTTTTGGCAAAATGGTAAAACAGGACTTTTTGATGGTCGTTGGGGTGATCCGATTCCGGCAAACTTTAACTATTGCAGGTATTTTGGGAATTATCTTGAAAGCGTCGAATCGAATGTTGGTACTTATGTGAATTTGTACCTTGTTTCTGATGGGAAGTCGTTTGGCTTATTGGCAAATCGCGAATTGATTGTTCCGGTTGTGGCATCGAATATCCAATTTTGGCGCCATGGCTTTATTCGTTATTGGCAAAACGGATGGAAGTATTTACGTCTCTCCGATAAGAAACTCATTGATCCGAATGGTTCTGATGTGGTTATCTATAATGAAACTTCATGGAAGATTTTCAACCGTGATAGAACAAGATCGACACTCTATTTAAACAATGGAT
>JBILJP010000295.1:0-6689 GCA_044377135.1 Fluviicola sp.
CTTCGGAAAGCCAGGTATTTGCCCATGCATAAAAAAGGGCATCGGTTTTTGTACCATGAATGCGTTTTAGGCCGTCGAGTTTTCCGTTTTCATAAGCAGCAACTGTTGGCGGAATGCCATTCACTGTTTCGGGTTCCACAAATGTATGGGCCGCGATGGTAATGATTTTCTGAACGTTTTCAGGAAAAAGCCTTGCATACAATAAAGCAATCGTTCCGCCGTCGCTGTGCCCAACGAGGATGATCTTCTTTTTTAACGGTAATAATTCGCGGAGTACATCGTGTAATTCGTACGTGTATTCATGTAAATAATTTACAGTGCGCGGTTGCTGCAACGGATCTGACTTACCATGACCGCTTCTCTCGATAACCATTCCCGAAAGTTGAGTTGCTTGACACAAATGAAAGGGGAACAACTTCCATTGAACGATGGAACCAAGGGCTTCGTGCAGAAAAATCAATACCGGTTTTGCGGATTCGTCGCTAAATTCCGTTCCGAGAAACTGCACATTGAGTGCGTAATTGTTGAGTTGAATGCGTTTTTCCATGACAAAAAAAGGGAAACTTTCGTCTCCCTTATACTATGCGAAATTGTTATTCAATTAGTTTTTTACGCGTTCAACATAAACACCGGTGCGTGTATCGATTTTGATCACTTCACCCATGTCGATGAACAACGGAACGCGAACTTCTGCTCCGGTAGCAATGGTAGCCGGTTTCATAGAGTTAGTGGCCGTATCGCCTTTCACTCCAGGTTCCGTATACGTCACTTCAGAAATAATGTACATCGGAAGCTCCAATACCAAAGGCGTTTCTTCTTCAGCATGGTACAAGATGTTACAAATCATACCTTCTAACAAGAATCCCGGTTTGTCAATCATCTTAGCCGGAATATTTACTTGCTCGTATGTTTCATTGTTCATGAATACATATTCTGTACCTTCTTGATATAGGTATTGGTATTCGCGGTTTTCAATACGTACAATTTCTATTTTATGTCCGGCAGAGAACGTGTTGTCAATTACCTTTCCTGTTTCGATCATTCGTAGTTTTGTGCGCACGAAAGCGGGGCCTTTACCAGGCTTTACGTGTTGAAATTCGATAACTTGACATAACTTGTCATTGTGCTTCATGCACAGTCCGTTGCGTATATCTGCTGTGGTTGCCATTTGCTTATTTTATATTTCGTGGCAAATATAACCAAATTTCAAACGATAGTTCTTGTAACTTTTTAACGCTTTTATTCGTGCAAATGATCGGAATTGACCATAATAAGCTTTACTTTTGCTACCGTTATGGTGAGTTTAACGTTGATTTTTAGTGATATTGCCGGTTCCGAGATCTTGTTGATTTTGGTATTTGTGTTGATCTTCTTCGGTTCGAAGAGCATTCCGGGCATTGCGCAGTCGCTTGGAAAAACGATTCGACAAATCAAAGACGCGTCGAATGATGTGCAAAACGAAATCAAAAAATCGGCAGGTGATATGAAGGGTGATTTCAATCTACAGCGAATGATTGATGACACTAAAAGCGATATCGAACAACCGTTTCGTCAACATGCTCAAACCTTAGATCAGGCCATTAACTTTGATCCGCCGAAAGGTTTTGTGAAGCCGGTTGAACAACTTCCTGAAAATCCTGCTGTTTCTGATCAGAATGGGGTAGAGCCAACCACTGCGGAAAGTATAGAAGTTGTTAAAACAACTGTTGAAAATCCACAACCGGAGAAATAAATCTGTTTTCTTTCATCCTGAAATTGACGTTTGGTTGTTTTTACAATTAATCGAATCACACATATTGCTTTATTCCTACTTAATCACTTTGGTGTTCACCGATATCTGTATTGCAACTATTGTATAGTTTTCCCATTATTCATAGGAATACGTTATTTCCATATGGAGTGTAAGAAAGAAAACAGCGTCAGCGAAACATATTTTAAAGTAAAGGCAATAAAAAAGACCCGTTCAACCAAATGAACGAGTCTCGTATTTCAATAGCGTTTTTAATTAATCGTTATCGTCGTGTTGTTCAATCTTAAAACCTTTACGGATTTCAGGATGAGAAATTTCACCACCACTTGTACCTACCTGACGTGCAAAATAGGTTGCAATCATCCCGACCAATAAAACAGTAATAGATGCGATCAATGCCATTGATTTTTTCTTCCATTCCAGGAACAAAGCAATCAATGAAAGTGCGATGATTCCCCACATAAACGGCATCATTGCTTCTGCGTGTTCTTCGTGCTCATGAATTAGGTGATGCGTTTGTTCTTCCACCTTTTTCATCATTTCCGGTGAACATTTACCGCCCTCACAACAAGTTGCCGGAGCTGAATGTTCAAGGATTTCCTCGGCACCTTCGCCTGTAGACATAGCAACCATAGAAGTGATTCCGGCAATGAGAAACAAGAGTAAACCTACTCTGCGGGTAACAGATGATTTTGAAAGAATACCGATCAATAAAACCACTACACCAAGGATCAAGGCGATGATCGGGAAATGGTTAATAACAAGATGCTGATGTGCTGCGTTCATAAGAAGTTGTTTTTTTTGGATGAAAATACAAACTTTTGATTCCGAAAAAGGCCTAAGGATTAATTTGCAATGAAATGAAAGGTGATAATTTCCGTAATATTGCGGGATTACTGGTTTTAATTAATTGAAAGTCAATTAATTGTGTGTTAAATTAAAATTAGCTTAAAATTTCCGCCAACTCTTCACCAACCAAACTTCCGATTGCTACGCCCATACCGCCCATTCTCACACCAATTCCAACATTCGGTTGAATGCGTTCGATCAATGGTTTTTTCTCGGCGCCAACGCCCATAATTCCCGACCATTTGTATTCGATTGTTACTTCTTTATTGGGTAAAATGGTTTTGTGCAAGAGCGTTTCAAGTGTATTGATAATCAATGCGGTGTTTTCGAATTCGGTAGTTGTTTCGCCTTTAAAATCGAGGTTTCTGCCACCTCCCAATAAAAGTCGGTTATCGATGGAGCGGAAGTAGTAATAACCTGATTGGTAATGAAAGGTTCCCGGGAGTTCAAATCCATGTATTTTAGATGTAACAATAACTTGGGCTCTCGCGGGTTGTATGCGCTGATCATTCAATAGTTTTTGCACGAAACCATTCACCGTAACGGCTAGTTTGGCTGTTTTCAATACGCCGAAATTGGTATCGATTAACACTTCTGTTTCACCCGGTTGAATAGCCTTGACTTCCACACCAAATAAACAGATAATTCCGGCTTTCGCGAGTAACAAATTACTTGCAGTAAGGAGTTTTCCGGTATTTATTTCACCTTCCAGTTTATTGTAAAAACCACCGTCAATGCCATGGAATCCGACATTTTCAGCAATGGTAGAATCGTAAGAGAAACAATCGGAGAAACCGGTAATGCGTTCAACCTCCCGATTAAAATCAAGCATTTGTTCGCTCAATTCGGCTACGGTTGCTTGTTCGTTGGTTGCAATAAGATCCCATGAGCCTTTTAATTTCAGGTCGATAACGCTATCCGGAAATCGTTCTCGCAAACGCTGTAATCCCCGCCAACGCATTTCCACGGTCGACCACACGGCGCTTGAATCCATCTTTTTGAGATCGTCAGCTAATTCAGTCACGCTTCCAAAACAAGCAAATCCGGCGTTTTTAGTACTTGCTCCGGTTGAAACATATCCGCGCTCCAATAACACAATTTTAGCTTCGGGATGCATTTCTCTTAAGCGTAACGCAGTGGCGATGCCAACTATTCCACCACCCACAATTGCATAATCAATTCCTTCGGTAAGCGTTGTTTTTTCCCAATAACTCAGTTCGTCAAATTGTAGCATAAACGGGCTGTAAGTGATTTTTTTTCGTGATATTTGTATAATATTCTGACAAAATTAAACCAAATGCGTAACCGGTTGTACAGAAGTTCGTTTAAAATAGTATTATGAGATTTTTACTCCTTTTCCTCCTGTTGATATTCGTGGCTTCTCCTGATGTTTTGGCACAAGCGAATGTTGAGTTCTTTGTAAAAACGATCAACTATACAACGCGTAAAAAAGAATCCGGTGTTTCGGTAAAAGCCTATGAAGGTGCTTCCGAAGTGCAATCGTTGGTTTCCGATGGGTCGGGGCAGGTAAAACTGTTGCTTCCGGGCGGAAAAAAATACCGCGTTGAGGTTTCCAAAGCGGGTAAAGTCACGCGATCGATTACGATTGATATTAAAAATGTAAACGATGAATTAATCCAGGGAAAACCTCCGGGTGGAAGTGTGGAAATTTCGTTGTTTGATAATAATCCGGCAATTGATTTTAGTTACGTTACTTCCAATCCGATTACCGAATTTTATTATGATCCTGCTAAACCGGGTGAATTGGAGTTTGATCAGGTCTTGGCAGATAAAATGATCAAAAAGGTCGAAAAATTATTGAAAGATGCTGACGCGGCCAAAGGTCAAACTGATGCAGAGTACAATAACCTGATCAAACAAGCCGACGGACAATTTGCCGGAAAGAAATACCAGGAAGCACTTGCTTCTTACGAACAGGCGCTTACGCTCAAACCGACTGAAAAATACCCTTCTGATAAAATCAACGAAATTGATGGTATTCTAAAAGCGGAAAAAGCCAATGCACAGCAAAATCAGCAAGCCGAGCAAGAATACCAAAGTTTGATTACGGCTGCGGATAACTTGTTTAACCAAAAGAAATTTGAGGAAGCAAAAGGTCGTTATCAGGAAGCGTTGACCAAAAAACAAGAACAGCACCCCAAAGATCAGATCATCAAGTGTGATTCGGAAATTGCCCGTTTGAAAAAAGAAGCCGAAAACACGCAGAAATATACTGACGCCATTAAGGCCGGTGATAGTTTCTTCACCCAAAAAAGCTTCCAGGCTGCAAAAGACAAGTACAAAGAAGCCTTGAAATGGAAGGCCGATGATCCGTATGCAACCGGTAAATTGGCAGAGATTGACGGGAAGTTAAACGCACAAAAAGCCGAACAGGAAACGAAGAAAAAATACGAGGATGCTAACGCGGCCGGAGATGCTTTGTTTGCTCAGGAAAAATGGACCGAGGCAAAAGCGAAGTACAATGAGGCTTTGGCAATTATTCCTTCTTCTACCTACACACAAGGTAAAATCAAAGAAGTCGACGCAAAATTGGCTGAAATTGAAAAAGAAAAAGCCAAACAAGATCAGATTGCTAAATTGTTGACAGAAGGAAATACGGCTTTTACTGCTTCTCAATGGGTTTCGGCCAAAACAAAGTACCAGGAAGTATTGAAGTTGGATGCGGCGAATGCTACTGCAACAGCTCGTATTACTGAAATCGACGCGCAAATTGCCGATGAAAAAGCCAACGCCGATAAAATCGCCAAAATCAAACAATTGATATTAGAAGGTGATGGTTTGGTGAAACAAACAAAATTGCCAGAAGCCAAGGCGAAATACCAGGAAGCATTGGCGTTAAAACCCGATCCTGCTGTTCAAGCTAAAATTGATGCGGTGGATGCACAATTATTGGCTGCTGGTAAAAAAGCTGAGCAAAAACAACAATTCGACAAAGCAATGGCGGATGGAGAAGCGTTATTTGCTACTGCGAAGTACGAAGAAGCAAAGGTGAAATTTCAGGAAGCACTTACCATTGATCCGGCGCAAACAACACCTAAGCCGCGAATTGCCGAGGCTGATAAGAAAATTGCCGAAGTAGCATCGAATGCTCAGAAAGCAGAGAAATATGCGGCTGCTATGGCTGCGGGTAATAATTCCCTAGCAAGCGGACAATTGGCCGAGGCGAAAACAAAATTCACCGAAGCAGTAGCGTTGGACGGTACCAAACAAGAAGCAAAAGATAAATTGGCGGAAGTCAATAAACAATTAGCCGATCAAGCTGCTGCCGAAGCCAACAAAGCTAAATATGCTGCTGCTGTAAAAGCCGGTGAAGATTTGTTAGCTGCCAATAAATTGCCTGAAGCAAAAGCGAAATTCCAGGAAGCAAAAACATTGGATCCTGCTCAAGCGTATCCGCAACAGAAATTGACGGAAATTGACGGGTTGATTGCCGGAGCTGAAAAACAAAAACAAGTAACCACCTTGATCAAAGAAGGTGATGGCGCACTTGCTAAAAAAGATGTGGCTACCGCACGTGCCAAATATGAACAGGCCTTAGCGCTTGATCCGGGGAATGCAGCTGCGTCTTCCAAAATGCAGGAAGTGGCAACACTTGAAAATGCATTGGCAGGCGAAGCACAGAAAGAAGCCAACTTCAAACGATTGAAAGATGAGGCTGTGGCGCTTTATGGTCAGGCAAAATACCAGGAGGCGAAACAGAAAATGTTGGAAGCTAAAACAATCAAGTCTGACTCACAGGTTGAGCAGGTTATTAAGGATTGTGATGCTAAAATTGCAGAATTGGGTAAAGCAGCCGAAGCCGAACAACAATACAACGCCTTGATTTCTGAAGCACAAGGATTGGAAAACGGTAAACAATACGATCAAGCCATCGCGAAGTACACTGAAGCGTTGAAAATCAAAAACGAACAGTTGCCAAAAGATCGTATCACTGCTATTACCGAGATCAAGAAAAATTCCGCAAACCAAGCCAAGTATGAAGCGGCGGTTGCTGCCGGAAACGAATTGCTTGCAGCGAATAAACTACCAGAGGCGAAAGCTAAGTTTACTGAAGCGCAAACACTCGATC
>JBILJP010000296.1:0-6666 GCA_044377135.1 Fluviicola sp.
CCCAAATACACATTTTAAGTTTACACCTAGAGCAAAATGGAAAAGGCAGGATAGCTGCCTGAGTAAAATCCAAAAAAGTAAGAAGCTGACAAAAACAGAAGAGGCCGCCTTTTTAGACAGCCTCTTTTTTGTGCTGTAAAATGTGTTCGCTAGTTGAATTTCGTTGGATCGATTAACTTAAACGGGGTCGTTAATTGGTCAACGACACAATCTCGTAACCCACTACTTTAGGAAATACCGTATTCACGTTAATGGAGAAAACAACGCGGGCAATGGGTTTCATGTTTTGATCAGTGAACAAGATAGTTGATTGTATCAAATCATCGGCAGGTGTTCGCTGTTCTATAAGAGCTTCGCAGGAATCTATTTTTTGAAGTGTTTCTTGTAGTGCAGTTAAATCGGGAAGAGCCGTTTTGAATAGTTTCGGATCATCAAAGTTGATTCCAATTTCAGTTACTGTTCCGCGCAGTAAGTCATTGGAAGCCCTGTTTACAATGTATTCACCCATTTTTACCTTGTCGGAGTATTCACTTTCAACAGCTTGTTCTTTCGATTTTCGGTACTCTTTCATAAACTCATCCACGTCTGTCAATGGCCTGCTCGTCAAATGCGGACAAAAATTCAATGCATTGTACACCACAGCCTGGGCAATTTTCCAATCAATCGCCGTCATACTCGAATCGGGATATTTTTCACGCATTTTGAGTTCTGCTTCTACAAACCATTTGTGTTTGTTGTACAAAATCCGATCGTCGCAATTGGTGATCACCAACTTCCAATCTTCCGATTCAATGTACTTGAATTCGTCTTTGGCACACGCACAAAATGACGATTGCAAATCAGAGATTTCGTCTTTATCCGCTTTATAAAAATCGGAATTGTTTTCACAGGAAGTAATGAAGATGGCCGAAACGGATACGGCAAATAGGTGTTTGATGGTCATAGTTTAGAGTCTTTCCAGCGGTGTTTTTACTCCGTCAACCAGAGAATAACACGCCAATTTATCTTTAAATACAGATGATTTGAAAATAGAGCTATTGAGTAGCATGCGCACGCATTCCTGAATTCCTTCGGCAATAGACGGATGCGGGTGAATCAATTCGGCAATTACATGAATTGGCATATCCAGTTTGATGAGTAAACCGATTGCCTGAATGGCAGTTGAAGCATGTTCGCCCACGGCACGCATTCCCAAAATTTTCATTTCGGAATCGTTGGTTACAATGATTTTAAAGAATCCTTGTGTTTTGCGCATGGCAATGGCACGGGCAATCACCGAGTAATCGATCTTTACAATTTTGACCGGAATATTTTTTTCGAGGCAATATTGCTCATTATAACCTACGGCAGCCACTTCAGGTTGTAAGAACATAATGGTGCAAATATTGTCGTAATTCAACCGTTCGCTAACACTTCCGAAAGCCAATTCCACTGCATGTCGCGCTTCAATTTCGCCCATGTTTACCAATGCAATTCTTCCGGAAACATCGCCTACGGCATAGATATGAGGGATATTTGTGATGGTATCATCGTCACCTATGTGAACTCCTCGTTTCGACATCATCACTCCGGCGGCTTTCAGGTTCAATTGCTCTACATTTGGAATTCGACCAATGGACAACAGTGCTTTTTCAACCTGAATGGTTTCGCGTTTCCCGTCAGGATAAGAGAGTTCGTATTCCACATGATCACCGCGATTTTCCAGGCGTTCCAATTGTGCATTGTGATGAATGGTGACACCCTTTTTTTCCAGGTTTTCACTCACAATGGTCGAAATATCCGAATCTTCGAAAGGCAAAATGCGATCTTGCCGATCAATGATGTATACTTTGGTTTTTCCTAAATTGGAAAAAATGGTAGCGTATTCACAACCGATAACACCGGCTCCAACAATGACCAAACTTTTCGGGTAATCGCTTAAGTGTTCAATGCCGTCACTGGTAAAAATGGTTCGTTCATCTACATTGACATTTTCCATTTTTCGCGGTCTGCTTCCGGTAGCTACAATAATGCGTTCACCGTACACGATTCGTTTTTCGCCGTCATGTAGAATCTCAATTTCGTGATCGTTGATGAATCGTCCTATTCCACGGTGGTAGGTGAGTAGCTTCTTCATTGTTTCGGTTTGAAGCAATTTCAGGTGACAAGAATATTGAAATTTCCGTTCAAAAACAGCCTCATCAACCGTAGCGCTTACATCCGACCAATTAAGATAAAATTTCTCACGGCCTTTGCCTTGTATCGTATCATTTACACTGGCTACTTTTTGAGAAATTTCCCACAGCGTTTTAGACGAGAGTGCGCCATTGTATACTCCAGCTCCGCCAACGCGTTCTCGTTCAATTAAACAAACACGCTTTCCATAATCTATAGCCCGCATAGCGGCTGCATAACCTGCCGGACCTCCTCCAATGACCACCAAGTCAAAACGTTCTTCTGTCATATTCAACGAATATAGTAAGATCATGCTAATTGCGTGCCAACAACTATTAATTTTACGGTATGAAATATGCGTCCCTTTTACAGCAAGCATTGGCAGATAAAGAAGTGTATCAAAAGTTGATTCAGCGATTGAAAAAAGTCAATCCAAGAAAATTGGATGAACTTTTTCACCAAGAGCATACACAGGTATTTAAAAAAATCGATTGTCTCACATGCGCTAATTGTTGTAAAACCACAAGTCCTATTTTTAGAGACATCGATATTCGAAGATTATCCAAACGATTGCGTCTTTCGGAAGCTGCATTTATTTCCCAATACTTGCGCATGGATTCGGATGGTGATTATGTATTAACAGTAGCACCTTGCCCGTTTCTAGGGGCCGACAATTACTGTGGTGTTTATGAAGATCGACCTTTAGCTTGTCGTGAATACCCACATACAGATCGTAAAAACATGTATCAGATTTTGGATCTCACACGCAAAAACATGGAAGTTTGTCCGGCTGTGAGTCAGATCATGCAAACTATTTCAAAAAAAACAGGCTGAATTTTACAACCATTTTGTAAATTTCACGTCAAAGAGGGTACTCTAAGATTGCGCGATGTTAAAAAAAACTACTCTTACACTATTGCTACTGAGCTTTTTTAGCACGACTTTGCTTGCTCAACGTGGAAAAAACGGTAGTTATACTGTTATTGCTGCCAATACTCAAATCAACGCATATACTTCTGTTACAGCTAATGCGGCAGTGAATGCTACTGCAATTACTGTGGCTAGTAATACACTTACCAGTGGCGTACTAACAACAGCACTTGCTCCGGGTGATTTGATTATGATCATTCAAATGCAAGGAGCAACCATGGATGTGGATGTGACGCCAACCGCTAGTTGGGGTGGTCATTATACGGTTGCCAATGGTCATCAATTGGATTGGGGATCTTTTCAAAGTTTATGGGGCAATGTCACAGCATATAACAATGCCGGGAAATATGAATTGGTTGAAGTGAAATCTATTGTAGGTGGAACTACCATCAACCTCATGTGCGGTTTGGTCAATTCCTATACTGCATCTGGCCATGTTCAGGTGGTTAGAGTTCCTCGATTTGTTGATCTTACGGTAAATACAGCTACTTCAATTGTTCCGGCACTTTGGAATGGAACTTCCGGTGGAGTGGTGGCACTCGAAATTAATGGGAATTTAACCCTTAGTGGAACAGGGAGGATTTCAGCTTCTGCATCAGGTTTTCGAGGTGGAGTTTGCGATTTACAAACTCTAGGTTCACCTCCAAGTGCTGCTGCAAATAAAGGATATTGCGCTTCTGATTCACCCCAGGAAGGAGCCGAAAAAGGAGAAGGAATAGGTGGCTTTTATACTGAATACGATGCTTTGTATTCTCGCTATTGTAAATCGGCTCCCGCAAATGGTGGAGGTGGTGGTAACAACCACAATGCCGGTGGCGGCGGTGGGGCTAATATCGGAACAGGAACTTACACAGGAAATGGAATTCCGGTTTCCGGATACACTGCTTCATGGGAACTGGAAGCGGTTGGTTTTTCAACTTCAACTAGTTCTGGAGGTGGCCGAGGTGGTTATTCGTATTCAACGAGTAATCAAAATGAAACAACACTAGGGCCAAACAACACAGCTTGGTCAGGTGATTATAGAAGAAACGAAGGGGGATTGGGAGGTGCTCCATTGACCTACTCCAGTTCACGCTTATTTATGGGCGGCGGTGGTGGAGCCGGTGATGCAAATACGACTCCGACTACTCAAGGTGGAGCCGGAGGTACAGGTGGTGGAATTGTTTTTATGACCGTTTATGGAACGATCTCCGGAACAGGAACTGTTGAAAGCAATGGTGGGAATGGACAAAGCTCCAACCCAGCCAATCAAGTAGCAGGTGCAGGTCAAAAATTTGGAAATGACGGAGCAGGTGGAGCCGGAGGAGGAGGTGCCATTGCAATTTCGAATGGAACAGCTATTCCCGCTGGTATTACCCTCTCAGCAAGAGGTGGAAATGGTGGAAATCATTCACTTTCTCTTGGATCCTTTGCTGCAAGTGAAGGAGATGGTCCGGGTGGTGGTGGTGCAGGTGGTCATGTTGCATTTACTTCCGGTACACCAACACAATCTGTCATTGGTGGAAACAACGGGGTAACGAATTCTGCACAAATCAATCTTTTTCCACCGAATGGAGCTACTATGGGAGCCGCCGGAATTTCGAGTCTACCACAAACTTTTTACAACATTACTTCACCCAACGTATCCATTTGCCCGAATACTTCAACAACGCTTACGGCTTCTGTTACAGGAACAGCACCCGGAACGTTAACGTGGTATTCAACCCAATTTGGTAATACGGTACTTGGAACAGGCGCAACCTATACAACGTCTTCATTGTCCTCAACCACAACGTATTATGTAGGAACTTGCCCGGGAACATTTCGTTTGCCGGTTGTAGTAACCGTAACAGGAGCTCCAACCATTTCAGGTGTATTGACTATTCCTGTTGGTGGAACAACAACACTTACCGGCTCTGGAACGCCAAATGGTGCTACTCCTTGGGTATCCGGAACACCTGCTGTTGGAACAATTACTTCAGGTGGTGTAGTTACCGGTGTTTCGGTTGGAACTACAACCGTTACATATATGAATTCCAGCGGTTGTATTGTTACAGCTATCGTGAACGTAATTGCGCCGTTGCCTGTCGAGTTAATGTATTTTACCGCAACGTTGAATGATTTGCAAAAAGTTGATCTTCTCTGGGCAACGCAAACCGAAATCGACAACGATTATTTTATCGTGGAACGAAGCACTGATTTGATCGATTGGCAGAATATTTCATTGGTTCAGGGAGCTGAAACCTCTCAGATTCTCCATGAATATCGAACTTTAGATACTGGACCTCTGGTTGGAGTTAATTATTACCGACTCAAGCAAGTTGATTTGGATGGGGCCTTTAAATTATCCGATATACAGTCGGTTGTAATTGCGAATGATCAACAAGTAGTTGGTTACCCGAATCCTGCAAGCGATTGTTTCCACATCATTGGGCATCAGATAGGAAATCAGCAAATAGTGTTGACCAATCATCTTGGACAACGAATGTTCTGTGAAACGTCTACCATTTCTGAAGATCATTTGTTGATTGATACACGTGATTTAGCAACAGGAATTTACTACGTTAAGATCATGAAAAACGGCGAAAGCGAAGTACTAAAAGTTACTGTAAGCAATCAATAATTCGCATTTTTCTGAGATTGATATTTCTAACGGTTCAAGTACATTTTGTGTGATTTTGGTTGAATAGTCATCAACCGTTGATCATATTTCACAAGAAATGTGAATGAAAAAAACCAACCTTTTCGTATTTTGTGCGTCAAAGTTTCGAACTAGTATAGAACCATGTCAAAAAACAGTACTCTCCTTCTTTTGTTTTTTTGCTGTTTCGCTCTTCATTTATCGGCGCAACGTGCCAAAAATGGAAGCTATACAGTAACCGTTGCCAATACTCAAATCAATGCGTATACTGCAGTAACGGCCAATGTTGCCGTGAATGCTACCAGTATTACCGTTGCCAGCAATACGCTTACGAGTGGCGTTTTATCCACGGCCCTCACTCAGGGTGATTTAATCATGATTATTCAGATGCAAGGTGCAACCATGGATGTGGATGTAACACCTACTGCAAGTTGGGGGGGATCTTATACTGTACCGAATGGTCACCAATTGGATTGGGGATCTTTTCAGGATTTATGGGGAAATGTTACTAATTACAACAATGCAGGAAAGTACGAATTGGTCGAAGTGAAATCTGTTACCGGCGGAACAACCATTAACTTAATGTGTGGTCTTCAAAATTCGTATACTGCTTCCGGACATGTACAAGTAGTGCGTGTGCCCCGTTTTTCAAATCTCACTGTAAATAACGCAACTTCCGTTGTTCCTGCTCTTTGGGATGGAACGGTTGGTGGAGTAGTGGCGCTTGAAATTAATGGAAATCTGACACTTACAGGTACGGGAAAAATTTCAGCCTCAGCTTACGGTTTTCGCGGTGGTGTATGTGATTTGCAAACTGCAGGTTCACCTCCGAGTGCGGCTGCCAATGTAGGTTATTGCGCGTCAAATTCAGCCATTGAAGGTGCTGAAAAAGGTGAAGGAATTGGCGGTTTTTATGCCGAATACGATGCCTTGTATTCCCGCTATTGTAAATCGGCTCCGGC
>JBILJP010000297.1:0-6664 GCA_044377135.1 Fluviicola sp.
CTCAAATCTGAACCAAATACCGTTAAACTTCCTAAACCACGTTCAACAACATCTACCGATTGAATCAATTTGCCCAACCCATCATAGAAATGGATTTGCGCTTTTTGAACCGTTGCAGGAATAGAGAAATTAATCACTGTCTGCTCTGCGAACGGATTCGGAACGTTTTGATCCAATACAATGCTCGTGCGATTAGATAGCTGAACACTCAATTGAGTGCGAACCGCTTCTTGTTCTGCAATGGTATTGCTTTCAACAATTGATTGGCTCATTTGGCAAAGCATTGGCAAAATTCCCGAAAGACAGTTTTCCAATTGAGTTAAACGGTTGTTGAGGTCGTTGATGATAGAATCTTTTTCAACAATTTCCGTTTGTTGTTCTTGCATACCTGCCACCAATAATGGAATCAATTCTTGATATTCAACACCTTTGTAAGCAAACTCAGGGCTAAGAAGCACACCCACCGAATCATATTTTGCAGGACTGATGTGATTGCTGATAATAGTTGGAATAACCGTCTCAACCTGTTGTGCAATTAACCCCATTTGCTGATCTGATTCAAATTTAAAATCAGGATAACTAGTTGTATCGTAATTATAAGTTTTTGGTTGCAACTGATTGATTAAAGTCATAGCGTTACCCAACGGTTGAACATTGGTTTTAAATTGTTGATCGGAAGGAGTAATGGAACCAGAAGCAGTAATGTTACCATTAACTTGTACATTACCAGAAAAGTATCCTGCCCAGTTGTTAACCCCATTGGGTACGGAAGCAAATACTGCGTAGTTAATATTTCCACCTTCAGCATTGGCATTTAGCCCATAGTTTTGACTAGATGCACCAAAGGTATAGGCGCGAACCGCCTCCTGAAGAGTTGATACATACGTTGCTCCCAATTTTCCTGCTTGGAATTTTCCGCCAAAGTTTGTAAATGCACCATAGCCCCATCCTAAAAAAGCAATGTTTTCTGAACCAGCTATTGTATTGTTATCCATAAACGCATAACCGCGCATAGCTGTGTTGTTGATACTTCCGTTTTTAACGTCTGTGGTAACACCAACTGCATTTTGCGAACCAATTACATCATAATTAGCACCATTGTTGAATTGAACACCACCACTTACTTTCACACGTTCACCGGAGTTAATATTATTAAGCCCATTTACTACTATATCTTCACCAAAAGCGTTTGTTCCAGTTCCGGTTGCGTTGTTTTCGATGCGCAAACCGGTCGTATTGATATCAATGGAGTTTTCTACTATATGTAGTTTACCAACCGGAGTAATGGTTCCGATACCGATGCGGTTTCTACCTGTACTGTTGGCATTGGGTGTGGTGAAATAAATGTCTTTGTTGTTCATCGGAACTTCACGGTGGCTGAGCAATTCACCCTCATTATTACCAGACGAAACATCCCGTCCGAATGCTACTTTGGTGTTGTCTAATGAGCTTATTGATGTTCCGTTGTGGGCGCCAATAGTTAAACCAGCAGGACCTTGTGGGCCAGCTACACCTTGAGCTCCTTGTGGGCCGGTTGCACCAGTAGGGCCAGTTAATCCTGCCGGACCTTGGATACCTTGTGCTCCTGTCGGACCTTGTGGACCAACAGCACCAGTTGCTCCTTGGCAATCACCAATATCGGCAATACCATTACCGTTTTGGTCTTCTGTTGCCACATCAAACACACCGTTTCCATTCAAATCCCAACAAGCCAAACCTGTTGATTGCACATAGACAACATCACCATCTGCGTCAACTGATAGCACACCTTGACCCGGATTCGCAATTGTTGGTGAAGTGGTGTTTAGATTTGTGAAACGTAAACCACTGCTTCCTCCTGCTACATTGGTTGCTCCCCATGAATTAACCTCAAGTGTTGCCGTTGGGTTGATACTGTTTCCGGCAGTGCCATATTGATTTGCTGTTGGATCACCCCCGACTCCAGTGAAAACACCATTTAAAGCTGTCGGTGTCATACGCATTCCTTCAATACCGTCAACAGTACCTGCTTCACCGGGAGCACCTGTGTTACCTGTGAAAATATAACGCATACTGGTGTTTGCACCACTTCCCCAAGCTAATGTTCCATCGTTTGTACCGTCAAAAACTCCTAAGTATGTATGCGCTACACCTGAAGCGGCATACGTTCCTATATCCATCCACTGTCTCCAACTATTTGGACCGTTAAGACCAATATGAAGTAAACTTCTTGGTTGATCAACCGGAATAGTTCCTAAGTAGCTGATAGAAACGCGCGTAATATTATCTGAGTTTAGCGAAGCGGGGTAAGCAAAACCTTCTGTATTTGTTAACGCTCCCCTGCTTGTAATACGCATACGTTCACCTCCGGCAACTCCACCGGAAACACCATCCCAATCTGTCTGTACAATGAATGGGGTATTTTCTTGCCACTGTAAATATCCATATTGTCTATTTCCCGCAAATGCTGTAAAGTTTTGAACTCCAAACTTTAATCCATCCGTTCCGGTTTGCCCAGTTCCCGGAAGACCACCTCCGGCAACATTAGAGATTTGCAAAAAGGTAGCCAGACCACTTTCTGCATTCATGTGTAAGCGGTTCTGAGGCGTAGCAACATCTGTAAAGAGAGGACCGATTCCAATATGACCAACATTCACCCCTTCCTGATTTTGAGGACCGGAAGTGGTCATACGCATAAACTCATAACCGTCTCTTGAATCTGTGCGAAGCGGATTTACAGCCCCAGGAAGGTTAAGCTGAGTTGTTGTAAAGAGGAATCGTAGTTTATCAACGGTTCCGTCATCACTCCAGTTGATAATGGCATCACTTCTGTTAAATGCTCCTTCGGATTTCAAACCAACATACATGGCATCAGAGTTTTCACGCATAAATGTTCCCACGCGCATCCACGTTCGATACTGCCCGCCAAAATGATTACCAAAAGGCGTGTTGTTAGTCCCTTCTAAATGAAGCATTGTTAGTGGTGCATTGGCAGGTGTATTGAAATAACCGTTTAACCCAATACCAAAATGCCCTGTTAGGTCAACTGTTGCACCTAATGCAGGCACAGAGGGCAAACTACCGTTAAGCCGTGTACGAGTAACTCCGGCAGTTTGTGTGTAAATCGGCGAGTTCCACAACGTTCCGAAGATGTTGTTTGCACCATTTATTTGTGTGTTTCCAGCCCTTGACCAAAAACGTTCGTCACTCCTTCCTGACGCGGCACCTCCCGGTAAATTAATTGTAGGGTTTTGTTGCGTAAATGCATTAACCCCTGAGAGTATAACTCCCCATAATAAAATGTGTTTTTTCATTTCAATTGGTTTTAGTGAACCAATTGAATAAAACCTGAAATGTTTGTATCGCTTACCTTGTAAAAATATACGCCGTCGTTGACAGCATTACCATTTGTGTCGTTTCCATCCCAATAGAAACCATTCAATGAACCTTGTGTTATCAAATTACCCCAACGATTGAGCACATAAACCTGTTTTTCAGCATTCCCATCCGCAAAAGGTAATTTCCAAATATCGTTAATCCCATCTCCATTCGGAGTAAAAACATTAGATATTTGAATGTCATTACCAGCATCTGTTACCACAACGTTGTCAATGTAAAAATAGGTCGCATCCGGTGTTGGAGGATTCGTTGAATATCTCCTCAAAGTATCTGTATTTTGATCATCTTTGAAATTCCCGATTGTCAAATACTTTTCACTTCCATTGGAAACATAATAGGTTTCTAAATGAACCCAATTAACAGTATCTCGAAAGTAATTCGGTTCGTAGAAGACAAGCTGAGGACTAACCGTTAATGCAGCTGTATTTGGGCTTGAAATTTGAAAGTCGGAGAAATAAACACCAATTTCGGTAATCATCAAATCAGAATATTCGGCTAATGATACTTCCATAGAGAATTTATAGATTTTCCCTGCTTCTAAAGGTTGTGTAAACTGCCCTTGGATGTATTCCCACCACATATTCCCTGTATAACCATCGTCGCCTGCACCACCTGTATAATTAGAAAAGAGACCTCCTAAATAACCATTTCCATTGAAAGGCATTTGGTCTCCTAAAATATTTAATGGAACATCTACATTTGTCCCAACCGCACATTCATTAAAATAATCACTTGTGCCGTAAGTTGGTGCTTTCCATCCTATACACTTTTCAATTTCTTTTGGAAACTGGAAAGGACCCGATTCAAAATCCGGACAATCCGAATACTGTTCAAAGTCACCATTGAGCACAAGGTTTTGTTGCGCTAAAGCGAATAGCGGCAAAAAAAGGTAAGCGATATGTAAAATCAGTTTATTCAATCAGTAAATAATTTCAATTATCGACTGCAAAACAGCACCACTCCCGGTACTAGTATTGCGTTACCTACATATTTCAAAGATACGCAAGTCTTTCAAAGGTTGTAAGTTTTCATTTTGGTTTCATAGCAGTTAATTTTTCGTTTAACATATCTCAGAATGATAATCTTTTAAGACTTCGATGTGAGTTTGAATTTTTCCAGTTAAAACTACAATAACAACAAAAGAGGCTCAATTAAGCTCTTTTGTTTTCTGTCATTATCAAAAATTTGTTGGTGCATGACAGTGAACATAAAATATTTCTTTCTGAACTTGGAAATCGAATAAAGCATTTGAGGCTAGAACAAGGACTAACAAGAGTTCAATTAGCTTTTGAAATCGAATCAAGTGTGAGATATGTTTTATCTATCGAAAAGGGAGAAAAAAACATAGGATGTATCACAATCTTTAAGATAGCTAAAGCCTTAAATGTTCCTATTCAAAGTATTTTTGATTTTAATGCTCAGCTTCACAATTCGCTATCAATTGAATAAAACCTGAAATGTTTGTATCGCTTACCTTATAAAAATACACGCCGTCATTGACAGCGTTTCCATTCAAATCGTTCCCATCCCAATAGAAACCGTTCAGAGAACCTTGAAAAATCAAATTCCCCCAACGGTTGAGAATATAAACCTGTTTTTCCGAATTCCCATCTGCAAAAGGCAGTTTCCATAAATCATTAACACCATCGCCATTTGGAGTGAAAACATTTGCAACAGATAGCTCATTATCTACGTCTATTAATGACACATTATCGAAATAATAATATGAATAGAATGGAGGTGGATCCAACATAAACCTACGAAGTGTATCGGATGTAACATCATCACGGAAATTCCCAATAGTCAAATACTTTTCAGTTCCATTGGCTACATAATAGGTTTCTAAATGCACCCAGTTTGCGGTATCTCGAAAGTAATTTGGTTCATAGAATACTATTTGAGGACTAACCGCTAGTGCGGCAGTATTTGGACTTGAAATAGGATAATCAGAAAAATAAACGCCCATTTCAGTAATCATCAAATCCGAAAATTCAGCCAATGATACCTCCATTGAAAATTTATAGACTTTTCCAGTTTCCAATGGTTGTGTAAACTGCCCTTGGATGTATTCCCACCACATTGGTCCACTATAGCCATCATCACCCCCGCCATTGTAATTCCATAAATAAGTACCTAAATAACCATTGCCATTAAATGGTATTTGTTCTCCCATTCCATTAAGTGGTACATCTACGAATGTTCCAACTGCACAAGCATTGAAATAATCACTCGTACCATAAGTAGGGGCTTTCCAACCAATGCACTTTTCTATTTCTTTTGGCATTTGCCATGGACTACTTTCGTATTCAGGACAATCCGAATACTGTTCAAAGTCACCATTGAGCACAAGGTTTTGTTGCGCTAAAGCGAATAGCGGCAAAAAAAGGTAAGCGATATATATTGCGATTTTATTCAATTAATTCTTTGTGTTTAACAATAGTATAAATTTTTCGCCACACCTCATGAGCAGTGAGACTTGCAATGGTCATGTTTCAATGACGCAAAAGCTTTTGTAAGGTTGGATTTCTGTTTCTTATTCACTATTTTAAAACTGTTCATACTGAAAGTGCCAATCCAAAAAGATGGATTGAAACAAACTCCGGACGATCCGAATTAATATTTTTTTTTAGCAGTTAATTTGGTGGTAAGCTGCTTGCAAATTTCAATCTAAATGGTTCTCTATTTTCTAAATGCGTTGAATAGTAAATGGTTGTATTTCTGTTTCGTATTTAGAAAGTTTAGTTGTTTGATTTCAATAAATATACTGGAAAACAATGTTTAATAGAACTATTATTTTAGTATTATTGATAATTTAATCCTTTCTTTTTTTAGTTAAAAAAAACGCTAATCCAATTCCTTTACTTTCCCCAACCATTCCACTATCCTTTGATCTTCTCCGGTATCTGCCGATTCTTCGAGTAGCTTCAAGTATTCGTCAGAATGGGTTTCATAATCCAGTTGAAGGAGTTTTAAAACAACGGTTGTTTTGTTGGGAGTATAAGCGCTGGCATCTATACCGATAGCCGACAAAGTGCGCACGAGTCGAGTGATACGAATATCGTCTTCGATCAATAGTGTTAGGATGTCTTCCATGGTCTGTTTTGGCAAATACAATTATTTATATCCAATTGGATACAGATTGAATGTATTTTATCGAATACAATTGTTCTATGGATAAGAAAGCTATGTTAGAACAACTTGGATTGAGGGTGAAAGAAGTCAGATTGCAAAAAGGTTTGACACAAACGGAATTGGCTAACAAGATTGGAAAAGATCATCCAAGTAT
>JBILJP010000298.1:0-6631 GCA_044377135.1 Fluviicola sp.
GGTGTAAAAAAACTGTAAAACACTACAGGAGTGGCCACCCAAAACAACAACAGAGCCGGTGTAATTTGCCCCATTTTCTCTTTCAGAAATAACCTCAGAAAGCGCAACCATAAAAACAACCCTGCAAAAGTATACACTAGACTTCCAATCCAGAAAAACACTTGGAAAACGGTAGAATATCCGTCTACCGGAGCACCAATCAACTTAGCAAACAAACATGCCAACAAAAAAAACGGCACTTGCATAACAGCCAACCCGGGGAAGTATTTATTGTAATGAGAACCATCAGCCGTTTTAAATACATAATAATTGCTGATATCACCATAATGATAAACTGCCTCAGCCTGTTTAGCCCGTTCAAATGTAGGGTCATTGTATAGAAAAAGAGCTGGCAAATAGGCATAATAACCACTTCCATCAGAACGAACAACATAATTGAATTCCCCAGTCTTTTGCTGCCACTTAAATCCAAAATAGCTTAGGCATACCAACAACATAAGTATTGGTAATTTCCATCTATTCTCCCGAAATATCGCCTGCCACATGGATTAATTCTCTATTTAAATTTTATGATTGTTTTTTTATAAATATCATTTCCCACAGCGCTTGAACTCATGAAAATCGGGACGCAAGTCAATTGAATGATTAAACTTCACAACAGCTGAACAATACATTGCAATTATTTATTCCTCCGCAACCAGCCGCGTTTGTAAAACACAAAAATGAGCGCCATTGCCAGCACGAACATGAATCCTATAATCAAGAAATAGCCATAGCGCCATTCCAACTCAGGCATGTATTTGAAATTCATCCCGTAAACTCCTACAATAAAGGTGAGTGGAATGAAGACAGCGCTAATTACGGTAAGCACCTTCATGATCTCATTCATTTTCTGACCTTGTGCAGCGTAATACAGGTTGGTCAGACCGTCGAGAATTTGTTTTTGCTCTTCAATTTCGTCAACCACCACTACGCAACTGTCTTTCAGGTCAAGAAAATAATGGTCGTTTTCTTCAGCGAAGAAATAATTTTCAGCACGATCAATTTGCGCCACCAATTCGCGTATAGGCTGAATGATTTTCCGCAACTCGACCAACTTGCGTTTTTGCCATTCGATGCGACGCAAGACTTCACTTTTAGGAAAACGCACCACCAATGATTCCAAGGTTACGATTGTCGCCGCAATTTCTTCCACAACTTCAGTGTAATTATCGATAATTGCTTCCAGCATGCGGAACAAGAGGAAATCAGGTCCTTGCATGCGAATCTTTCCTTTTTTCAGCTCCAGGCGATCTCGCACTTCGGGAAAGTGATCCGAAACGCGTTCCTGAAAAGAAATCAGGTAATTCTTTCCGACAATAAAACTGATACGTTCTTTTCTGAGTTCGAAATCATTTTCTTGCGAAGGCAAAGCAGAAAGAATAGAAAAGAAAATGTAATGCTCACATTCTTCTAACCGCGGACGTTTGGTGCCTTTAAATAAATCTTCCTGAATCAATTTATCAATCGACAACTTATCACAAAAACGCGCAATCGATTCCGTATCTTCCATCGAATGGAAATTGAGCCAATGCATCAATTCCGGTTCTTTTTCCGGTTCAAAATGCGTTATGAAGTACTCGATATTTTCCTTTGTGATGGTTAAAACATCTGCATTGTAACGATAATGTTGGACCGGTTTGTATTGCATTATACTTGGAATTTTTTAAATTCAATGCTAATTTAAACATCTTGCCGAATGAAACACCTACTTCCCCTCCTCTTCTTATTCAACTATTGCTGCATTTCCGCTCAGGATTCGTTATTTGCAACCGTCCACGTCATCTACGGCTCAAAACCCATTGCAAAAATCGAAGGCAAATGGTTTGGCGGAAAATGGGGCGGACACGTGGGCTTGGAAGTGTCTCCGGGGAAAGTGGTACATTTTAATCCGGGTGGAGCGGTTGGTGCGTGGCAGAAAAACTCAGACACCGGAAGATATGTTGTTTCAACAGTTGAGGGGTTTTACTGCACATTCGGATGCGATTCGGTAAAACAACTAGCGGTAAAAATTCCGATCACAGTTGCAGAATCCAACGTATTGGACAGCATTGCCAATCATTTTGTCGCTCAATCACCTTATCCGTATGCTTTCTTCGGGATGCGTTGCGCTGCTGCTTGTTATCACCTACTTTCGTTTACAGATACGTATCCTGAAATCAGTAAACGCAAAATGGTAAGACGGTTTTTCTATCCACGGAAGTTGCGCAAACGATTACTCAAATCGGCAAAAAAGAAGCACTGGAAAGTGATCGTTACCGAAGGTAGATCAACTAGGAAATGGGATCATGATTAACGCTTTGCGTGATGATGATTCTGAGCAACCTTCTTCTGCTCATTCGTCTCCTTACTTTCTCTTAATTTATTGTGAATGGCGGCAATATTTCGCTGATTTTCTTTGCTCAACACAGCCTTTTTGATTTTGAATTTCTCCTTGCTGGTGAGGTGCCACGAAAGCGAAATACGATCTTTTGAACCTTCCCGAAGGTTAATCGAAACAATACGCATAGGGAACGTTCGGTCAAAGGTTGCCATCTTCAGCAATTCTTCCTGATCAAAATCTTGTGTTCGTGGGAAATTGCCATACACATTTGAAAACGGCAGGGAAAATTTATCCAAAAAGGCAATCTGACGCACTTCATCGCCGGCAAGTAATTTTCGCGTATCACGAATTTGAATCACTACAACTCCTGAGGTATTTTGCTCAATCCAATCATTCATGGCATTGATCCACTGCATCATGGTTTTTACACCAAAGTTGTCACGCGTTCCGGCATCCATGATCTGAATAGTTGGCGTAGTAGGAAGTGTGACCATTGGTAAAACGAAGGGAAACGTTGCATTCATGCGCAAAACACTGGTAAAACGCAGTTGATCCACATTGTTTTGATGTAGCAAGCGATGAATATCGATGTTTTCATACGAACGAATGGTTCCCTGCGGATTACGATTATTGGCCGTCATAAAACCTAAGTTCTGAGATGAAATCAATAAGCGTCGACCATCATTGACAATTGTCGGAGAAAAAATCATCACCGGAATAAGGCCTTTTTGTTCGGGCTTCTTGAAATACGACAACGGGTGATCCATCACAAAATCCGTGTTTTCATTCAGATCTTCCTCAAACGCCATTCCGCGGTCGTAGTTGTACGCATTTCCGGTTTTTAACCGCGATTGGTAACGAAAGAAAATATCATTGGTAGAAGCCGCAAACGACAGTTTATTCAGCAGATCTTCGGCAATAGCGTTAAAATGAGCCGGATCATTCATATTCATGCTATCTCCGTTCTTTTCCTTGAGCATCAAAGCGCGATAATAAGCCGCTCCAACCATTCCACCCGAAGCTCCGGTAATCAGCGCAGTATGTCTCGAAAAACTTTTGTTTGAAAGCGAATCGCAGTAACGCATTACTTCAAACATCCACGACGCACTGCGCGATCCGCCACCGGAAGTATTCAACACAAAAAGTACCGGTTTTTCTTCTCCTGTCTGCGCTTTCCAGTTATTGAGCAGCTTGATGTAACTCAACGAATCTTTGTGAGCCGTTTCTTTGTCTTCGGAAAAACTTCGAATGGTTGATGTGTTGTATGGCGTTCGCCCTTCTTCGCCATAACTCAAACCGTAAGCTTCGTTTTCGAATTGAAACATTCCCCAATGCTGCGAAAAGTAGTTCATCGACAACAACAGCCCTATAAGTAAGACGTACGCCCAGTTTTTAAGCCAGGAAATCATGGCGCTGAACAACATCAAAATAATCGTCAGCAACATCACGATACTCATGGCCGCCGGAACATCAAAAAAGGACGAACCACCGATCAACCCCAACATTACAAAAGTCAATACGGTTGTCACCTCAAAAATGGTAGTCGAAATACGGTTTTGCGCAAACACTTGTTGCAGTAACACCGGACTGTAATGACGCGTAGAACGACATTGTTGTAACCGGAATCCTTTTCCAAAATACCAATACAACGGATGTTTACCTTCGGCTGCATAACGCAAGGTTTTGCCCTGACTCAAACGCGACCAACGGGTAGGTTTCACTGCATTGGTGCGATTTCTACCCAACAAATCAAAGAAGTTTTTATTGGCCGGAAAAAAATAAGCCAATGCGATTCCTACAAAAAGCATAAAGCCAAGTAAATAACCAAAAACATAACCGGTAATGGTTCCCGTACTCGCAAATTCTTCCACTCCCTGAAACTCAATCATTCGCAAAATGTAAATGGTATTGAAGACAATCGGAATGATGGCATTGTTGAGACAGAATTTCAAAAATGGCTTGTGAACTGTTGCTAAAAATGGAAAATGAGGCCCCAGCCGAATATAGCTATAGGAATTAAAGGCCATGGTGAGTCCGCCGAACGAAAAACCAAGCAAAACAAACGACCAAAAATTCACGTCACCCCGGTATTCCGGAGATAAGAATAAGAAAGGGATTCCGAACGCACGACCGAAATTATCAGTAACGATTGCAAAGAAGAACACCCAATAAAACAACCCGATGAGGTTATGCTTCAAATGACGAAACAGCAATACCAACGGAAAGAAATATCGTATTCCGTAGATGATCGGTTTTACTGTAGCGCGTGATAACATCGTTAGTAAGGTAGTTATTTTTCGCGAACCGAGTTATGACATTTAATAAAGTCTGCCACCAGATAACTCAATGATTTGCCCACTAACTGTCCGTCACGCTCCGAAACAGGTGCCGCTTCCGGGAAATGAATGTATGCAACCTGATTAACGCGAGCCATGGAACGCACATAAAAACGAGCTTGTTCTACCGTAACTCCACTCGGTGTAAATGCACTTGATGGCATTCCGGCAATGCTATCCATATCCAGTTCAATACCGGTAAACCGATCTTTATGTTGTTCTAATAATGCTATAATATCGGTGTGTAATCGTTCCGGCTCATCGATCCAATCTTCAAAAAAACGGATCGTAGCTTTCATCAGTTCCAATCGTTTGAGCACACTTTCATTATTATAAGATTGATGCAACCCCATAACGGAATAACTGGAAAGCAATCCTTCGCCCCAGGCATAGCTAAACGGATTGCCAGAATGACGACCTTCCAGATCACGTGTATCGGCATGTGGATCGAGGTTTACTATTGAAAGCTGTTTTCCGCTTCCTTCACTTGTGCCTTTGATCAAACCAAATGCATTGTTGTGACCGCCACCGATTACGATTGGTATTCCACCTGCCAGCGTAACTTCTTTCGACCAGGAAATGACCAATTCATCTAACTGAGCCACCAGTTCTTTCAATGAAAGCTCTTGTTCGGTTTTTATCGGCTCAATAACTCCATGCACCACCAATTCTTCCCCCGAAAGAAACCGATTGCTTTGCACAGCCAGAAAACGGCTTATAAAAACGTCAAACGCTTTATCTGAACCACCGAAACCGCCATTAGCGCGCGGCCCGATATCTTCTTTGATACCTAGAACATGGTATTTACGTTGTTTCCACGATTCGGGATCTTCGGTACGAAAAAGGGTTTGCTGCCCGATTCTGAATTCGCCGTCACGACGCGTCACCCATTGTTCTCGTTCTTCTATAGAAGGAACCCGTAATGTGAAAAAATCATTCTCCATCATGGTACTTACTTATTAAATCGACAAAATCCTGAGGTGGTGTGATAGGTCTCATGGTGGTTTTGGAAACAAACACTAAGGTTGTTTTAGCAGTGGCAACCAACTTTTCGGCTGCATTATGAATGGTATATTCGAAAAACAAGCGTGCTCCTTTCAATAACACGATCGATGTTTTCACCGACAATTCATCATCATACAAAGCCGGACTGAGATAATCCACTTCAAAATGACTTACGGGCAACATCACACCGCCTTCTTCAAGCGATCGATAACTCATTCCAAGCGATCGAAGCGCCTCTACTCTTCCCACTTCAAAATAGGACGCATAATTACCATAATAACAGTATCCCATTTGATCGGTTTCACCATATCTAACCCTCAATTGTATGGTATGATTAAAAGAACTTTTCATGCGATATTAAACTTCATTCAAGATGAGCGAATTTCGGAACAATTTTCCGATAAATCAGGTAAAAATTGACGCGCAATTTATTATGTTTACCTAATAATTCCCCCAATTTGTCTTTTTTTTTCGTATTTTAGTCGAAGAATCCTCAATAATGAACAATTCATTAAAATTGTATTAAAGCTTTGGTTAAAGTCAAAGCAAAACTTTTCAAATAATCAACCCCTAATGGACTTTTTTTTTCACTTTTTTATGTAAATATTTGCTCCTGTCTAAGTTCAGCGGTTTTAACTCTTGAATTTCGAGCCTATTATACTGATTAAATAGTTATTAACAATAAATATATAAGTTTGCTAATGAGTGCCAATCATGACGCTATATGGAGTTCCTGTCTTAAAGTCATCAAAGACAACATCCCGTTGCAAGCCTACAAAACGTGGTTTGAACCGATTGTTCCAGTACGAATAGAAAATGATGTCTTGACAATTCAGGTTCCTTCACACTTTTTTTACGAGTGGTTAGAAGAACACTACATTACTTTGTTAAAAAAGGTAATTAAGAAGGAATTGGGAACCGAAGGTCA
>JBILJP010000299.1:0-6586 GCA_044377135.1 Fluviicola sp.
CAAAATGGAAACATCTTTACTCGGAAAAAAGGTGATGTTGCGTCGAAACGGGCAAAAATCAGGTGTCATCTGAAAAGCATACGTTTCTTCATCGTTCACTGTGCCAATGGCTGTAAATTCCTGACACTTTTCGGAACCGTTGATCGTTTGTTTTCCGGAATAATAAATGACACCATCATTGGGTTTCATGCGTTTTAACGGACCCGATTTCCCATGACAAGCTTGCGCAAAACCACCTGCAATGCCTCGTTTTACATGGTCTTTCGACGCCACAATGATCCAGTATTTCCGATCGCGAATCATGATTTTAGAAACGTGTCGAGTTCTTGTTTTTGATTCAAGTGATGGCGCCAGTGCATTTCAATCAAGCGGTACCATTCTTCGGCATTGAGGAAAGTAAACGATGGATGTGCCGTTTTCCCGTTCTTGTTGTGTTCGAATGAAGGAAGTATTGCTGTCATGGCTGCGATCACACGGTTTATTCCTGCTTCAATGGCTTCTTTCGATTCGGGTTGTTTGGGCGTATAGTTTTCCGATGGCGGAACACTGATTTTAATAGGAGGGAAGCCATTTAATTCACCGAACGCCATTTCGCCACGTTCACTTTTGTGTTGATCACTATTTTCGGTAGATTGCAAGCAAGTTTCAACTTGTTTTAAGTGAAAGAACAACGCAGAATTGATAAGGTGGTTGTACACCTGACCAAGACTCCAGCTTTCGGCATTCATTGTTTTTGTGAGGTCTTCGAACGAATAATTGGTTAATTCCGATTGCCATAGCTGAGCGATTGTCAGAAAGTCGTTGTGTGATGTTTCAAGCGTGTTCATAAAAATAAAATTTATTGTTGTTGCAAATATAGTATTCACGACAACAAAAATAATCTTTTGACTGTTTTATTTTTTTAACCGGTCAAAGTGATTATTTTAGACTTCAAATCACCTGAAATGGCCAACTATTATCAATTACTTCAATTACCACAAACCGCTACTACAGCCGAGATCAAAAAAGCGTACCGACTTTTAGCAAAAAAATATCATCCGGATATGAATGCGGAAGATACCACCAGGCAATTTATTGAGTTGGAAGAAGCATATCGCTGTTTGTCGGATAGCGCATCACGAAAATCATATGATAGATTGCTTGTTTATCAGGCAAATCCGGATGCCACACGCTCAAGTGCTTACCGCAAGTTTGAGCAAGACGTGGCCATGAATAACATACGCGCCAGACGATCAGGTACAACGCGAGCTACCATGAATTACCGGCAATTCAGACGTGAAGATATCTTGCATGCTTCCACTTCTGCGGTTATCATTCAAACACTATTTGTATTGGCATCAGGAGTGGGAATGGCCTTTTTACTCCATGCTGTTGCGGTGTTATTATACGGACCTTATTCGGACAACTGGTTCCATTATCCCGGCATTCAATTGTTATCATTTCTTTTTCCGCTTTCACTGATCGGATTGTCATATTTGTACGAACCGTTGGTGCGGTATTTAATCATTGGAAAACCAAAGTCGGCAAGGGTGAAGAAATGAAACCTGAAAATTGACGAGAGCTTTTCAAATCATTCTAACTTCCGGAATAACGAAAACAGCGGATCTTTATGCGCCATTCGAACTTTCTTACTTTTGCGGTCCACAATTACGGCTCTTCCCTGCAAATCATTGGTTAGTTCAATGGTTTCAAGATTGTTAAGATCTACTTCTGTTGCCAGAAAACCAATGTGCCACACGTCATCATGATCGCTGATACAAAATGCTGTTGGGTGCAAGGAATTGTGTCGTCTAACTAAAATGTCGGAAGTATCTTCACCGGTGCGATCCATCAACTCATAACTCAGTTTGGTTTTATCTGCCGGAAAATCGGTATAACCGTTGTCTTTCACGAATTGTTCCGCAAGTTGAATGGCTTGTTTTTCGGTAAGGTCGGTTCGTTCTTGTCGCGGACGATTCATTGGGTCGGATGATGGATTTGCCTTCGCTTCTTTACACGCATAAAGCAATCCGAGTCCGCAAAAAACGTGAATCAAGTAGTTTGTAGTAGTAGAACGTATCATGTGTTTCGTGGGTTAATGCAATTGCAGCAAGATCGTGTCGCAAGTTACGGACATTTTTTTGATCACTTCTTCCTCTGATTCGCCACCTGTATAAATGGAGGTTGTTTTGATTTGTTGCAGGTGCGTTTCTGAGGTTTTTTTGATGAAAGAAGTGTTGTATTGAACCGCTAACGTATCTCCAACAAGCATAGATGCATAACTTTCTCTGCCGCAACTCACTCTCGAGAACGATTGATGGCTGTAAACTTCCGTTAGCTGTTGGTTATAGAAATTAAAAATCCGATACTGATCCGCGCATTCGCCCATCCAGGTTGAACCAGTGCTGTAACTGATTTCAAGTACTCCGTCATTGGTCAAATCCTGAATATTTTCTTGGCTGATTGGTCCAACTTGTCCGGCCCAGATGACTTTTTGCCGCGAAGAGCAACTGAGTAGGAGTAATAAGTTGTTAGAAGAGCCTGATGATCCTCCGGCTTTACCGCCTAAAAAAACAATGCGACTAGTCGTTTTTGGGGAAGTGAAATGGCCTTCCATTGAAAAGTAATCAACCGTATCTACTTCATACAAATTCCAGATCTGGTCATTGTTTCCGACCTCCAGAATCGAATCGGCTATTACAAGTGCTTCAGCTTTTGTTAGTGAACATTTATCCGAAGATTTCGAAATGGTGATCGATTTCCAACTATTGCACGAAAAAATGGCAAATAAGAAGAAAATGGTACCACTAAGAAAAGCTGTTTTCATGATTTTTTCACGGAAAATAGGCATTCATAAGCATATAATCGATGTTTTGAGCTTGCGAATGACAACCAATGCAGGCATTTCCTTTTTTGGAAGCAGCTTCCACAATACTTCCGTCGGCATTCATATAGCCCCAAATCCAACCGTTGGCATCGGCAAAATCGTTATCGGAATCTTTGTAGAGAATGGCGTAACGACCGATAGTAGTGGTATTATCGTACAGTTCTTTCACTATCAACGATCCTTCCGGAAACTGCGCATTCACCAAAACCTTTCCCGTAGAATCTAGTTGTGAGGCCGCAATACTGTTGTAGCGGGTTCTTAAAAACGGTTCATTGTGTCCGCTTCCCGCACTTTTCGGGAGTAAAGTATCAGAATACTTATACCACACAAAGCCGGAGGTGTCTTTTGCTTTTGCCAATAATTCGATATCAACGGTATTAACCTGGTCTTTCGTGCAGGCAACAACGATAAATACGAATAGAGTGGTGGAGAATAAAATTAGCTGTTTTGTTGTCATAATTCAGAATCTACTAGAAGTACGTGAGAAAGTTGTAATTGGATTTTGTCGGTGAAGTTTTCTAACCACATTGAGTTCACATAAGGGCACATAGTTTTTTTGAGTTGCACAGTTTCTATGTTTTCTCCTATGTTCTCTAATGTGGTTAATTTATTTTCTTGTTGATTTTCAAATTCTCCCCGATTCTGAAAATCACAATTCGCTGAATCAAATCCACTGGCAATGGTTTTGTCAACGGAAACTGCACGGAACCTTTTCCTTGTTTGTAGTGTGAAAGTTCTTCGGCAAATTCGGAATGTCCGGTTGGAGTGGCGTAAAACCCAACATGATTTTTATAGCCGGCGTAATACACCAACGGTTTTCCATTCAGTTTAAATGCCGGCATTCCGTAGCTGATACTTTCAACTGCTTCAGGCGCTTGTTTGGTAATGATGGCGCGAATTTGTTCCATGCGTTGTACCACTTCTTCCGGAAAAGCAGCGTTGTATTGATCAATGGATGTCAGTTCGGTTTTCATGTTTAAAAAATTAAGATTCCCGTTTTTTCAATCATCTGACTGTCTTCTACGTCACAGTAATCGTGTTTCATAGCTGTTGGTTTGTTACCAAAGATAAGCAATTCGTATTTTTGCACCATGCAAGAAAAACTGTTGGACGCTTTTTACGAGATGATTCCCGAAAAGAAAAAGGTCATGTTTGATACCATTGCCGCTGACCGTACGCGTCATGTAACGGTGGTATTAGAGAATATTTACCAGGAACACAATGCCAGCGCAGTAATGCGTTCGTGTGAAAGTTTGGGCGTACAGGAACTGCATGTCATAGAAAGTAAAAATCAATACAAAGCACAGCGCGATATCGCACGCGGAGCAGGGCAGTGGATCGAGTTGTACAATTACAGCGATGAACAGCCTGTGGTTGATTGTTTGACCAAATTGAAAGAACGCGGTTTTCGCATAGCCATTCTCACCCCGGAAGCCGATAGCCATTCTATTTTTGATGTGCCGATTGATGAACCGTTGGCGCTGGTGTTTGGAACCGAATGGGAGGGAATCAGTGATACAGCCCGCGAAATGGCCGATTTAAGTGTTTCCATCCCCATGGTTGGGTTTACCGAAAGTTTCAATGTGTCTGTTTCGGTAGCTTTGAGTCTACAGGCTATTCGTCATCGGTTGGAAAATGCGGCGTTTGATTGGAAGTTGAGCGAAGAACAACAAACGGCCGTAAAACTCGATTGGTGTCAGCACATCATGAAAAACGGTGAAGCGGTTCGTCGGGAATTGACCTCCAGATTAGCGAATCAGGAAGAGGTAAGTTAAATGTGATACAAATAATCTGCGTCAAATTCTATCGAAAGAGATGGTGAAAATTAACTTTTTCGGATTCTTAAAACGAAAATAGTGACAATTTTGCCACAGATTCCTCAGATGAGCACAGATTTTAACTTTACGCCAGCGTAGAGTTCATGACCATAATAATCGAATTTTTATCGGTGTTATCTGTGCAATCCGTGGCGAATAAATAAAGGTTGGATCAATTAGATTGTCAGTGATTTCAGTTTAGTAAACGTTTATCGATCTTTCAAAATTGAATAGGCTAGGGCTAATCTTTATCTTACATTAAGCTAAGCCACTTTTTTTCAGATAGTTTTCTGTTTTTGAGTAGGCTATGTTTCTAAGAATACTATCTTTGTAACTACATTTCCAACTATTAAAACTATAATTTACCATGGGAAAAGGCGATATCAAATCAGGAAAAGGTAAAAGAACCAACGGTTCTTACGGTAATACGAGAAAACGTAAAAAAGCAAAAACCACCTCTCCTGTAGCTGCTGAAAAACCGAAAAAGGTCGTAGCTGAGAAAAAAGCTCCCGAAGCTAAAAAAGCAGCAGTAGCAAAACCGGCAGCCGAGAAAAAACCTGCAGCGAAGAAAACCGTTAAAAAAGAGGCCGCTACGGAAGAATAACCGAATGAGTCTTTTAGCAACATATCACTCAATGAATTACGAGGGCTTTCCAATGGGAAAGCCCTCTCTTTTTTTGTCAACATTTCACCCTGAATTAATACGGGTTTCGATTGAAAATCCCGACATTTGCCAAAGTGCTTATATAACAAACCGAATAAAAATCAAACAATGAAAAAACACAATTTTGGAGCCGGACCATGTATCCTTCCACAAGAGGTTTTCAAACAAGCGGCCGCTGCCGTATTGGATTTTAATGGACTTTCTATCCTGGAAGTTTCTCACCGCCACAAAGATTACGAAGCCGTGATGCAGGAAGCACGCGATTTGGTGAAAAAAGCACTCAACGTTCCGGAAGGATACGAAGTTCTTTACCTGCAAGGTGGTGCAACATTGGGTTTTACCATTGCTGCGTTGAACATGATGCGTGATACCAAAAAAGCGGGTTACATGAATACCGGAACATGGGCTTCCGGAGCTATCAAAGAAGCGAAAAAAGTAGGCGTAGACGTAAATGTATTTGCTTCGTCAGAAGACAAAAACTTTAACTACATCCCTAAAGATTATACGGTTCCAACCGACGCAGATTACATTCATTTTACTTCTAATAATACCATTTACGGGACACAATTCAAATCGTTCCCTAAAACCGATTTGCCGTTGGTGTGCGATATGTCTTCCGATATTTTCTCACAAGAAATCAATGTTGCCGATTTTGACCTGATTTACGCAGGAGCTCAGAAAAACCTCGGACCAGCAGGTGCAACTTTGTACATCGTGAAAAATGATGTGCTTGGTAAATCAACTTCGCCGTTCATGCCTTCATACATGGATTTGAAAGTACATGCCGAAAAAGATTCCATGTACAATACACCGCCGGTTTTTGCCGTATATGTTGCCATGTTGAACTTGCGCAATTTATTGGAAAACGGCGGAGTACCTGCCATGCAAAAACGCAATGAAGAGAAAGCGGCGTTGTTATACGGTGAAATCGATCGCAATCCATTGTTCCAGGGAACGGTTGCTGTTGAAGATCGCTCATTGATGAATGTCAATTTCCTATTGACCAATGACGCATTGAAAGATGCATTCGACACGGCATGGAAAGGTGCCGGAATCGTCGGTTTGAACGGACACCGTTCGGTAGGAGGTTACCGCGCTTCTATGTACAACGCATTAGAGTTGGATAGTGTGAAAGTGTTGGTAGATGTTATGCATGATTTTGCTCAAAAAAACGGATAAGATGAAGATATTGGCAAATGATGGAATTTCCAATGAAGGAAAAGTAGCTCTTGAAAAAGC
>JBILJP010000300.1:0-6570 GCA_044377135.1 Fluviicola sp.
GCGATAATTCTCCAAAAGAGCTTCGGTAAAAAACGTTTTAAAGTCACAGCCTTGATTTCTTTATTGCCGATCAGGATTTCTTTTTTGCGTTTACTTACCGCTTTCAACAAAATTCGAACACATTCGTCTACCGGCATTCCGGTAGCTTGGTTGTGGTCCATTTCGCCATGTGCTTTTCCTTCTTTGTTAAGGGCGCTCATCGAAATGGGAGTGTTGATCTTGCCCGGACAAGCAATGGTTACGTGCACGTTGTTTTTGGCTTCTTCGAGCAATAAACTTTCAAAGAAACCGTGCAATGCGTGTTTTGAAGCGCTGTAAGCAGAACGCAGGTAAAAGCCGAATTTTCCGGCAATGCTCGAAATGGCGATGATGTGTCCGCTATGCTGTTCTTGCATGTAGGGCAATACGGCTTTTGTTAAGGCAACGGTTCCGAAATAATTGATTTCCATAATGCGGCGGTCAACTTCCAGTGACGTTTCTGCGGCTTCAGCACGTTGACTCACCCCCCCACAATTGTACAAAAAGTCGATGCGCCCGGTATGTGCAATCACTGCTCTGGCTAATTCCTTCACGTTTTCAGAATGCTCCAAGTCGAGCGGAACCACTAAATGTTCCGAGCTGTTTGGAAGGGAGGCTTTCAATTCGTACAATTTTGCTTCGTTTCGTGCAGATAGCACTACGCGTATTCCGTTTGCCGAAAGCTGTTTACACAATTCTTCTCCGATTCCAGATGAAGCCCCTGTTACCCAAGCAACCTGTTTCATGTTGTTTATTTGAGTACAAAGAAACGAAAATCAACTAGCGAATGATTTCTAAAAAGCCTTCTTTTTTCACATTGGGTTCGTTGATCGGATCTCTTCGGAATACAAAAAAGTACGTTCCTTCACTTAAACCGAGTCCGTTAAAATCGTTTCGGTAACCATTAACGTGCAAAATCTGATTCCCCCAACGGTTAATGATCAGCAATTCATTCCCCGGAAAAATCGGCGCTTCATCAATTACAAAATAGTCATTGATTCCATCATTATTCGGAGTAATCACATTGGGGAGTGCGTTTTCGCAATCAACTGTCTCAATGAACAGTGTATCTGAAAAAAGACAGCCTTGCGGAGATGTTGCTGTGAGAACCACCCACTGATTTCCTTCTACCGGAAACGATTCCAATTCACCCATTCCTACCCATGAATAGCTGTTGCTGTCGTTGGGGAAGTAGTACGTGTAAATGTCATTGAGGCAAAGCAAAGTGTCCGTTCCCAAATCAAATGTGGGGAGGGGATTGGAAGCAATGTAGATTGAGTCTTCGTATGCGCAACCCAATTCATCCCACTGATTCAAATAATACCAGCCTGAATTGGCGTTTGAAACCATGAATGAAAATGCTGTTGTATCAGATAATCCGTTTGGTGTAGACCAAATCAAACTGTCGGTAGTGGTTTGTACTCCAAATGAAATGGAATCTCCGAGGCAGCTGTTTCCCAAATTTTGAAACAGCGAATAGTTTAAGTCGGAAACAGTTATGAAAGTGCTGTCTGTGTTGGTTAAACAACCGTTGTTATCCATTGCTGTGGCAGTGATCCAACCACTTCCAACAGTCGAGCCGATGGTGATGGTTGGATCTTCTACCGTTCCGAAATTGCCGGTCCATAAGATGGTGGTTACATCGCCGGCAAGTGATAAGGTGGTTTCGGAATATGCGCAAAGTATGATGGAATCGGAAGAAATGGAAATTACAGCGGGCGTTGCAAAGTAGATCGGTTCGAATAGTGTATCGGAAAAACAACTGTTGCTGATAACAGCAGTGAGCATTGAATCTGTTACGAAATTTGATTGGTTCAACGTGATATTTCCAGCACTTCCAAGCAATGCATTGTTGTTGTACCAATTTGTCTGAAAACCGCTTGGTGAAATGCTGTAACTGGCGATTTCATTCGGGCAAAGCAACGAATCACCGATGATTTGAGCGTTTGGAAGGCTGTCAATAGTATGAATCCAAACCAGATCATATACCGGTGGACATTCAGCATTTTGATACGCAACTAAAAAGGAAGTGTCTGAAGTGATGTCATTGATCACAAAGGTCGATCCGCTCTGTAAAAAAAGTGTATCAGAAACGCTAAACCAAAGTGCCGTAAAATTCCCGTTTTCAGCAAGTGTAGCATCCGATCCCGGACAAACACTAAGATCGGTCACAACGGGTGGAATTGCCGCTGCTGATTCCGCAATGTGAATGGTGTCTGATTGTGCTTCGCAACCATAGCTATTCATTACACTTACCCAATAATCGCCTTCTTCAGCAACCGATACAGATGACGGACCAAACGTGCCATTGCTCCATTCGTAACTTCCCAAGCCGGGAGTTGTAGCAAGAACACTTGTTTCGTTTTGACAAAGCAACGTATCTGTTGCAAGCAGCGAAATACTGAAAGAACCGTCAATGATTTCCACGCTGTCGTAGAACGTAAGTCCGCATTGCTGAATCTGGCAATAATAAATACCCGGTTGTGTCACGGTAATGTGATCTGCAGTCGAACTAATCGGACTTGTCCACAATATAGACGCATACCCGAAATGAATGGCCGAAATGGTTATGATTTCGTTGTTGCAAATCACGTTTCCAGGTTCCACCAAAAGATAGGGAGTTGTGAATTCTTTCAATTCAAACGGAGGTGTTGTTAACGAACAGCCTTCATCATCAATAACGTGGCAATAATAAAATCCGGCGTCTACTCCGTACATGGTATTGGTGAGCGATAAACTGGCTCCAGATGGTCCAATCCAATCGTAAGATGTGTAGGTGTTTGGTAACGAAAGTAGCACCGAATCGTATGGACAAATAATGGCGTCGGAAGGCGAAGCTATAATTCCAGGCAATGTTTTTGGGTAAACATAAAATTGTTGATAGACATCTCCACTGCAACCAGTCACAGAGTCAATAACGATGCCTGAATAACTGTATATTCCAGATGAAATGATGCGAATACTATCTTCATCATTGCTCATCCACTGAATACCTGACCCGGCCCAATTGAGATTCGCGTTTGGAAGAGTTGTATAAAGATAGGATGAATCTCCCGGACAAATCAATTGATTCCCCAAGATATTAGTGACGATTGTCGGGTTCGGATGTACAATGAAATAAAAGGAATCGGTTGTGTGATAAATCACCGTATCCAAACCGCATAAGTTGTGATAGCCGACAGCTACATTGTATTGAAAAGAATACCATCCGGTTACTTGCGGTAAAAAAATGCCATGAAATGTTTCAAGGGAACCACCGGGAATAGTCGGAGTCACTGTCCATGTTTCTGAAACAACAGGTTCTATTGGGCGAATAAAATTTCCTGCCGGATTTGTTAGAGAATCTAATGCGTACACATGTATTTCCTCATTTAAACACAGTTCGATGGTGTCATTATTATCAATCGGATCGTACAATTTTAGATACAAGTCCAATGTGTCGTAAGGAAGAGGATGATCAAACAAAATGTGAAAATCGCCAATTACCTCGCAGTAATCAGTTGTAGCAATGACTGTATAATGACCTTCTTCAGTATAAGTATGTGGAAGAGAATCCGAATAGAGAAGAGCATTTTGATCGTAAATTTCGAACGTTGCTGATGAATCGAGTTGCGTGAACCAAATTGTTAAACTATCCGGATAACAAAAGTGGTAAAGCGGATAAACAGGAGATTCTGTGGCAATGACAACATCATCCGAAATCAGCGGTAAATGCGGAGGTTGGTGAATAACTACTTCAATGGTATCTCTTCCCGAAGTACACACATCGTCGCGTTCGGCAAAAACACTATACGTTCCGCTAGTATTCACTCCAATACCTTGTTCTGTGCTTCCTGTGTTCCACGAATAGTGATACGAAGGACCCAAATGAGAATACGTTAGCGGATCGGAATAGAGCGGGCCATCAACACAAAAATGAGCTGTGTCAATTCCGTTATTAATTTGCCCGAGCAAGCTATCTGTTGATGCTAGAAAGTAATAGTTGATATCTGGTGTAGCCTGATTGATCGCTTTCATTAGAAACGAGTTACGGGTGCTGTCACCATTGAGGTAAAGATGCGGAAGTTCACTCCAGTAGTCCCGTAAACTGTATCCGTCATTACTCGTAGTGTATGTTTGATTCCAATCATTCATAAACATGAGATCCTTTGAATAGCTTCCGCAAATAATCGGTTCGTTGGTTGTGTGAACCGCTACTCCATGACCTTCATCGTCCATTTTTCCGCCCAATTGTTTTGAATAAACCAAGTTACCGGAATTGCTTACTTTGATGAGGTACGGATCTTTATACCCAACGGAACTGAAAATAGCAGCATTCGTTTCTTGAAATTGGGTGAAATCGCATTTAAAATAGCCGGTTACAAAAATGTCTTTTTGAGAATCGATGGAAACTGATCGTGCCGAAACATCCGAATCGGACCCAAAGGTTTCATCCCAAATATAATTCCCGTTGTTGGCGGTTTTAAGTACAAAGATCTGCCGTTCGTAAGGGTTGGTAATGTTGTGTAGACCGTTGGCATCGAAGTACACCATGTTTCCCAGAAAATCACCCGTTACAACCACTTCATTCACTGAGTTAACTTCCAAATCATAAGGAATTACCATTCCAGCACGCAACGTATTCATCCATTGCAATTGTCCTGCGGAGCTGAATTTCGCTAAGAATCCAACGTTGTAAGCGTCATTGTTGAAGGTTTGTCCGGCCAATACCAATGTGTCTGAAAATTGTCCGGTAATGAAAATGTTATCATTGGCATCTGTAGCCACTGCTAAACCGCGGTCTTCGTAGTCAGCTAATCCGGTTTTTAGCCACAAGGGATTTCCGTTCTGGTCGTATTTGGCAATGAATAAATCAAAACTCGACAGAAATGTAACAGGGTCAATAATACTGGTGATAGTTTGTCCGGCAATGGTTGATGTGCCTTGGAATTGTCCCGTGAGCAACACGTTGTTTTGTGAGTCAACACTTACACCGTAGGCATTTTCGGCCATTGCTCCACCTTCTTTTCGCGCCCATAAAATGGTTCCTGCAGGATCGATTTTTAACAAGAAAATATCTTTTGAACTTGCGTTGGAAAATAACGTGGTTGCACCAAAATTGACTTGTCCGAAAAACTGACCGGTAACGATAATATCTTGGTTATGATCCACCACCAAATCATACCCGCGATCGGATAAATTACCGCCGAATTGTTTGATCCAGATCAGTTGACCGCTGGGATCGTACTTGGCAACGTAAATATCACCATTGCCGGCTGCTGAAGTTTGCGATACGTTGGTGCTAAATGCGGTTTCTCCGGTAATATAGCCCGTAACGTAATTGTTTCCATTCGCATCGATTTCAATATCCAATGCCTCGTTGGTGTAATCACTGATGGTGTTTTTGCCCCATTGTTGAGCCTGTAGTTGAAAAGCAGTAGCAAGTGCCAGAAATACGATTAGGTGTTTCATTGGTCATTTTTTTCAATGATGCACGAAACGCTAAACGGTTGTAAAAGAAAATGACGGGAAACAAAAAAAGCGATCCTTTTGGGAACCGCTTTAGCAATGGTTTTTGAAACAAGGTTTTACAAATCGCCAGGTACTTCAACTGTTTTGAACGATTTCTGTTTCGGTTTTAATTTGTCAATGAATACAACGCGGAATTTTTCACCGTCGGCTGAAAAAATCATTTCCGAGATACCGTTGGTAATTTGCGGAGCCGTTTTTTTGGCGTTATAGAATTTTTTGTCAAACAACTCATACGTGTTGTCATCGTACTGAAGAAAGATGGAAACAATTGTTCCGTTTTCAACACGTACTTTTCCGGAAACACATTCTGTTCCTTCAGGAGTAAAGAAACTAATGATTACGTTTCTATGCATTTCATCGGCGATGGTGTATGATCCTCTTTTTGTAAAGGCATCTTCCAGCTTTTTGAAACAATCATCCTGAGCAAAAGAACCGAAACTCCATATCAGCGCTACCAACGCAAGTATACTTTTTTTCATAGTTGTTGTTGTGTTATGGAGTTACCCCCAGTTTTCAAATATAACAAGTTTAAGTAAATTGATGACTGTCGTAATAATTATTTATTTTTGGGCAATTCACCAACACACTTGGCATGAAACAAATAGCAGACCAATTTGAACAAGCACTCGGTATTTTGCAAAAATTTAACAACGAAGCAAATTATCAGCTGATAGAAAGTGCTGGTAATCTGATGGTTGCTTCAATTGCCAATAACGGTAAAATTATCTCTTGCGGCAACGGAGGTTCTATGTGCGATGCCATGCATTTTGCAGAAGAATTAACAGGAAGGTATCGAAATGACCGACCTGGGATTGCTGCCTTGAGTATTTCTGATCCTTCTCACCTTTCGTGCGTGGCAAATGATTACGGTTACGATTTTGTTTTTTCACGCTTTATTGAATCTGTGGGACAACCCGGAGATGTATTGCTGGGGATTTCAACTTCCGGAAATTCAAAAAACGTGATCAACGCCATTGAAGCCGCCCGTAAAAAGGGAATGAAAGTGGTAGGGCTTACCGGGAAAGACGGAGGAAAAATGGC
>JBILJP010000301.1:0-6563 GCA_044377135.1 Fluviicola sp.
CCAATTACGACGATTTTATCTTCAAATTCAGTTGTGATTTCACCTCTGTAGCAGCTTTGCAAAACGCTGTACGCGATATTGTGAAAGAAGAAAGTCGCGATAAAAACAATCCGTTGTACAATGAAAGTTGGCTGTCGTGGGACGGAAAACAATTGGTGCGTTCCATTCCAAGTTTCCAATCGCCGATCAATCGCTTGAAACCAGAAGACCAGGAACAACTCAAAAACGGGAAATACATTACCGTTTCACGCTTTGATAAACCGGTTGCCAAATGCGACAACGCCAGCGCACAGATTTCACCGACCAAAACAGCGGTTATGGTGAAAGCATCTACGTATGCGGTAGCGCAGAACCCGACGTTGCTCAAAAACACGGTGACACTCGAGAACCAGTAACCGCAGGGTAATATAGAATCAACGCAGAGGCGCGAAGAGCGCAAAGTTGATTCTATAGAAAACTGAAAAGGTTGGATCATTCAATCAAAATAACACGTCGATCCTTTGCAAACTCTGCGTCTTCGCGTTGAAATTTTAGCCAGCACGTAAAAAAACTATGTTTCCTAATGTGTTCTACCGCGTCCGCCTCAGGAGGATGTGGTTAACATATTGATTCTATCAATTTCCGCGGCTAAATTATAATCTTTCTCCGTGACCTTTTTTTGGTCATGGGTTATCAAATGCACATCCAGGATCACCGCTTTTCGGATGACACAATCCGGATGATGATCAAGCGCATCGGCTATCGGACCTAATTGCGCCAGAAATTGCGTTAATGCAGTAAAACTCTCAAATCGCAGCGAGCGAAATAGTCCTTTTTCGGTTAATTCCCAAGTACTGTTGTCCATTGTTCCGTTAATTGTTGAATTGATTCGAATAATTGTTCCAAGTGAGCAATACAAACATAGTGTTCTTGCACCACATCGGTTCGGAAAGGCATTGCGAGTACTTCCTCCAGCACAAACGGTTTATGTTCAACTTCATTGCTCACAGCGCGGTTTGTTTCTCCGAACGAAGAAATAATTCCTGCACCGTAAATCTGGGGTTGTTTGCCGGCAATCATTCCAAACTCAATGGTAAACCAGTACAATCGTTGCAGTGCCGCCAATTTTTCAGGTTCATCCACCACCCGACATCCCAATTCACCGAAGGTTTGCATAAAATCGGAAAATACAGGATTGGCCAGCAACGGAACATGTCCGAACGTATCGTGAAACATATCGGGTTCTTCGAGGTAATCCAACTGTTCCATGCTTCTCAGCCAGGTCGATGAACAGAACCGTTTTTCGGCCAGCAAACGAAAAAATTCGTCTACCGGAATCAATCCGGGAACCACTTCCATTTTCCAGCCGGTCCGCGAAGAAAACCATTCGTCTATTTCCGCAAAGTCGGGAATTTTATGCGCGCTCATGACACTACTCATTTCGTGCAACGCATCTAAATACGCGCCACTTACTTTTCCTTGCAGGTTGGCAAATTGACGTTCAAACAAGGTTTTCCAAACCAGTTGATCTTGTGCCGTGTAGGCGTTCATGTGTTGTTTCATTTTTAAACGTATTAAACTAAATTTTCACCCAAAATGCACTGAGTCTTTCTCCCACGGATTCACAGATTTTCGCGCTCCTAACGGCAGCGCTAAGTAGGATAACACATAATGCATATTATTTATGCATTGAAGTGTTTAGCGAGTGCGTTAGCCGAGCTCAAATCTGTGTCTGCCTCAGGCAGATGGGAAACTAAACCCGTCATCAGCCATGGCTGATGCAATCATTTCACCTAACCCAGGTATCAATAAAAAACCCGGTCCAACAAAGTCAGACCGGGTACCAATTACATATATACATACAGCACTTATCCGATCCGAGGGAACAGATAACGATAATACGCGCTGATTTGTTTGTTTCTAAACATAATGAGGCAAAAGTAGTTGTTTTTCTTTTCGAACGTGCCTTTTTCTCAAATTCGGTTAGATAATTTCGGAACCAGCTTCCCAACAGGTGAAATTTAACACAAGTTATCAACCAAATATCTGTTGATAGCCTAAAACACAGCGGTAGTTCGAAAATTGGTTTTACATTCGTAATAGTGTAATAACAACAGTTTTATGAAGTCCACAAGTTTGGCAATTTTCCTTGCCTGTTTCATCCACGGTTTCGGGCAGTTATCCGAAGATATCATCCCAAAAGACGCCGTTACCGTGTTCAGTTTGAACAACATTTCCATCCTGCAAAAGGTATCGATGGATGAGTTGGTCTCGTATGACTTCATGGCCGAATTGCAATCGGAATTATTCGACGGTTCCACCCAGGGAAAAACGCTCAAAGATTCGGGAATCGACTTCAACCAAAAGATGAATATCTTCTACGGAAAGAACAACGAATTTGAAATTTCGGGCTTTACATTCGGCATTACCGATAAAAATCTATTGTTTCGTGTTTTCGACGATTTTGATCGCATAGAAGGCGCTATTTCGGGAGTTGAATATTACAACAACTACTTTAATCACCTGATGATCAGAGGTAACGTAGGTTTGTTGATTCGTGTTGACACCGACCAGGAGCGTTTGTCTGAAATGGCCGATTCGATCTGGTATGCACGCGGATACGAAATGCCTTGGAACAATTACTACAACGGTTATTACGACGATGAAGAAAACATTGATGACCAAGGTTTTTCAGATGACATCGAAGAAATGGAAATTGAAGGGCAAGACGGAGAAGAAATCGAAGAAGTGATTGTAGGCGAAACCGATGAAACTCCCGAAGCATCTGATGTAGACGACCTTACGAAGAACTACTACGAATTGCGCGATAGCCTTGAAATGGAACTTTCGCAACAACAACTATTGCTTATTTGCGAAGAAATTTTCACCAAAAACATCAACCTCAAACAATCTGACGCCAATTTCGCACGACAAGTGCTACACCCTTCAGACGGTATTTTTTACCTGGATAATTCACGCAACTTTAGAAACACCAACGGTTTGTGGTCGATGCACAGCATGTTTCCGGAATTGTTGCAAGACATGGAAGAATTGTATGTAGGCAACGTAATGCTCGGTGATATCATGCTCAATGAAACCAGCATCGATATGAAAGTGGAAGCCAACTATGGCGAGGCATTGGGGTCTATTTATCAGGAACTCAACGGTGCCAAATTCGATAAACACGTGTTGAAGTACATCCCGAAATCAAATTCAGGATTCTTCACTTACAACATTGACCTCAACAAAGGTTATGAGCGTGCTTACAATATCATCATTCCGATTTTGCAACAGGAAAAAAATCCGCGCATTTTGCAAAACGTTTTGGTGGCTGAGCTCATGAACGAATTCATCAACACCGATGCCGTTTTCAGTACGTACAAAGGAAGTATGTTCGGAACATTTAACGGTGTGAAACGTGTGAAAACGACTCGTATTGAGTTTTTCTACGACGAACAAACGTTCGAGTATGGAGAACGCGAAGTAGAGAGCGAAGAAGACATGCCGATTTTCACCCTTGGTTTCTCTACCGAACGCGCCGATATCCCGAATAAAATTTTGGGTCACATGGCCCGATTGACTTCTCAGTTCAAAAACATGGGGAACTATTGGGTGGTTGAAGACGCTGTTTTGAACTCATTGCCGCTCTACATCATCAACAAAAACGGATTGTTCATTTTCACCAACGACGAAGATTTGGCTAAAAATCATTCGAACGGTTACGGAGGAAATTCACTTTCTGCCCGTGAAGCACGTAAAGCCAAAAGCAGTGGTTCTATGTATGCTTTCCTGAATTGGGGAGAAGTATTGGATCGTTTGCCGAAAGAAATGTTCTCATCCGAGCAAAATGAGATCTTGGAATCGATGCGCGGAAAATCGGGTGTTTTGGAATTGACATCTTCTAAAACGACTCGCCAGAAAACGATTTACGAAGTTACTTACACCTTTGAAGGAACGTACGATAACGCCGGGAAATACTTGTTGGACTTGGTAAACTCTGCCTACATTTTATCTAAATAATGCGCACGTTACGGACCGAAGGGATCGGAAATAAAATCTTCTTGATTGCACTATTGTGTGCAGCTTTGGGGCTATTTCTGTTTATTCGTCCGCGCTTGTTTGCTCCTGAACCCAAACCTTCTTTGATGGATCGTTTGCCTGAAAGTGAGATTTTAGGCCGGTTTTACCTCCTGGACGTAGCCCGCGAGTCGAGTCCGATGCTGTTTTACCATAAAATTCCGTTTCGCGATTTGGCCTCAGCTGATTTTTTGCTCAGTCAGGCAAAGAGTTTCGGGTTAGACGTTCAGAAACAAAGTTTTTTCTTTGCCGATCGATCAGGAGAATGGGGCGCATTTTTATCGGTTATTGATAGTTCACGCATTCAAAACGGGTTGATGAAACTGGAGCAATTTGTTCCGAGTACCGATACCACCATTTTGCAGCGAAAGGTGCGCTTTTTGCCAAAACAAAATCTCTATATTTTCTATGATAAAACCTACCTGATGGTGTATCATGGTACAAAAATGAAAGCCCGTCTTTCGCGTTGTATCAATGCAAAACACGGAGAAATGGGTGATTCATGGAAAAAATTTCAATCGCTGAAAACCTTCAAAGATGATAAGTTGGTGGTGTTTAGCAACGACAAAAAACTGAAGAAATACGGGGTTGAATACGGACTTTTTGCCCACGACAGCGATTCGCTATCATTCAAATTAAAAACCTACATCAAAACCAGCAAAAACCACAAGCTGAAGATGAAGGAAAGTGGCAGCGCATTCGAATCAACGGCTACTACAACACGTATGCTCGATTTGCACCTCGATATTTCAGAGTTCCGCAAAGACAAAAAACATCCGCTTTATTTATGGATTGCAGAGATGGGACGTAAAGTAAGTTTCCCAACCGACGCGTTTTTTGCTGCCTGGGACGGCGATTTGTGTTTCCAGCAAGGCGGAACTCAGATGGTAGAAGAAGAAGTGGTAGAAACCGGCTACAATGAAGAATTTGAAATGACGGAAATAAGAACCACCCGTTTGGTTCCCATTCCCGGATTTGCCGTCATGATTTCGGTCAACGATCAGTCCAAAAACCTGGTGAGCGGTTTGTTTTCAAAAGGCATTATCAATAAACAGGGCAATAAATACCGTTTCTTGTTTTCTCCGCCACTTACCTTAAACATCAAACCCGCTACCATCAGCGCTTATTCTTCGGGGCGTTCACCCAAAGTGAATACGGGTAGCAATTGCAGCGGTTTATGGAATTACAAAGGAACACCGGTTGCCTTTCAGGTTGATTCACTGAAACAGCGTGGTGTATATGGAAGCATTCAGTTTCCGGTCAATCGGTTGATCAGAAGAAGTAAGTTTTTCTAACCGTTTCTTTGTTCCATTTCCAAATTTTGTAAGACGTTTTTCGCGCCCCGGAATGAATAAATCCACATCTAACTAAGGTTAATAATGGTTAATCACTTTCGGTAGCAATCTGATTATGCATTAGTTTTACCACATGAGGCAACGACTGAATGTACGGTTATGGATTCCGGTGTTGATGACAGTGAGCGGGTTATTGTTAACCGCATTTGTCACGCAATGGCTAGTTACGCAATACCGTTCGTTGGATACTACTATTCAAAAAAACGTAAAAACCGATATGCTTAAATCTGGTGATCAATTGCTTGATAGCCTGGTTTCGCAATTTATAGGGAAGGACTTTTCGACCGCAACAATTGAGAATTTAAACGGGCCGATTGATGAACAGAAAAACCAAACTCCCGGCAAACTCATTACCAGCAGAAGCGTAGAATCGGAAACCCATATTGATGTTCAGGTAACGAATGAAGAGAGCGATACCGAACCTTTAAAAAAAGAGACCGCGGTGAACGATACTTCAGCAATGGTGAGGGTAAGTTCGCAAAAAACGGAGAAAAAAATCGCGCAAACGCGCAAAGATTTATTAACGCAGGGAATGAGTCTTGTAGTGAAACAGATGAGCACCAATGCGTATTATTCCTTCAACAAAAACGCGCTCGATACCGCACTCTTCAAACGGCTTTTGGCGGCTAACTGGCAACACAACGGCTTGGAATACCGATTCTGTTTTACTCCCGATTCATTGATCGGAAAAACAATCCTTCCAAAATCGGCCGTTTATACAGGTAACACTGTCATCGGAAAAGCGATTGGTATAGAATTGACAAACCGCAATTATTATGTTTTTTCGACCTTGTTTCCTCAATTTTTGTTCGCATTCATCTTGCTGAGTATTACAGCCGGAGCGTTTACCATTGCGTATCGAAGTTACCGAAAACAAGTGCAAATCAACGAGTTAAGAACCCATTTCATCAATAATATTTCGCACGAGTTGAAAACTCCGGTGAGCACCGTTCGTGTGGCCTTGGAAGCATTACAGAATTACAACCGAAAAAGCGATCCGAAGGTGATGGATGAATACCTGCAACTGATGTCGCTGGAAGTAGCCCGTTTGGATAAATTGGTGCATCAGGTCTTGGTAAACGGTCAGTTGGAATTGAAAAAGAACTTCCTGAACCGCGAACGAACGGATGTGATTGCTTTGATAGAACAGGT
>JBILJP010000022.1:0-23686 GCA_044377135.1 Fluviicola sp.
CACTTCCAACACTTTCAAATGCCGTTCTTACAGCGTTGGCAACATCTGCTTTGGTTGATTCAACCGAACTACGCTGCAATGATTGGGTCGTAAACTTTCCGTCGGCCATGCTGATTTTTGCCAAACTAGTAGAAGCTTCCACCAAACCGGCAATATCCGGACTCATTCTGAACACACCGTTCGGAACTGCGTAAATCGCGTTTAAGATTCGCTCAAAATCGGCATGAGTAGCCGCTTGCAAGTCGGTAGACGTTTCAGTGATCGTCCACGTCATCTCGGTTTCAATCGACTTATACTCGGTTTTCAAAGTTTGCGTAAATGCTTCGTAAGCCATCATGAAAGCAGCCTTATCATCTTTTGGAACAGCCACCAAAACCGTTGATTCGCGCGGGATCGCATTGCGTAAACTTCCACCTTCGAGGCTAATCAATTGTAAATCGATCAACGAAACCAAGTGATACAACAAACGATTCATGCATTTATTGGCGTTTGCACGACCAAGGTGGATATCCATTCCGGAATGTCCGCCCAATAAACCGCGTAGTTTTATTTCATAAACGATAGAGCCTTCATTTACAGCTTCTAACGAAATCTTCATTGAAGTATTGGTATCAATACCACCTGCACATCCAATTGACAATTCATCATCGTCTTCCGTATCGAGGTTCAACAAAATAGTTCCTGAAATATTCTTCGGATCTATTTTCATCGCCCCCGTCATTCCTGTTTCTTCATCAATTGTGAAAAGCGCTTCAATAGCCGGATGCGGAATATCTTTCGACGCCAATACCGACATAATAGCCGCCACCCCGATTCCATTATCAGCACCAAGCGTTGTTCCATTTGCACGAACCCAATCACCATCAACCAGCATTTCAATACCTTGCGCATCAAAATCAAACACGGTTGTTTCGTTCTTTTGGTGCACCATATCCAAATGCGATTGCATCACAATGGTTTGTCGATCTTCCATTCCGGCAGTAGCAGGCTTTTTGATAATTACATTATGGATATGATCTTCGATGGTTTCCAATCCGAGTGACTGCCCGAAATCTTTCATAAATTGAATGACACGTTCTTCTTTTTTCGAAGGTCGTGGCACTGCATTCAAATCGGCAAAGTGGTTCCACAATTCGTTGGGTTCTAAGTTTCTTACTTCCATTATTTTCAGATGTTTGATGCTTGATGTTTGATGACTTTCCAATCCAACATCAAGCATTCAATTATTTCTAATATTTACAATTCTATTGATGTACAATTCTTCCACTTTTGCACGTGCCCAAGGCGTTTTGCGTAAAAATGTCAGACTTGATTTTACACTCGGATTACTGATAAAACAATTGATGGGGATTAGCTGCCCCAAACGTTCAAAGCCAAATTCAGCCTCAAGCTCACGCACTATCGTTTCTAATTTTACACCGTGTAAAGGGTCCATTACTTTTTATTTTTTTGAATTCATTCGTTCAATGAGCTCTGCCAGAACTTCAGGATCATTTACTGAACCATCCTTGTTATTGTTGTCCGTATTTTGGAGCTCTACTTTCATTTCAGGTGAAATTTCGTACATAAAAAACAATCCAATTACCGGGAATAAAAAAACAATCGTAGTCCAAAAAGCTATCTGTTCTCCGGCCTTTTTCGCTAAAAAGAATGCATAAATGGATGCTATTAAGCGTATGAACAAACTAATACCAATTCCAATTGAAAACTTCATTTCATTAGCTAAGTCTTTAATAAACAAATATGTTATCAAAGACACTATAAGCAAACAGCTCCCAAGAACGATGGGTTCTTTGTTTATAACTCCATTTTGCATTAACCGGGTAACTTAAACTAATTTACGGTACTTAATACGTTTCGGACCGGCATCACCCAGACGTTTGCGTTTGTTTTCTTCGTATTCGGAATAACTTCCTTCAAACCACACTACTTCCGATTCACCTTCAAAAGCCAGGATATGTGTGCAAATACGATCCAGGAACCAACGGTCGTGACTAATCACCACGGCGCAACCAGCAAAGCTTTCAATTCCTTCTTCGAGTGCACGCAAAGTGTTAATATCGATATCATTGGTTGGCTCATCGAGCAACAATACATTGGCTTCGGTCATCAAAGTCATGGCAAGGTGTAAACGATTGCGTTCACCACCGGATAACACCCCAACTTTCTTGCTTTGATCGGAACCTGCAAAGTTGAATTTGGATAAATAAGCGCGTGTATTGAACTTTTGGTTTCCGATTTCGATGAAGTCATTTCCGCCACCGATTACCTCAAACACCGATTTTTCGGGTGAAATATCTTTATGCGTTTGATCTACGTAACCAATTTTCACTGTTTCACCAACGGCAAATGAACCGCCATCCGGTTGCAACTCGTCCATGATCATTTTAAAGATCGTGGTTTTACCTGCACCATTCGGTCCGATAACCCCTACAATTCCTGCAGGAGGAAGGCTAAAGTTCAAATCATCGTACAGCAATTTATCACCAAACGACTTCACTACGTGATTGGCATCAATGACATTGTTACCCAAACGCGGACCATTCGGAATCGGGATTTCCAATTTCACCTCTTTGTCTTTGAGTTCTTCCGACATCATTTTATCGTAGTTGGTCAAACGGGCTTTGTTTTTAGCATGTCGTCCTTTCGGATTCATGCGCACCCATTCCAACTCACGCGCCAACATCTTCTGACGTTTCGATTCGCTTTTTTCTTCGTCTTTCAAACGATTTCCTTTTTGCTCCAACCAAGAGGTGTAATTCCCTTTCCACGGAATACCTTCTCCTCTATCGAGTTCCAGGATCCAACCGGCCACATTATCCAAGAAATAACGGTCGTGAGTTACAGCAATCACTGTTCCCTGGTATTGTTGTAAATGTTGTTCCAACCAATCAATTGACTCGGCATCCAAGTGGTTGGTAGGCTCATCCAGTAATAAAATGTCAGGATTTTGCAACAACAAACGGCAAAGGGCCACACGACGTTTTTCACCACCCGAAAGTGTTTCAATCAACTGATCATCCGGCGGACAGCGCAACGCATCCATTGCGCGATCCAATTTCTGGTCCAATTCCCAGGCATCCAATGCGTCGATACGGTCTTGAATAACTCCTTGACGTGCAATGAGTTTATCCATTTTATCGGGATCGTTCAATATTTCTTCGTCCATAAACGAATTGTTGATCTCTTCGTATTCTTTCAGTACATCAACCGTTTCCTGGGCACCTTCCATTACTACTTCCTTCACCGTTTTTTTCGGATCTAGTTCAGGTTCCTGCGGCAAATAACCAACAGTATAACCATCAGCAAACACTACATCGCCCTGGTAAGCATTATCCAAGCCTGCAATGATCTTCATGACAGTCGATTTCCCTGAGCCGTTTAAACCGATGATTCCGATTTTTGCTCCGTAGAAAAACGACAGGTAAATATTTTTAATGATTTGTTTTCCTTGCGGGGTGACTTTCGAAACACCCACCATCGAAAAAATGATCTTTTTATCGTCTGACATATTCCTTAATTAATAAGAAACAAAGATAACTTTTTACAGGGACTGGCAAAGGAAACCGCTCTAGCTTGCAGACAATATAGGTTTGAAGTTCACTTGTATATTTTACCACAAAGACACAAAGAAGAGGGCTGATTTGACTTTTACAAAGAACACAAAGAGATTTAGGTAGGATACTTTTGTGGCCTAAACAAGTCTAACTCTTCAAAAAAACTTTGTGTCTTTTGTGGTAAAAAAACTTAAACAGCCATTTTTAAAATCCAATTACCTACCATCAAAATACCTACAAGAATCACCAAACGAATAATCCACTTCGGGGCGCTTTGGAAGGGTTTGATCAGATGAATAATGGTAATTGTAACAAGGGCAATCATAGGTAACAATGCCGGAAACAAAACGATGCTATCAATAAGATCGCCTTGTATTAGGGCAAAAAAAGAGCGTTGAGTACCACAAGCAGGGCACTCAACGCCAAAAGTTTCTTTCCAGGAACAAGGAATCATTCGAAACGAACGATTAACAAATTGTGTTTAGTAGCGACTAAATCCGGAAGCCATTGTTCCAAGAATCGCAAACATGATAATGATGTACAATATCCACAATGCAGACAAAGAAGTACCAACGATGGCACAAATAAATCCAGCTTTTGATGTTTTGAATGAATTTTCGTAACGCTGTGGATCTGTAGCGTGAACCATTTTATCTTTTTTGTGCAATACCAAAGCAATGATACCACAAATTATACCCGGTATTCCATACAACCAGCAAGTTGCAATTGAAATAATTCCCAATACCAACACTGCTGCTGCATTTGGAACATTACTACTTTGGTAACCTCCTCCTTGGTTGGAAGAACGATTATCTAATAAATCATCCATTTTATACGTTTTAGAGGCGCGAAGGTATAAAAAAATCGAGTGATTGTTTGATTTAAGTTCACAAACACCTCAAATGTTGACTAATCCAATAAATCTTCACGACTAGACAAACGCACACCATTGCCTTTTTCCATAGAACGCAATTGGTTTTTCATTTCAGCTGTTTTCACCCAATAGACGATCCAAATCACTAAAATCCCCAAAGAAGTGATTGTCTTTAAAGCACTAATTGGAATGATGTTCACCACACCTATTATTCCTAAAGTTAGGCCCAGACCTTTTAAATAATCGCCATCTTTCGGTGCTCTACGTTCTTCAAACTCTAATCGTAAGGACTCACTAATTTTTGGATACAAAATAAATCGGTAAACAATATTGAACAATGGAATAAACATTAACCAAACATTGGCCGAAGGTACTAGTCGATTACTGGGTGAAACTTCATTGAGTAACTCTTGCAAATTTTTCAAATAAAAAACATACAAAATGATAATTCCGGCAAAAAGCACTACTGTTATAACAAGTGCTCCGCCTAATAAACCTGTTGTCATACAATTGATTTTAACTATTAAAAAAGTTATTTACGCATATCCTTCAGCTGAATGGCATACATGATCACAAAGCCTATCGGAATTACGTTGGATAAGATCGCAAAAAAGAGTGTTTCCGAACCAAATTTACCGGCAATTACCAATGATATATAGAAACTGAGTAAAACAGGAACTGCTTGCCCCAATAAGTAGATATAAAATCCGAGTTTATTCAATTTCCACATCAACACCGCGCCTACTATGCAAAAAACACACCCGATTGCGCTTACAAGGTATTGCCACATGAACCAATTAAAAGCGTTATTGATATCTCCGCCGCCGCCAAATGTTTTTGTGATTTTGGAAAAAGTCGACAAAAAGAAAAAGGCGTAACCATAATAAATGATTGCCAATCCGCTTCCGACCCACGTGAGGATGCACAATACCATCAAAAATGTAGACCGACCACGATTTACATTTACTTCCAATTCATCTACTATATCTAGTTCGTCCATCATCTGGTGTTATTAAGTGCTTTCCAATTGAGTGAGTACAAAACCACAAATCCCAATTGCGCCACGTAAAAGGCAGTAAAATAATAAGTTGTCGGCACATTGATATCTTTATCCAGCAAATAAACATACAATCCGAAGGCGCAAGTAGCTATTTGACCGAAGAGGTAAATAAAAAAACCGAATCGTCGCTGGTGCCACATTAAATACGTACCGAAACCGCTTATAATTGCCGTAACAATGCTCACTTTCATAAGGAGATACTCCATTTCCAGCGTCAACGGAACAAATACATCTCCTTCTACATCATTGATTTTGTAAATCCGGAAAGCATAATACAACATAATAAACCAGCAACCCACCCATGTAAGAATACACAGACAAGTCAAGAAAACCGGACGATCGAATAGTTTTTCTTCGCCCAGATCCTGGTCTAGAAAATCACCTTCCATAAACAATCACCGATTAACGCATGTGTTTTAGGTTGACACCATACATGATAATGAAGGAAATGGCAAAAATTGCAACAAAAACACCTCCAATTATCATTGAAAACCCAAGAAGCGGTACGTCTTGTACAACTGAATAAATGCCGACTAGTGATACAAATGGTAATAGTTGTCCGAAAATATAGATGAAATACCCCATTTTTCTCAAGCGCCACATCAACAATGCTCCGGCAAGGCATATAAACACATTTCCTAAAGAAAGGTAATGTGAAGTAGCGGTCCACTCGGCCATTTTCGCTACTCCATTTGTCATCGAACCAAACATCTCAGGCATCTCATCATTACTCTGAAGTTGATCCATCACCTTTAGTGATTTCTCCAATGATTCTTGTTGTTGCTTGGCGGTTAATAAACCATAGACATCCGTTACGAATGTTAAACCACAACTCACAAAAGTTAAAATACACAATACGGTAAGGAACATCGGGCGTTTTGCCGGTCCTTGTTCATACGATTGATCTAATACATCTGACATGATTACTGTTTTTGGTTGTTATGACAATAAAAAAGAGAATGAATCCCCCTGTATAAAACAAAAAAGGCTACCTAGGGCAGCCTTTTCAGTTACTTATAACAATGGATTACATGTTATTCAATTCTTGACGTAATTCTTGTAAGTCACCTGTAGCGTCATCAACACCAGCGTCGATTACACTTAAACCAAGTGTTAATACGATACACCAAACCAAAGCAACGATACCGATGATAAGACCTGCAATACCAAGACCTTTTTTACCACCTGTTTTACCAAGTTTAGACATACCCATTCCTGAAAGAACGATACTAACTACTGCAAGAGCATCCCATACATACATCAACCAAGCGCTACCGCCTGCAATGATCATACCTGTAGTGATAGTTGCAATTACTGATGACAATACTAAAGCAACCAATGCAAGGATAAATCCTGTTAGTGCTTGTCCTTTACCTTGAGGTGCCCCTCCGTTTGCGTCTAATGTTTCTGACATACTTATTAAGTTTTGAGTTACAGTGACGAATATAGCACCAATTTTAAACGTACCACAATAATTGTTAAAAAATGATCGTTTTTTTTAATAACATTTAGCTGTTGATGGTACCTAAACAACCACTTATTCACTGGTATTTATCCTAAAAAAGATTTATTGTATCTTTAAATCGAAATTAATAACGCTATGAAATACACTGTTTTTACACTGATTGTGCTACTTGGATTGAGTTTTGGAGCTTGCAAGAAAAAAAAGATTTCTTACACGGTTGAAGGAATTGTCACAGACGCAAGTTTTTCACAAGCACTTTCGGGTGCAACAGTGCAATTATACGGCACACCTGCGGGTTCTTCTACACCAAGCCAGCTAATCGGCTCGGTTACCACAGGCAGTGACGGAAAGTATTCCTTTTCATTTGACCGTGATAAAATTGAACAGTACGTCATTATTGTCAACAAGAATCAATACTTCGAACTATCAGATGCTTTTACTGCCGAAAGTCTGAGTACATCCGAGACCAATACCCGTAATTTATCAACAACAGCCAAATCGTGGGTGAAACTGCGTTTTGTGAACCTGATGCCGGATGCAGCGGATGAATTGAAGTATGTCCGTCAAAATGGAAAATCAAACTGTGCAGAATGTTGCTATGGAGGCGAACAGTACTTATATGGTGCCGTTGACACGACCATTTATTGTATCAACGATGGTAATACGAGCTACACTTATTATTACTGGGTGTTGAATACGCAAAATAACGGACAAAAAACGATTGTGACACAACCGTTTGACACGGTGGAATTGTTGTTGAATTATTGAAATAATCGATGATGTGTATGCGCGGAATGTTTCCCGTTATGATATGTTCTGGCACGGGATGCGGCTCTTTATGATTTGTTCTGGCACGGGATGCGTCCCGTTATGATATGTTCTGGCACGAGATGCGGCTCGTTATGATTTGTTCTGGCACGGGATGTTTCCCGTTATGATATGTTCTGGCACGAGATGCGGCTCGTTATGATTTGTTCTGGCACGGGATGCGGCTCGTTATGATTTGTTCTGGCACGGGATGCGTCCCGTGCCTACAAACAATCATATTTTAAAATCAATTAATCGTTTTCCTCGATATCATCCAACGCCATGCGTAATTCCTGACGCAACTGACGATTGTAGGTTTCCATCAGGTATTTGAAATAATTCGGGGTGCTTTTTGCAATGCACTTGGTATAGGTCTTTAATCGGTGCTCAATGTGCTCTTGCAACGCTTCCTGTACCTTCAATGCACGCTCAAAATCATTGGTCACACGGGCAATTCCCTCGCAATGGTTCTTGAGCGACATATCTACCGCTTGTTTTCCTTTATCACCTTTATCCAAACATTCGTAATACACATCGCGCATACTGAATGATTCCAAGAAATTGGTGTCTACCAATTCTTCCATGTGTTTCGGAAATTCAAATTCTACTTCAAATTCCAAATCGTCATCTTCCGACAAACGCGACTCAAGGAAACGATCCGGAAAGCGGAATGCATCGTGCCAGTTGATGTAATCTTGCCAGATACCAAAACGACGAACATTGTTTCCAAGATCGATTAACCTAAACTTGTCCTTTTGAGGCAAACGACGCGATCCACGACCAATCATTTGGTGATACAAGGTCAATGAACGTGTAGCGCGATTCAGAATGATCGTTTCAACTGTAGGTTCATCAAAACCGGTAGTCAAAATTCCCACCGATGTCAAAATGGCATCTTTGGTGTGTTTAAACCAGTGAAGTACGTCTTTACGATCTTTATCGCTAAAGGTAGAATCCAGGTGTCGAATTTTAAATCCGCGTTTTTTGAAGGTTTCTTCTACGCGCAACGACGTTTCGATGCCCGAATTAAAAATCAACGTTTTATCACCGATAGCTACTTCTTCATAGGCAAACAAGAGTTTTTCCTGCATGAAGTAGTTACCATATACCAATTCACTACTACTTACGGTAAAATCTCCGTTGGAACCGATTTTCAGTCCGTGAAGATTAACGTCGTAGGTAAATGTTTCGGCATCGGCCAAATAACCTCCATTGATCAGTGAAGAAATACTTTCACCTACAATGAGTTTGTTGTAATGGTCATTGAGCGGTAATGTCTTGTTAGAACTCAACGGTGTTGCCGTTACTCCAAGAATATTGGCGCCTGCATAGTACTGGAAGATTTTCCGGAAACTATTGTAGTGCGCTTCATCTACAATGACCAATCCCACACCGTCCACAAAATTTTCATCTTCCTGCAAACGGTTGTTGAGTGTTTCCACCATGGCGATGTAACACGGGTAATGATCTTCATCGACCAAATTTTTCACTTCGCTACTAATCACTTTATTGGCAATGCCTATAGCCGAAAGCTGACGTGAAGTTTGAACCGACAATTCGATTCGGTGGGTGAGAATCAACACCTTTTTCTGGTGCTTTTGAATGTACTGTTGCGCTACTTCCGAGAAGATAACGGTTTTTCCACCACCCGTAGGTAGCTGAAACAGCAAGTTGAAGTCTGCACCATTTTTCTCCAGTTCATCCATGATTATGGCAACTGTTTTTTCCTGAAACGGGTATAATTTTTTTGCCTCGAACAATTCAGAGTCTATCATATAATGATGCTAATTAAGGGGTACAAAATTAGTGTTCTTTTAAGGAATAGTCAACACCAATGATGAAATACTTTCAATTCATTTCTATTACCAACAAATCAGTGAAACCAACCAGCAAATCAACGTTCCTAAAAAAGGCATAGTTCTTGACTATTTTCAATAAAATTATCCGTCATGAAAACACGTAAAAACAACCTGAACAAAAAAAACGACAAGAGCCCGTTTGACAAAGCGTTGATTCGCCTGGGCCATCACTTACTTCCTCAGCAACCGTCTGAACAAGTACTGACATCGCTTTCGAAGAAGTAATGTGCATCGTCCTTTCAAATTGAGAAATTTCTTCTCGTTTTGAGACAAGAGATTAAAAATCGAATCCACCTCCACCACTTGGCTGGTCGCTCGGTTTTTTACGATCAGTGAAGTCGCTTCGACCGAATTTGTAACGCAACGTGATGTAGACACGACGTGTTAACCATTTGAATTCGGAGCGCTGTGCAATGGTAGGTTGTTCTACCTCGAAGTTAAACCCTTGCGTGTTAAAAATGTCGGAAACACGTGTGCCTACGGCCCATTTTCCTTCCTTAAATGATTTTTCAGCAGAAAATTCAACCGAACCGCGTGGCTGCATACGCCCTTGTGCTGTAATCGACGGCGCGTTGTAACGACCATTCACTTGCAACGTAAGCGTGCGTTTCCACAATTCGATGGAAGATGAGAACTTCATTCCCCAAATAAATCCCTGACGATTCCAGTTAGCTGACGGATTGTCATCTTTGTAAATAACATAGTTTCCGTTGGCAGACAAGGTGTTTCTCCATAAAGGCAACGGTTTGAACTGGAAAATCAATTCTCCACCCGAACTGGTGCTACTGTTGATATTGGCAAATGTTCCGGCAGAAGTTCCGTCGGCATAAAACACTTTCACTCGCTGAATGACTTCCAACGAATAACGCTGATAAGCCGAAGCTGTCACCGACCATTTCTTTTGCGTGTAGTCAAAACTCAAATCAACCGAGTGAATGTACTCAGGGCGCAAAGCCGGATTTCCTCTTCGCAAGTTGTACGGATCGGCATAACTCGTAAACGGATTCAGGTTGTCGGAAGACGGACGATTGATGCGTTTACTGTATCCCAACGAGATTTCCGAGCCTTTTCTGATTTCGTAACGTATGTGTCCGGAAGGAAATACGTTGAAATACTTGTTGGAATACGATTCGTTTTTGGAAATCAAATTTGGTTCCTGAAAACTTTGTTCCACACGCACACCTAACTGTAATTTCCATTTATTGAATGCCCGGCCTACAATTCCGTAACCCGAATAAATGCGTTCGGTGTATTCGTAATTGAAGAATGCCAATGTGTCTGATTGAAAAACACCGGCCGTATCGCGTGAATCGGAATGCGTATCAACACCCATGTTGCGGTGAATGAGTTTCAAACCGCTTTCGGTGCGCCATTTGTTTTTCACAATTCGCACCATATCCATCTGAAGCGTGGTGATGTTGTTTTTTTCGAGGCTGAACAAGCGCTGATCTAAATTTCTACCGTAAGCAGGATCACTGTAGGTTTGTTCGTAATAACCTGCATTGGTGGTACTTCCAAGTGATTGATAAGCAGCCCAATCAATGGTTCCTTTGTCTTCTTTAAATTCAAGGGAATAATTCAACCCCAAATCGAGGTTACGGTTATAACCCGGATCAAACGACGTTCGGTTCCAAACACCTACCGTATCATTATTTTCGTTGTAGCGGTAATTGTTTTGGTCACCGAAACGATCGCGTGCGCCCAAATTTCCGGAAAGATTCCATGAAAGCGTGTTGCGGTCTTTCAGATAAAGGTCCATCCCTATTTTGGCTGTATGTGTTTCACTGAAATCGGTTCCGTAACGCAACTGATCCAGGTAAACAGTAGAATCGCCGTAGGTTTGATCCAAATAACTGAAGTTATTGCGGTAACCTTCTTTGTAATCATAGGCGTAATTCCCAAAAATATTGAACTTGGTATTGCGCATGTTCATAGAAGTAGCTCCAGTATAGGCATTACCAGTTGCTGCCGAAAGTGTCACATTTCCGTTCAAACCAAGACGAATGTTCTTTTTCAGTACCACATTGATGATGCCGGATGTACCGTCCGGATCGTATTTCGCCGAAGGATTGGTCACTATCTCAATACGTTCGATGCTTCCTGCAGGAATGCCCGAAAGTAGGTTTTTTCCGTTTCCACCCGAAAGTGAACTCGGTCTCCCGTCGATCAGAATGGTGACATTTCCTTCGCCCCGCAAACTGATGTTACCGTCTTGATCTACTTCAATGGAAGGAATGTTATTGAGCACGTCGGTGGCCGATCCACCCTGAACGGATAAATCTTCACCTACGTTGTAGACTTTTTTGTCAATTCCGGACTGAAGAATAGGCGTTTCGGCGGTAATCTCTACTTCTTCGATATTGGCTGCATCAGAAACCAAAGAGATATTGCCGAGTTTTCGCAAGGGTTTTGCTTGTGTCAATTGAATGCCACGTATGATTTTTTCTTTGTAACCAGATTGATTAACACGGATAAAATACGATCCCAACGGAATTTGTTCCAAGACAAATTTTCCGTCTTCGTCGGTGTAGATTCCGGTAACCACGCTGGAGTCACTTACTTTACAAACGCGTAATTGTACGTATTCGATCGGTTTGCGCGAGATGGAATCAAACACCTGTCCGTCTAACGACCCAATAGCTGCTCCACCATTCGGAGGCGTTTGTCCAACCGGTGGTTGCGCCAGTGCAAGCAAGGCAGTAAAACAGAAAAAAAGTAAAACAGTCAAGCGCATATCAGAATTGTTGTTTGATGGTTTTTAAAATAAAATAAGAAAGAATACTCGTTCCAATTGCCAGGTAACCGACGTATTCAAAATGCAGATAACTGCCGTCTTTTTGTTGTGTCACCAACCAGGAACCCAAAATTACTGCAAATCCGCTTGCGAATTGCTGAAATGCCGAACGAATACTCATATAACCTCCACGTTCTTGCGGGGCGGCTGTTCCCATTACAATGGCTGTTCCCGGAATATTTCTTCCTCCCGCAAAAATGAAAAACGCGGTAGTTACAATCAGAATAACCGGTAACGGACTCACACTCATATTGGTAATGATGGCCAATGGAATGAGAGAAATACCCATAACGAACAGGAAAACGCGGAGCTGTCCGAATTTATCTGCCAGGTAACCGATATACGGATTTGTGATGAAAGTTAGAATTCCACCGAAAAAGTACATCCACACCAGTTGATTTTCCTTTAATCCAACGTTATGAACCATGAAATCGGCCAAAAACGGAATGATGGCAAATTGCCCGAAGAGAATCGTACAGGTAAACAACAATCCTTTGATTTGGTTGGTGTTTTTCCAAACGGTTTTTAGAATTGCGTATGATTTATGAGGTGGTCCTTCCAGGTGTTTATTGACGTTGGGAAGGTAAACAACCAACAGAACCCAGGTAAGCAAGGACAATCCTACCAAAAAGAAAAACGGCATGTGCCAGTTCCAGGTATGTCCCAACCACAAACCAAGCGGAATGCCGACTCCAGCTGCTGATGAAAAACCCGTCATCACGATTCCGGTTGCTTTTCCGCGGTGTTGTGGTGCTACCAAATCACCTACAATCGACATGACAATTGCACCGATAACGCCTCCGAAAAATCCGGCCATCATGCGTGCAAAGAGTAAGAATTCATAGGATTCAGCCAATCCGCACAGTAACGTTCCTACAATAAATAAAGCGTATTGAATGGCTAAAAAGCGCTTTCTATCAAATCGATCGATGTAAAAGATACTCCCTATTCCTGCTATAAATCCGCTAAAGAGGTAAATAGAAATGGCCAATCCCCATTGTTTTTCATCCATGCCCAAATCTGCCTTAATGGTAGGCGAAAGCGGCATTAAAATCATCGATTCAAGAATGTTGGTAAATATTACAGCTGCCAGGATGATCATCCATAACACTTGTTTTTTTGTCATATGACTTTGTCTAAAATACGTACTGTTCCTGTTACCAGTTTGGCTACCGGACACTTGTGTGAAATTGTTACTAGCTTATCGCGTTGTTCGTTTGTTAGATGATCGGGAAAATAAATGGTTTGATAGATCGTGTTTATTTCTTCTTCTTTTACCAATTCAAGTTCTATGCGCATACCTGCAGTATTCCATTCTTTTCGCAGAGCCACCATGCGCATGGTTGCCAATTTACAGCTGGCCAACGAACTTAAAAACAATTCGGTAGGATCCATCGCTTTGTTGGTTCCACCCAATTCTTCGGGCTCGTCGCAGATTGTTTGATGTCCGTTTGCTTCGCTTGTTACAAGGAAACGTTCGTTGATCAACGCGCTTACTCTACTATTTGCGGTTTCTTCGGACATGATCCTCTTAGTTTATCCAACAAACGGCTCAGCTCCTCAGCCTCCTCATCACTCAGATTGGTTGAAAATACGGACGATTCTTCCAAATCGACATCAATGCGGGATAACAAATCAAGTCCTTGTTCGGTAATTGAAACGTACACTACTCGCCTATCGGAATCGCAACGAACGCGTTCAAGCAGGTTTTTCTCGATGAGTTTATCCATCAATCGCGTGGTGTTAGGCGAACGCTCAATCATACGTTCTTTTACAGCTGTAACACTCAAGGGTTTCTTTGCTCCGCGCAGAATGCGTAAAATATTGAATTGCGCCATGGAGAGATCAAACATCGCCATGAAAGAATTCTCGTATTGCCCCATGAAATTAGAGGTATAACGCACATTCACAATTGCTTTTTGCTGTGGTGATTTAAACTTGGTTTGAATGATTTCTCCTATTTCCATAATGCAAAGATAATTACCACGGTAGTATTTACAAATTTGTTGCTTTTTTTTAACGCAAATATTTTAAAATTGGATACTCAAAACTGAACCTACTTTTCTCTTACTTTTTGCCGAGGCTGAAAAAGTAAGCAAAACATCCTTTTGCGCCATTCTAAGCCGCTCGTGAAAAATGGCCCTTTCTGTGTTTTAAGGTCAAAAGTGGCAGATCAGGATCTGAAACGCAAGCGCTTTTGACAAAACACAACGAAACAGCCATTTTTCTTACTTCGCTCCGAAGAATTGGCGCTGTCCGCGTGCGGAAATAAAGGTGAAAAGGAAGATTAATTGAACCGATCCTTTAACATCATAGAATCTTCGATTAAGGAATATTCGGAATCAAATTAAACAAAAACAAAGTTCAAAAAACACTTCAGGCAACTTCTTCCGCAGCAAACTTTTCGCAATCTTTGTATGGATGAATCAATTCTACACCATTGCTCAGTTTATTAGTCCGGCAGACAACGGACCTATTTACCGTGAAACGACAGACCTGACACAGCTTATTGTGGAACCTTGGAACGCCTATTCTTCGTTGACCTTTATTTTAGTTGCGCTTATTTTATTAAGGCAATTGCGCGGTCGATTCAACGCCTTTCCGTTTATCGTTTATTATTGTGTTCCACTGCTGATTATCGGCGGATTGGGGAGCACGCTCTTTCATGCGTTTCGCTCGTCGGTTTGGCTATTGTTGCTGGATGTTTTACCAATAGTAGCATTGGTATTGGGCGTGAGTATTTGGATGTGGCTGAAGGTGCTTCCCAAGAAATGGCTCGTTTTTCCGATTGTAGTTGTTTTCATCGGATTGACCTACATCACAGGGGTTTTATTCAGCGGACAAGATCAAATTTCGGCAGGATATGTGGTGCGCGGTACCATGTTGTTATTGCCTTGTTCATTGTATTTAACCAAAACATCTTTCAAATTGGGTCGTTTGTTCATCGGCGCTTGTAGTTGTTTTGTGTTGGCGCTTACTTTCCGGTACATCGATGAAAAAGTGGAACTGAGTTGGATGTGGTGGGGAACGCACTGGCTGTGGCACGTGAGCACAGCTGCTGGCGCTTATTTCTTAGGAAGGTATCTGATCGGAAACACGGGAAAACCACTTCCGGTAGGCTAATTTTTAATCGAATAATCCGGGTAAGCTTTGTAGTTCGGGGTAATCGTGTACTTCCAGCGCTTCTGGCGTATTTCCCTTCGACTCTTTGCCCATTAATTTATTCACCGTATGCGCTTTTAGTGTAGTTTCATTGGTTTTGATCAATGCTTTTGCTTCCTCAACACTTCCATTTAGCCATTGTTCGATGTTTTCAGGCTCCAATAACAAGGGCATTCGGGCAGCTTCCAGTTTAGGATTGTTGTGTATTTCGGCTAAAAAATCGGTAGCAGGAGTTGTAATAAGGGTAAATGTCCGGACAACTTTGCCACTTAACGGAGCCGTCCATTTTGCCGTCAAACCGCCTACATACATCATAGCATTGTCTTCCTGCTGAATGAGGTAAGGAAAGGTTTTTCCATTTCTGTGATGGTACTCAAAATAACCGTCGAGCGGCACAATGCAACGCGAAAAATTGGCTGCATGACTAAAGGCCGGTTTATCAAAAATCGATTCGCCACGCGCGTTGACCGTTTTGTTCCATAATTCGCGTGCCTCAGCTTCCGACTTCACAAACGGCGGAATCAATCCCCAAAAATGCTTTTGCAAATCAATTTGATTGTCTTCAATAGATAAAACAGCCATCGAAGGATGTTGAAAAGCATTGGCTACGTATAATTTGGGGATTCGTTCCTGCTCTTCACTTTCTTTTATTTTGCGTTCCAATTCGGCAATAACTTCATCGGAAGCTCCTTTGAAACGGGCATATTTTAAGCGTTGTTTGAACAATTGTACGGAACTGGTGCACATATTTCGGTGGCTTGAACTTGAACGGAATCTGCAATAAAAATAGTTAAAATTAAAATCGCCGTTGAATTTTGTAATCGAGGAAAAGTCAACTAACAGAGATTAATCCTGTCGTAACATCCCATGACATCTTTCATGATATATTTGCGCTGAAAATGAATCACATGAAGAAATCAGTTTGTTTATTGGTGTTGGCACTTGGCTTGGTGTTCCACTTGAAAGCGCAAGAGAATCTCCGCATTCATCCTGCATTGGTCAGCGAATTAGATGCGAAAATGGCACCGTTTTATCATGGTGTCGCTTCAGGCGATCCAACGCAATCGGCAGTTATTATCTGGACGAAACTCACCCTAAACGCATCCTTCAACAAAGACATCACGGTTTCTTACCTGGTTTCTGAAACGCCCGATTTTAAACACATTGCGCAATCGGGGAAAGTAAAAACAACGCTGGCAAAAGATTATACCGTTAAAGTGGATGTTACTTCCTTGAAAGAAAACACCACCTATTATTATTGTTTTTACTACAAAAAGAAACGCTCAGTGACCGGACAAACCAAAACACTGGCCGAAAATCCTTCTGAAATGAACATTGCTTTTGCTGCTTGTAGCAATTACGAATGGGGATATTTTACAAACTACCGCTTTATTGCCGAAAATCCGAAAATCGATGTGATTGTGCATTTGGGTGATTATATCTACGAATACGCTCCCGGAGGTTACGGTGATACCACAATCGGTCGCAAGCACGTTCCGGCAAATGAAATCACAACACTCGACGATTACCGCACACGTTATGCGCAATACCGCTTAGACCCTGATTTGCAACTCGCCCATCAACTGAAACCGTTTGTAACCACTTGGGACGATCATGAAATTGCCAACAATGCGTATGTAGACGGCGCTCAGAATCACCAGGAAAACGAAGGTGATTGGTACCAGCGTAAAAATGCCGGAAAACAAGCGTATTATGAATGGATGCCGGTGCGCGAAACTCCCGAACATGAGTTGTATCGCGCTTTTCGTGTTGGAAATTTATTGAATCTGGTTATTCTTGACACACGCATTGCAGGTCGCTCGGTGCAATTGGATAGTATTTCCGATCCGCATTTTCAGGATGCTGACCGAACGATTCTTGGGAACGAACAATACAAATGGCTTACACAACAATTAACCTCGGGCGCTCAGTGGCAAATTATCGGAAATCAGGTTCCATTCGGACCAATGGTTACCGGCTCTGAGAATGGACAAAAACAAGTCTACATGGACGGTTGGGACGGTTATCCGGCAGAACGCAAACGCCTGATCGATTGGTTTAATCAACAACAACTTGAAAACATCGTTTGGGTTACCGGCGATTACCACGCATCGTTTGCCTTGGAAAATGATTTGACAGGAACCAAAGACACCTCTGATAACGTTTCGGTAGAATTTATCGTGACCAGCATCACATCTGCCAATAGTGACGAATGGACCGACAATCAAGCCGAATTGGATGCCGAACACGCTGCTTACATGCAAAACAATCCGCAATTGCGCTACCTGAACGGAGTTGACCATGGATTTCTGGTGCTTCACGTAACCGCCGAAAAAGCAGAAGCGCAGTTTTATTACGCTTCCGATATCCGCACCAAAACCGGAAAATTGCGCCTTGAAAAAGTGTTTTCGGTGTTTTCAGGAAGTTCGGTTCTTTGGGAAAAGCAATGAAAGAAAATACTCTAACTTTTGAATTTGATCATAAATACTTGTACCTAGGATTTGCTTTAGTAAAAGCAAAAATCGGTTCTAAAAATCATCTTTTTAGCTATAATTCAGCTTGCGGACAGCGCCAATCCGACTTGGGCGGAGCGAAGTAAAAAAAATGGCTGTTTCGTTGTGTTTTGTCAAAAGCGCTAAAACGCACAGCAATTGCCAAATATGCTGTGTGTTGCGTTTCAGATCCTGATCTGCCACTTTTGACCTTAAAACACAGTCCGCCGAAAGGCGGATCACAAGCGGCTTAAGAATGGCGAAAAAGGATGTTTTGCTTACTTTTTCAGCCTCGGCAAAAAGTAAGAAATCAAAAAAGTTATTGGAATTGAAGTCATTACAAAGCTTGGTTGTCTCAAAGCATTGAATTCAAAAAAAAGCGAACCCGTTTCCGAATTCGCTTTAAAACTATTGTTCCGTTTTTCTTATAACCCGTTGGCTACAGAAAGTAATTTTTCTTCCGATTGTTTTCCAACCAAACGTTTTACCAATTTACCATCTCCGTTGATAAACAACAAGGTAGGGTAAGCGGTAACGCTGTATTTTTTAGACACATCCGGTCCGTCGGCATCTGTTTCTGCATCAATCTTTAAGTTGATGAATTTTTTATTGAACACCTTCCCTACTTCATCCGACTGAAACGTTGTGCGCGCCATTTCTTTGCATGGTCCGCACCATGAAGTATGTACGTCAATAAAAATGAGTTTACCGGAATCTTTGGCTTGTTTCAAGGCTTTTTCCATGCCCAATTTATCGAATTTGATACCGCTATTAACCGTTTTATGGGTGCGGTGAACAGGTTTAACAGGTGCATAAGTGAACGCCATTGCAACAAATGCAACGACTACGGTTATGATCAATGTATTTCTCATGACTAAAAAATTTGCGTTTCCAATTCTTTTTGAATGCCTAAATTTAGCGATTATATTAATGAAGCTACGTCAAAAAGTTCTTACTGGATTTCAACTATCGTACCAAAATTGAAAACTCAGATCAAATACCGCACAACCGATCCTCGAATACAGGAAGAAGTGGAACATTTTATTGCAGAATGGAACGCCGGAACACCTGTTTTTGAGGTAAAAACCAGCGGTTCTACCGGAACTCCGAAAAAGATCATGCTGAAACGCGAACAAATGATCGCATCGGCAAAACGCACCATTGATTTTTTTGAATTAAAACCTGGAAATACTGCTTTACTTGGAATTTCACCCGCAACAATTGGCGGAAAAATGATGATTGTACGTGCGCTGGTTGGAAACTTAACTTTAATCGTTACCGAACCGTCTGCATTTCCAACCGAGGCTTTACTTGCAGGAGAAAAACTTGATTTTTGTCCAATGGTACCGGTGCAACTAAAACAATTGCTTGAATATGTTCCTGCAGTTTTTGAGCAGATAAAAACGATACTAATCGGCGGATCACCACTTTCATCTGACCTAGAAAAAGCATTACAGGAAATTCATCCGAGGTGTTTTATGGGTTTCGGGATGACGGAAACGGTTTCTCATATTGCTATTCGAAAGTTAGGGACACCGCATTACTCTGCACTGGATGGCGTTTCGTTGAGCACGGAAAACAATCAACTTGTCATTTCAGATTCATTGCTCGGTATTGAGAACCTCAAAACCACAGATACCATTCGTTTGATCGATACGCAAACGTTTGAATGGCTTGGGCGTGCCGATTTTGCTATTAATTCAGGTGGAATCAAGATTCACCCCGAGCAACTTGAAAAAGAACTTTCTCAGTTGATTTCAGCAGCATTTTTTATTGCCGGAGAACACGATGATACTTTTGGAGAAATCTGCATTATCATTCTTGATGAATTTAGAATATCACCTCCATTATATATTATTCAAGCCTTTTGTAAAAAACGTTTCGGGCCATATACTTTCCCAAAAAAGGCTTACTACTTGAGGATTGTCTATACTCCGGAAAGAACTAAAATCAATCGGTTAGAAACGCTGCAACAACTTGGAATGAAATGAAACGCGCTGACTGTTACCGCATACTACAACTAAACCCGGGAGCTTCGGAAGCCGAAATCAAGCGCCAATACAAACGTATGGCTTTAAAAGTGCATCCGGATATCAACCCGAGTCCGAAAGCCAATGAAGAGTTTATTTTGTTGGCAAAAGCGGTTGAAATCTTGCTCAGTCCGGATACCGAAATGCCTGACCGCCAAGCGCAGCGGGAAGCCAAAAAGAATGAAACCGAGGCAGAAAAGAAAGAACGCATGGATCAGGCCAAAATGCGTTACGAATACCAAAAAGCCAAAAAACGGGAAGAAGAAAACGCCTATTTCGCCCAATTGACAAGCGGAACCAGATGGTTTACCTTTAAATGCATTCTGTGTGTCAGCTGGATTTTTGCGCTGGCTCTGGTGCTCGATTTGGTATTACCGCGACACTTGGAAAAAGACGAATTAATCGCTTACGATACCAGCAATCATAACGGTATTTTGAGCGAAAAAATCACGGAAGTGGCATTCAAAAACAACGGTTATTATTATTTGGAAAATCGTCGTGGTAATTGGATCAGCGCCTACAACGATGTGTGGATAGAAAAATCGTGGATTTTACACACGCCAACCGTGATGTATACAACCGATGATTATGAAGAATTTATCACCGAATTCGATTTTCACCTGGGAGCCATTCGCTGGAGTTTGGTTGTCATTTTTCTAATTCCGTTGATTACCTACTTCAGACAGCGCAAAGATTTGACCTTCGTGTTTTTGTACCAGCTTTCGTTTTGGGGAGTCGGAGGATTATTGATTTACCTCTTATTAACTCAAAATCGATTGGTTCACCTTATTTCGTTGGGATTCTTTTAACCTTGGTTTATGTAAATCAGTGAGACAAACAACGTTTGTCATTCGCTCCAAATTATACGCAACTCGTTATTCGTTCACGTGTCAGCCTCAGGATGATTCGTGGTAAAACAATGGCTAGTTGATTTTCAACCGAACTAACGCGGTTTCATTACACGCGCCATTTCGCGTTTGTCATCTTTCTCTTTCAAGTCCTGACGTTTATCGTGCAGTTTTTTACCTTGAGCACAGGCAATTTCCAATTTGGCCCACCCTTTTTCAGATAAAAACAAGCGCAACGGAACAATGGTATTTCCTTTGGTTTGCACAAACTTCTCCAGTTTCTTGATTTCCTTAGAAGTCAGCAATAACTTGCGATCTGTTCGCGGTTGATGATTGTAAAACGAGCCGTTTTCATAAGGCGTAATGTGCATATTCCGAATATACACTTCACTGTTGAGCACTACGCAGTAAGCTTCCAAAATACTGGCCTTTCCATTTCGAATACTCTTTATTTCGGTACCACCAAGCACCATTCCACAGGTGAAGGTTTCTTCAATATGGTATTCAAAACGAGCACGCTTATTCCGTATGTTGACTTCGTTCTTAGACATTTTCAGGTTTATTAGAGGAACGGATTCCCCACGACTTCATTCCCAAATAGAAACAATAGATGCAAAATAACATTAAAATATGGCTCACATCATCTTTATTCATCCAACGATGCGGATTTAATTTCAACAAGAAAATAAATGCAGACGGAATCAGAACCGCCACTCCAATCACCATAAACTTCATTTCTCCCAAACCTCTTTTGGCCAATAATTGCGCAAAAACGCCGGTATAAGCGATGTAGGTAATGATCGCATCAATGGCAACAAACACAAATTTCTGCGTTATCAACGCCAAAACAAGTAAAACCGCACTTTTCGCGATGGCAATCTGAGTGGCGTATTTCATTGGTTTGGTATGCGGAAACGATAGCATTCCTTTAGCTGCGCAGACATTGGCAACACAACCGGTAATCCAGCAAGGAAATTTCCCGTAAACATCGAAATACTGAAAAAACGCATGTCCGAGCGCACCGAAAAATGTAGAAATTCCGAAAATCAGGTAAAACATGCGCCACCAATAATTGGCTTCGCTTCCCCACTTGCGCAATCTGAAAAACGCGAAAAAACAAAACAACGAAATCAATCCATTCATGATAATCGCCATCGGTTCCTGCAAGTGTAAACCTAACCACTCAAATTTTATGAGATCCATACTGCAAAATTAACATGCTAACGCTGAAAAACAAATCTCAAAATTTGACTGCCAATCCTTACATTTGAGGCATGAACATTCCGTCTCGTTACTTAGAAGATGCCGTTGAACAGCTCAGTTCGTTGCCTAGCATAGGAAAACGCACGGCTTTGCGACTGGTTTTAAACCTCTTGCAGCGAAGTGATGAAGAAGTGGAACAATTCTCGAAAGTGTTTTTGGATCTTAAACAACACTTGAAAAGTTGTGCTAAATGCGGTAATATTTCGGATACTGAAATTTGTCACATTTGCAATAATCCGGCGCGAAATCAGCAATTGGTGTGCGTGGTAGAAGACATTCGTGACGTGATGGCCATTGAATCGACCGGCACTTATTCCGGATTGTACCATGTTTTGGGTGGCATTATTTCCCCGATGGATGGTATCGGTCCGAATGATTTGTTCATTCAACCGTTGATTGAACGTGCACAACAAGGCGAATTGGAGGAAATTATCCTGGCGCTTAGCCCAACTATGGAAGGCGACACCACCAATTTTTACTTGTATAAAAAGCTGGCCAATTGTGCGGTAACGATCACTGCTCTTTCGCGCGGAATTGCCGTGGGTTCAGAATTGCAATACGCCGACGAATTGACACTTTCACGTTCCATTCAGCAACGCACACCGTTTTCATTGTAAACCAAAACGTTATTTTGCACTATTTTTCAGCAACTTATTGTGAGAAAGAATCTTTTTTGCGGTTGAAGGTGTTTGAAATATTTTCACGATGTTTGAATCTGAAAATCGGATTTCGAGTTCGCAAATTCGAATGTTCGTATTATTGCGAACACTCAACTTTGTGAAATTCAACTAAAAAACACAAATTTTTGATTTTCAGAAACTTATTAAAATCTACAAAATGGGACTAATCAAAGAATTTAAGGAATTCGCTATGCGCGGCAATGTAATCGACTTGGCTGTCGGTGTGATTATCGGCGGAGCGTTTGGTAAAATTGTCAACTCAATTGTTACAGATATCGTTATGCCACCAATTGGTGTGTTGATTGGCGGTGTGAAGTTTGGAGATCTTAAATATAAATTGGTAGAAGCTGTGTTGGCTGATGACAATAAAACAATTACAAGTCCGGAAGTAAGCATCAACTACGGTAACTTCATTCAAACTGTTATTGAGTTTCTCATCGTTGCTTTCTCTATTTTTATGGTCATCAAAGCAATGAATCGTATGTCGAATTTGCGTAAAAAACAAGAAGCCGAGGCTGCTCCAGCACCTGAACCGGCACCGACAAATGAGGAAGTTTTATTGACCGAAATTCGCGATTTACTCAAGAATAAATAGTGAACAATTGATGAACACTGATTTTTTTATTGGTATTTTCACACTGAAATAAAAAATTATATATCTTCGATTCGATATAGATCGGTATTAACTAAAAAAGAGAACCGAGATTTTCTTGCTACCATGACAAGTATTTTTGTTGCAAAACTAGATTTCAACACCACTGATGAAGAGTTGAAATCCCTTTTTGAAAGACACGG
>JBILJP010000302.1:0-6534 GCA_044377135.1 Fluviicola sp.
CGCGTTTAAAAGCCACACTTACCGGAAATTTATTCGAAGACCTCGAAACGCAGCAGCAAATTTACGAGTTGAAAAAACAACTCAACCCTGAAATAGTAGACCATCCGGAATTGGACGAAGACGACGAGTGTTTGTCGTGTGGAAGTTAATTAACTCTCAGGAAAAATAGTAAATGGCAGGAATCGGGAACGGTTCCTTTTTTTGTGTTTGGAAGTTTGGTTGTGCAGTATATTTACTAGTATCATTTTGACTATTGACGTCCCGTAGGGACGAAATATGTTAGAAATCATGTAATCAGTAAAATCGCCCCATAGGGCAATGTCATTAAGTTAAGCACGAAATAAGGTGTATTTCAAACAAACATTTTTCAAAATAGGACAAGAAAAGCAGTTATAGTTTGCCACAGATGCCGCAGATTTTCACAGATATTGGACTATACGCTAGCGTATAGTATTCAAATTGCACCATGTATTTCATCTGTGAAAATCTGCGGAATCTGTGGCAAAATCAAAAAAGAATCGTCAAACAAATTAAATTTCAGCATACATTTCAATTACTTTTCGGCATTAGAAGTATGCCCAATTAGGGTTTTATTCCTTAACTTAATGACATTGCCCGTAGGGACGAAATATGTTAGAAATCATGTAATCAATAGAAATCGCCCCATCGGGGTGAGACCAAGCAAACACGATATTAGTTTGCCTTTAGGTGACACAAGAAGCCGATATGCAGTTAATTAATCAACGTAAAATCGTTAATACCTAAAGTCAATGCGATAATTTTTAAGGTTCGACAGCGTTCGTCTTCAATGAAAATTTTGGAATTTCCAAAATAATGTTCTTCGTTAGGGTCTACATAAACAACTTCAGAAAAGAACCAAGCTTTGTCCTGCTCAAAGAAGATTGAATAATCATACCAACATGACGAATAAGGCAGGCGTTCAAAGTAGAAATCATAGCGTTTTTCGGTACGCTGCCGCAAATAATTCTCGGGCAACCAAAAACGGTAGTCAGAAAAAATATCCATACTCGTCTTATACAAGGGGGTTGATAAGATCTCTGTTTTTAATAATTCGTTTTGTGCCGATACATCATTGACTTTCTTCGTACTCCATTTTCGCTCCAGATTAATCGAGAATTTTAAAATCCCGTTAGTAGGATATTCTGCCTTAAAATCCCTTTGTTGACTTGTGTCAATGAATGGGTGAGGGGGTCTACTTATCGTTGTAAAGTAGCTTACTGAATCAGCTAGTTCTGGTTTGAAAAAGTTATAGCGATCTTTTTGTGTAAAGTGAGTGGCATGGTTTTCAGTACCCAAAGAAAAATCATTGTTTTTAACCCATTTCTGATAATTTTCATTGCAACTCCTGCAGAAATAAACCTCAAAGCCATTGTTTGTTTGATGTACAAACCAATCTTCACCGATAACTTGTTCAACTTTGTTACAAATTTCGGTTAATTCTTCGGTGGAAGGTTTGTCTTGAGCAAGCAGATTTTGTGAAACAGGTAATAAGAGGATGAGTAGTATTGATTTCATGTGTTTTTTTAGGGTTTAAATTCAATCCTTGGCCAATTGTTACACTTCCACTTGCCGTTTCACATTCTCCAACGCTTTCTTCGTACAAAATCGCTGATAAGGAATGGAAAAAAAGGGTGCCGCCAATCGACTCAGCCAATTTCCCGGAACGGAATAGGTGTGTATCTTGAACACTAGGCCGGCGTTGGTTTCTTCAATGGTAAATGTAGAAATACCTTTTTCAACATGACCTTCCAGCGTTTCATAACTAAAACCTTTTCGGGTTGGTTCATCAATGATGGCGTTGATCCGCACACCAAAGATCAGTTTTAACGATCCGAATCGTGTTGGTGGTAAAAAGGCCTGCTGTGCAATGGTGTCTCCCACTTTCATCGATCTGTTTTCGAGGTGCCATTGTGTTTTGAAGCACAAAATGTTGCTGGGAAAGAGTTGATAATCGAAGAAAAAACCAAGGTTCAATTCGTGTAGTGAAAGCGAAGTGTTTAAGCTGATTTCAGTAATTTTTTCCTTGAGAAGCAAAGGATCGTAAGACATGACCTTCGCAGCTTTCAATTCCTCCAATCGTTGCTCTAACTGTGGTTGTTGATCGGTGACGTAAATTTTCATGCGATTTCTATAAAATCATTATCCGAATCACCTCCAATCGGTTTTCGGTTTCAACGGTCAACAAATACGTACCGCTATTCAGTTCCGGAAGCATGAAAGAGCTGATGGTGGCAGAAAAACGTTCTTTGTAAACGGTTTTGGCATCGGGCGAAGTGATCGTAATTTGCGGATTGCGAATGCCTCCGTTGAAGTGAACCGCTTCGTTGCTTTTTACCGGATTCGGAAAGACTTTTAATGCCTGGTCAGCACTGAGTTCATCGGTTGAAAGATAGTCTTCTTTAAGTCTCACCAATCCTTTGGAGAAGGTGCCAATCCATACATTATCGTTTCCATCTTTGGCAATGCACATCACATGGTTTTCGGCGATGTCGGAATTATCGGTGTTGTAAAAACCCCACGTTTGATTGGTGCGTTTGATCACCAAACCATGTATTTGTGTGCCGAGGTAAAAGTTGTCTTGCTCGTCGTTGGTCATGGTGGTCAAACTGTTGGTAGGCATGGGCGAATTGGTCCAGTTGAAAGCCATCCATGTTTGATTGCCCTGATCTGTCCACAAACCACCGGCCGAACCCGCAAACCAAGGTTTTCCAACCTGATCCATTTTTACCGTCAATGCCGAATTATCGGGCACTCCCGAATTCAGGATATAGTAGATTCCGGTGATAACGGTGTCATTGTCTATGTAAATCAGCCCGCCGTTGATAGTACCGATATACTTTTCGTTTTGTTGCCCAATGGCAATAGAAGAAATGTTGTTGGTAAGAATAGGTGAATTGGCCATCGTCCAGGTGGTCCAGGAAGTATCGTTGAAATACACCAAACCTTCAACGGTTCCTATCCATTTGTTCCCGAAATGATCAATGGAAATGGTACGGATAAAATTGTCGGGAATGTCGGAGTTGTCCGTATTAAAATCAACCCAGGTAGTTCCGTCGAATTTTTGCACGCCACCCATCGTGGTTCCTATCCAAATAGCATTGTTGGCATCAACGGCAAGGGCCCGAACGTAGTTATCGTCGAGCCCCGAATTTGCTTCGTTGAAAACCTCCCATGTGTTATTGCTCAAGTGCGCTAACCCATTGTCGGTTCCTATCCATAAATCACCTAAATTATCAACCAATAAGCAACGAACGGTATTGTCGGGCATGGGTGAATTTGCCATATTAAACGTTTCCAAAGTGGGAACGATGATCTGACCGTAAACACTTAACCCGTTGCAAGTACTGAAAAAGATCAGCAGGTAAACCGCCGTTTTGCTCATGTTGTTATTCGATCACAATTCGTTGTGTGTAGTCTTTTCCTTCAAAATGAATATTGAACAAGTAAAGACCTTTTGCCAAATGTTGTTGATCAAAGTTCCAGGAGTTGTTACCTGCAACGTGTTCGAATTCTTTTGAGTAAACTTTTGTTCCAAGCGGACTCAACAATTCAAATGATACTTTACCGTCGTTTTTGGTTTCAAATTCTACGGCAAACTCACCGTTGTTTGGATTCGGCATCAACTTGATCGAACGTTTGAATTCGATGTTTTCTCCCAATCCTGCACATGTTTCAACAACCGCTTCTACAGGAACCATAGTACTTCCACAAGTACTGTTTGTTGTAAGAATTTCCCAATCGTAGAAATAGTAGTAGTAAGAAGCACCGGCAGAAGCACCTGTGATTTTTAATACCTGATCAATTCCATACGGATATGCAGCGCTGTTGTTGTTGCGGTACAATCCACCAGTTTGGATATTTGTTCCGATCAATTGGTAGTTGGTATCTGCAGGTACATCAAAACCAAGTTGCACACGGCTTGCTCCGGCAGGAACAGTTGTAGTCAATGATCCTGTGATAGTACCACTGTGATCTTTTAATTGAACGGTAATGCTTCCGGCATTTTGTGCGTACACCAATACTGAGTTAAGCGTAAAATGTTCGTAAGCAGTAAATACTTCATATTGTTCCGTTGCAATGTAACCACCGCCACCAATACCGTTTGTATGCGGCTCAGAACTTAAACTGTCAGTATAAGAATCGGTGTTCATTGCAAAATACGTAGTGGTGTTTGTCAAAACCGGAGTAGTGTATGTATCACCTGTACCTACCAGGATTCCTTGATCATCATACCATGTGATTTCACCTGTTCCCGTTCCTGTTAATGTCATAGCACCGCTGATACAAACCGTATCACCTGCTAATGTTGGAGGAGCAGTAACCACTTGATTGATCACAAACGGTTCGGATGTGTTGACACCACAGTAACTGGTCACTTCGCATGTGTAACTTCCCGGTGTGTTTACGGTGATAGATTGTGTTGTTGCACCATTCGACCACAAGTAAGAAAGACCACCCGATGCAGTAAGCGTAATGTTTTCTGCTTCGCACAAGTTGTGTGAATTATCGGAAGTAATGGTTGGAATTGCCGGAGTATTAGAAGGCAATTGTTGTGTCAAAGTTACCGGAACAGCAGTGAAATTGTTGTCGTCACGCTCTTCAATGAAGTTACCACGTTTGTCAATTTCCAATACAATGTAATAATCACCGTTGCACGTATTCGGTGGAATGTTGATCCACATACCGTCTAAGTGTTTACCGTAAACGTCTGTCCAACCGGAAGAGATTCCTTGTTCGATTACCGAGCAATTGTAGTTTCCGCCACCAAGGTTCCAGTTAGGGAAATCGGTGTTGTGTAAAACCGCACCTGCGTTGAAAACAGTGTTCTCATCACGACAGTGACCGTCATAGGTGCTTCCGTTAGAACCGCACTGACCGTAATCCATCAAACAGAACCCGATTTTAGCACCTGTACCTACGATAGGCCAGTTGAGCGGATTCGGATCTGCAGTTGGTACACGTAACGTCATCACCGCCCAGTCATCCACGTGATTGTGACCGTGAGCAGCATGATACGTCATACTTCCAACATACTGATCTACGAAACTCATTGCATTACCATTTTTTTGGTAGATACGTTGAATGATCAATTGTTTTGGATTTGCAAAACCGTTCGGACAGGTAAATTGTCCGTTTGGCGGCACATTAAACACCGTGTCATTTCCGCACAAGAAAGTTCGGGTACCATTGGCGTTTTCACCTCTTACGGTGAAAGAACCGTGCCCGATATTGGGCGTAGACCCGGAAACACGCAAACGTCCGTCATCGGGTCCTTGACCATTGTAGTTGGTTCCGGCACCGGTTTGCGGGTATTCGATGTATCCGTTGTTATAGATACCCATCCACGACGCTGTAATGTCGGGTAGGAGCAAACAGTTCGATGAGCCGTCTTCACAGGCACACGAAGTTGCATTTGTTGTTGTACACTGCGCATTTGCTGCGTTTGCGCCTATAAACAACGTAAAAAATAGTAGGAGTTTCTTCATAAGTAGAGCATTTTTCTTCAGGACTAATCTAGTAAAATAAATTGATGATTCGCCTGATTTTACTGTTGTTCGGTGCTGAAATAGCATTTTGAGGGGGCAATACCCTGTTTAAAAACAGTTATACAATTCTTCTGTCACGTATAACGATTGCGTTCTTAAGCATTTTTGAGCACAATTGTTTCATTTTCAACTATAAAGATAATATTGTGAAAATATAAACACATTGTTCGCTAATCCATTCAATATATTTCATTTTTCTCTGTTACGATAGTTTTCCCGCATTCATGTGGTGTTTTGATCATGACGGAAATAGACCGGCTCAACGCCTCTTTAACCTAAGCAAATGTTATGTTTTCCAAGGTAAAATAAAAGGGTGTTGCTTGTGGCCCGACGCCACCACCTGTCATAACAATATCAGCACTTGCTATGCCAATCAGGCTTATTTCAGTGTAGATCTCCGATAGAACAGCGGCGTTCATGATTTCACCTTCTGCAATATTCTGAACTACACCAATAAAAATGACCGGTCTGAATTGAAATGCCGCTAATTGTTGCGGTACCAGATTAAGCGAAGTACCCATCAATTTACCGTTTCGGTAACAATTAATAGTGATCGAGCCCATAGGTAAGTTGTTTGTTACTTCAAATTCAGTAGCAACTTTGGCTTTTCCGTAAGGAATAAGCTCATCACCCGTTACTGTTTTACGCATGCTAAAAGCATTTCCCTGTTTTGCGTTTAATTCTGCGGTTTGATTACCATATGAATCGGTAGCGTTAACGGTCAACTGCTGTGGAAATGTAAATGGGTGATTATCTCCTTTTCCACAATTTTGAATGACTTTCCAGGCTACACATAAATCGTCTTGACCTTGAGCTGTATTTTTTTGAAAGAGTACGATATCGCTATTGTTCGCGTCGTTTGATTTGTTGATGAAGTTGAGCTTAATACGTTTCATGTGCAATAGTGTTGGTTATATGAATTCAAAGCTATAAAAATTGTTTTTAATACACCTAACACCCACAGTAA
>JBILJP010000303.1:0-6527 GCA_044377135.1 Fluviicola sp.
ACAATGGCAGTGTCATCCAAAGAAGCGAAAATTGAATCAACATCTTTGTTCAATTGCTCATTTTCAGATAAGTAATCAGTCAATTGATACGACGTTTCTATTTTCGGTAACTTCGGAATAGTGCGTTCAGGAGTTGCTTTTTTAGGTTCTGCACTTTGACCGCAGGCTAGCAACAATAATGCTGCTCCGGTTGTTATCGCGATGAGTTGTTTCATTTTCCAAATACTTTATCTATATAATTCCCAAAATTAATGGCTTTAAAGGCATCTCCGGGAGATAGCCTAAAAGACTTTTGCACAACCTGCCTGTCAACAATCATTCCATAACCCATCAAAGGTTTGTTTAATGCTCCGGCAGTGATCTGTTTCATGGTTCCAAAGCGCAGATCATAACAACGAATGGTGTCTTTGTTTTGTTCCAATGCACAATAACCGTTGGTAATATAAAGTAGTTGCGCATTGCGATCTTTGTCTTTCCACTTCAGTTGTTTAAATAACGCATGGTTTTTGGGGACTGTTTGAATTTCATCCGGATTGAATTTCGCAAAAAGAGACTTGTAACCGACATAATAATTGTCTGAATCTTCGCTTACCATTTGCCAATAAAAAGAGGTGAGGGGCATAGGAGTTACCATGGCGTTTTTGACCTGATGATTTCCTTCCTGAAAGTAGCCGGTGGCTTGGCTTAAGATTACAAGTTTTACAATGACTCCCCAAAGCAAGTATCCGCTCGACCAACTAATTCCGGCCCAATTCCATTTCGATCGTTTGGGATTGGTGCGCTTGGTAAACAAAGCAACGAGTAATAAAATCATGAACGGAACGGTGTACAGCGGGTCAATTATAGAAACGGTATTGAACGTGATTCGCGGATCGAATGGCCATAAAAACTGTGTTCCGTAATTGGTAAAGATATCTAGCATCGGATGCGTAACGATAGCAAGTGTCCATAACAAAACCCACGTTTTTTGTTCGTAGCGTTGTTTGTATAATTTGGTAAACAACCAACCAAGTAATGGTCCTGCGAGCAAAGCAAACAACAATGAATGCGAAAAACCACGATGAACCAAGGCAGCATCAAACGGATGATAGAAAGACCTAAAGAACACATCCAAGTCAGGAATTGTTCCGCCAATGGCTCCCCACAATGCAGCTTTTGCTCCCATTTTTCTGCCTCCAACTGCTTCGCCCACGGCTGCACCTAATACAATTTGCGTTAAAGAATCCATTTAACTGTTTTTATTTCCGGAATACGGTTTAGTTTTTTACAATGCGTGTTTTAGAGCTACTCCCGGAATCGTTGACTAGATTTATTAAATATGTTCCAGATTGAAAAGCAGAAAGATCCAGATTTACAACGTTACTTTCAGTTATTTTTTGTTGCAATAACACTTGTCCTGATAGGTTTGAGACAAACATAGTTCCTTTAAAATCTTGAGGTAAAGAGGATAGTTGAACGATTCCATTGGTAGGATTTGGTGCAATACGCAATCCATTAAAATCAATTGTTCCAATTCCTAAAATAGTAGAGCAAAATGTCGTATCCGGATTTAGTTCTATATACCCCAAGGGATCTAAATTTCGTCCGACAAAACCAGGCCAATCGGATGAATATTTTTTCGATCTGAAGGTAAAATTACCACCGATTGGAATAGTAGACCCTTGAACAGCGGGCACACTGTTGTTAATCGGCGTTTTGTATTCCCAAACAATCTCATTCAAACTAGTCACTTCTCTTGTATAACCTTTTCTTCCTGAACAAATGAGTGTATTACCGTTTGGTAAGCGTTGCGCGCTACTCACCACAGCACAATAAATGTCTGATGCAATAGGTGCGGTGTAAACGTAGTCGAAATCCGTTGGTAAATAAGTGTTGTTTTGCATTAAATACGTGTGGTATAATGTGTCGAAAACGGGAGTGAAAGTGACGGCAGCAGAAACATTTTGCTGATAATTATTATTAAAAACCATCAGTTTTCCTTTGTCAGGGTGGTTTGCCGGCAACTCGAAATCTGTCCAATGAACGTCGTGCTGAAAGCCGAGTTTTTTATCAGCCACAGTTCCTTGATTGTAGGCCGCCGGATTTCCCCAACGATAAATTAAATCACCACCCTTTCCGCAAAGACCACCAGTATGACCTGCCGCTTCAGCAGTAGTTGTACTGTGATCAATGATCCAAACTTCATTGAGAGTAGGAGTAGATACAATTAGTTGATCGAGTACAGGATTGTAATTGACTGAATTAAAATGAATCCAATCAGCATCTGTATTATCATTTGTGTAATTCAAATTGATAAGCTCAGGATGCTCAGAAACAACTCCGAAATTCGGTTTTGTGTTATCGAAATCCTGAATGAGATGATCCCAAACGTGCCATTCCCAAACCACCGTTCCACTGTCAAGTCCAATGGGTTGAATTTCCACTAAGTGATCTGGCCATAATTCAGTGCTAATGAGCATCGATGTATCTTTCCCGGCAGCTATACAAGCATCTATAGATCTTCTTTCCCAAGCAATGAGTACTACATTACCATTCGGTAACACATCAAAACTATGATGCATCCTTTTGGTAGAATCGGCATATTGAAATTGCCACAACAAGTTGTTGTCCCAATCTCTATGCTCTATTTTTTGACCAGCGCCACCACCAAACATCCACGTATTGGTGTAATTGTAGTCTTTCTTTGCCATAAAAACCGAACCATCTGCTGCAAGAGTTGCCCCATTTGCAGGCCCGGTTGGATCATCAATCCATTGATGGACTACCTCGCCGCAATTGTTGATTAAAAACGCAGTACCTTGATTCTGTGGATAGAGAAACAGGTAACCATCTTGTGCTTTTGTAGGGTCGTAAGAAAGTAATCCAATAGTGTTTTGAGAAAAAACTAAAGCACTATTTATAAATACAATAGAAGTAAGTAGAAATTGTTTCATGGTATTATTTGAACTATTCTAAGGTGAAAATTAACTTTTTTAAGGCGAAATATTGATGAATTATTTTGATAAACCTTACCTTTTTCAGTATCTTAAGATTGGAAAAGTAAAAATATGTTGAAAGATTCAGTCGCAATAACCAGTTGGGCCGTAGAAGATCGCCCTCGAGAAAAGATGTTGTCAAAAGGCAAAAATGCATTAACAGATGCCGAATTGGTAGCCATATTAATTGGAACAGGTTCAGGGAAAAATACCGCTGTTGACTTAGGTCGTAGTTTACTTCAATTATGCAACGGTGATCTCTACGAATTAGGAAGACTTCGTTTACCGCAAATGTGTTCGGTGAAAGGAATAGGTCCAACAAAGGCCGTGAAACTTATGGCCGCACTTGAATTAGGCAGAAGGCGTAAAGAACAGCAAGCAACAAAAAGACAAGTGGTGGCTTCATCAGCAGACGGCTACAACTTGATTAAATCGTATTATTCTGATTTGGACCATGAAGAATTCCATATTATTTTGCTCAATCGCTCCAACGGTTTATTGGGTATTCGTCAAATTTCAAAAGGAGGCTTAGCAGGTACTTATGTAGATCCCAAAATCATTTTTAAGATAGCTATAGATATGGGGGCATCCGGTATTATGCTCACGCACAACCATCCCAGCGGAAATAACAAACCTAGCAATAGTGATCACGAACTGACACGAAGAATCGTGCAATTTGGCAAACTCATTGAAATGCCGGTAATGGATCATCTCATTATTACCGATAATGGTTACTTTAGCTTCTCAGATAACGGATTATTGCGATGAAAAAAATAATGACGATCATAGGCGCTCGTCCTCAAATCATTAAAGCAGCGGCTATTAGCAGGGCTTTGGATAAACTTTACGCGAATGAAATCGAAGAGTTAATCGTGCATACGGGGCAACATTACGATGAAAACATGTCGGCTGTCTTTTTTGAAGAATTAGGAATTCCGAAACCGTTTGCGCAGCTGAGTATTGGCAGTAGTTCGCATGGTAATCAAACCGGAACTATGATGCGCGATTTGGAACATTTGATGATCAAACACGCACCAGATGCAGTAATTGTTTACGGTGATACGAATTCAACATTGGCCGGTTCATTGGCGGCGTCGAAAATCGGAATTCCGGTTGTCCATGTAGAAGCAGGTTTACGCAGTTTCAACAAAGCAATGCCCGAAGAGATCAATCGCATCATGACGGACCATGTATCTACTTTATTGTTCTCACCAACAAAACAAGGAATAACAAACCTACAACGAGAAGGCTTTTCACTTGAGTTGAATGGTAAAGCTACTATTGATCATCCTAAAACCTATCATTGTGGTGATATCATGCACGATAACAGTTTACACTTCTCTAAATTGGCAGAGCAGCAATCAACGCTGTTGGCAGAGCTTGGCTGTAAAGGAAAACCGTTTATACTGGCAACTGTTCACCGCAATACAAATACGGATGATCCATTGCGTTTACAGGCTATTTTTAGAGGATTGTTAACAATTGCCCAAACGCATCAATTGGATATTATTTTACCACTTCATCCGCGAACGCGCAAGTACCTTGAGCAAACGGCAGACCATGCTTTTCTGGAACAACTTTCAGCCGCACCGGGCATTCATTTAATTGATCCGGTTGGTTTTTTGGATATGATCGCATTGGAGCAACAAGCTTCTTTAGTGGTCACCGATAGCGGAGGCGTTCAGAAAGAAGCGTATTTTTTCTGTAAACCCTGCATTGTCTTGCGTGAAGAAACCGAATGGGTGGAGTTGATCGAAACAGGTGCCGCAGTTTTAACCGGAGCAGACGAAACAAAACTCATTGAAGCCGCGAATCGCTTTATACAACATCCTCCTGAAGTATTTCCTGAAATATTCGGCGATGGCACAGCATCGGAGTTTATTTGCACCACTATTTCCAACGAATTGTTTCAATGATAGTTTTTGTAGATCAGGTTACCGAACGTTTGCAATACACCTTTGATTTTGTATTCAAACAACATGGTCTGCCCTACAAACTCACCAACGATTTATCGGTATTTATTGCTTCCACTGAACCGAAATTTAGTTATTCGGATTATCCGTTTGATGAAGTTCCGATGCTCACTCCCGCCTCGTTACTTTTTGAAGAAGTCATAGACAAGCATTTAACGCTTTCCAAAAGTGAATGGAATGGAGTGGAATGTTTATCAATTGATGGAAAAACGGACCCGTTTGCTGCTATTTTTTATGTGATTAGTCGCTACGAAGAATACACCAATCCCAAACGCGATAAACACGATCGTTTTCAGGCTTCGGAAAGCATCTTGTTTCAATTCGGTTGGTTAAAACAGCAAATTGTGGAACATTGGGTAAAAGCAATTGTCGTCAATTATTTACCTGGTAAATTGGCTGAATATGAGTCTGGAAAGACGCTTACAGCCATTCCTTCGTTCGATATCGATAATACGTTTGCTTACAAGTGGAAAGACGGATTTCGGAAATGGTTTTCTGTTGCAAAAGATACGTTAAAGGGAAATAAGGAGCGGGCCAGATTTCGTAAACTGGTGCTTTCAGGACAAACTCCTGATCCTTACGATACATTTGATCGGATTCAAAAATGCGCGCAACGATTTGACCAAACACGTGTTTTTTGGTTATTGGGAGATATAGGTGAATTTGACCGAAATATTACCTGGAGAGATCCGCGGCATCAACGATTGATACGTTCAATCGGAACGGTAGCACGAGTTGGACTTCATCCGAGTTATGCCAGTAATGTGTCAGACAAACGATTGTTAGAAGAAAAACAGCGGATCTCACAGATTTTAGCGAAGAAGGTGACAGAAAGCCGGCAACACTTTCTGAAAGTGAAACTTCCGCAAACCTACCGGCGTTTGATCAACGAAGGATTCAAAAAAGATTACTCAATGGGGTTTGCCGATCAACCGGGCTTCCGATTAGGAACGGCACATCCGGTTTATTTCTTTGATTTGGAAGCCAACACAGCTACTGATTTTAAACTCATTCCGTTTGCTTATATGGACGGCACGTTCAATGAATACCTTCGTTATTCGGTGGCCGAAAGTAAACCGATTGTTGAGCAATTGCTGCAGGAGGTAAAGACTTACGGTGGCGTTTTTTGTTTTATTTGGCACAATGAAACCATCGGTAATTCTGGAAAATGGAACGGATGGTCTGAATTATTGGATTTTACATTTGAATTATTGGATGGAAACAATACAGCATTTCCCACGACCGATTAATGGATTGACCGTTGATCACAAGCAGGAAATCACCTTGCTTGGTTCCTGTTTTTCAACCCATTTGAATGGTCGATTGAAACGAGCCGGATTCCGATCTGTTTCCAATCCGTTTGGGGTTGTTTTTCACCCGATTGCCTTGGCGCAATTTATTAGCGAAAGCCTTAAGTCTTCTCAGGAACACTTGCTTTGTGCAGATGACGTTTGGCTTTCATGGGACGCCGGAAGCGAGGTGTATGCCATGTCTGAATCGGAACTTACTACTAAAATCGCAACGATCCGAAGCGAATTTAAGCAAGCGATTGAACGCAGCGACTGCTTGATCATTACGC
>JBILJP010000305.1:0-6522 GCA_044377135.1 Fluviicola sp.
TACTTTTTGTAATCATAATAAAGGATTTCATTCCCATTTAACAGGAATCAATATTCGCTATTCTCAGCATCCCAAAAACGGTTTTAATGTAATCTGACCAGATTATTGATTGTGCTGTCAGTTGAACCGATCAACACATTGATTGTACAGCTCCGAAATGTCTAAAAATACGTTTATGAAAACCTGTTTCTTTCTTGCTTCATTGGCACTTAGCACCACTCTTTTCGGTCAATCAGAAACCTTTACGCGTTCCGAATTGGTCAATTTCGACGATTACCTAACATTGGCACAAAAAGTGAAAATTTACAGAGAAGACCGATTGGTGAGTTTGAATACCTACAATCAATTGGCATCGCAACCCAACACTGTTATTTTAGATACGCGTTCCGATTCTATGTACATGGCAAAACACGTCAAAGGTGCCATTCACCTCAATTTTTCCGATTTCACTCAATCAAATCTTGCCAAGTTAATTCCGGATCCGAATACCGTGATTTTGATTTACTGCAACAATAACTTCATGGAAAACGTGGACTTAAAAATTGAAGATCGTTACTTCATGAGTAAAAGTGCTCCACCGCGAATGGAAATCAAACCGGATTTCGTAATAAAAACAGGAAGTTCAAGTTTGTCTGAAGAAGAACCGGAAGAGGCCATTGAAACTCCTGTATCTAACGCAAAACCATTGACCCTGGCCTTAAACATTCCAACCTTCATTAACTTATACGGCTATGGTTACCGAAATATTTTCGAATTGGGCGAATTGGTGAATACTAACGATCTGAGAATTCAATTTGAAGGAACAGCTGTTCCGAAGTAATTATCAATTATAAATGGGGAAATTATCAAGGTGATTTCCCTACATAATTTAATTATTTTTTTCTCCCACGAATAAACGAATGAAAAACCAGATTTAATAAAAAACGAATAATCGCCCTGCGATTTCACTTATCAATGGTCGTATTTGTAAACATCGTTTACAACATTCGTTATGAAATAACTGACGAATTGAAAATGTAAAATTGAAAAGTCGGACTTCCTTCTTTTCAATTTTACATTTTCAATTTTACATTACTTTCGGGGTATGAAAAACACATCCATTCAAACTTCGACATTCGCGTTTCTGAACGATTTAAAAAAGAACAACAATCGCGAATGGTTTGCCGAGAATAAACCGCGTTACGAGCAAGCACATCAGAATATGATTCAATTTGCTGATAGCTTATTGGAGAAACTGATTGTTCACGATAATATTTCCACCGCTTCGGGCAAAGCAAGTTTGTTTCGCATCTATGCCGACACACGCTTTTCGAAAGATAAAACACCGTATAAAACCCATTGGGGATTGCGTTTTGCACGGGCAACCGATTTTCTGAGAGGCGGTATGTATGTACACATTGAACCGGGAGGAGGTAGTTTTGTAGGTGGTGGTTTTTTCAACCCAAACGCCGATGATTTATACCGTATTCGTCAAGACATCGAACTCAACCACGAAGATTGGAATACGTTGTTTGCCGATCAGCGCATCAAAAACACCTTCGGTAATTTAAGAGGTGAACAGCTCAAAACTGCCCCGAAAGGTTTCCCAAAAGATCATCCCGGAATTGAATTTCTGCGACACAAACAATTTTTGCTTTCGAAAACGTTTACCGACAATGAAGTTCTTGCAGCTGATTTTGCGAGCAAACTAGATGAAACCATTCAACAATTCAGACCGTTTTTTGATTACTTCAGCGAGGTATTGACCACGAATACGAATGGGGAACCGCTTTTTTAATTATGAATTATAAATTGGAGAATTATCAAGACTTTATAATTGATAATTCTCCAATTCATAATTCCTATTGTCTATTCTTCACATACTTATCCAACCACTGATCTTGTTCCCACAACAAATGCAAGATCGACTCAAGAGCTGAATAACCATGACTTTCTTTCGGTAGAATCACCAAACGAACCGGAGCTCCAAAACCTTTCAATGCAGCGAAGTAGCGCTCACTTTGAATGGGAAACGTACCCGGATTATTATCGTTTTCACCATGAACAATGAGCATTGGCGTCTTCATTTTATCGGCATAGTTGAACGGCGACATTTCGTTGTAGGTTTCTTGCGCTTCCCAGTAATTGCGTTCTTCACCTTGAAATCCGAATGGCGTTAACGAACGGTTGTAAGCACCACTGCGGGCAATTCCGGCGGCAAACAAATCAGAATGTGTGAGCAGGTTGGCCGTCATAAACGCTCCGTACGAATGTCCGCCAACCGCTACTTTCCGGCGATCGATGTAACCCAAACTGTCAACTGCATCAATAGCCGCTTTGGCGTTTGAAACCAATTGTTCAATAAAGGTATCGTTCGGTTCTGCCGTTCCTTCGCCTACAATCGGGAAAGCCGCATTGTCGAGCACCGCATAACCGCGTGTGACCCAATAAATCGGAGAACCGTAATTCGGGAAGATAAACTCGTTTGGATTGGTAGTCTTTTGCGAAGCGCTGTTTTTGTCTTTGAATTCCTGCGGATACGCCCACATCACCATTGGCAATTTTTCCTTTTTCTTCAGATCGTAGCCAACAGGAAGGTACAATGTAGCGGTCAATTCCAATCCATCGGCACGTTTATACGAAATTACTTCTTTGTGAACACCGGCAATTTTCTTGAACGGATTTTCGAAATGCGTAATGGCCACCGGAGCAGCCTTACCCGACATTTTTCGCAGGTAATAATTCGGGTATTCACTCGGTGATTGAATGGCTACCAATAGTTCGCCTTTTTTGAGATCGATGATATCAACAATGGTTTCCATTTTGTCGGTAAGCGTGCTGCGGTAAAGTGTCTTGGTCACTTTGGTTTTCAAGTCGATTTGATTCACAAACGGGAACTGGCCTTTCTCTGAATAACCTGCACCAATCAGGTAAGCGGTAAAACCGTCCAGTTTCAGCACATATCTTCCGAAACTGTTTCTGTCTGTTTGGAAATTCCCCGGATCACCGTATTCATCCTGCGAATTGCGATCAAACAACACCGTCAATCCTTTCGTTGGTTCCGACGGATTAAACAAATATGTTTTCTCATTTCGGGTATTGTACCAGTTATCGTAAACAATTGCCAAATCTGCTCTTCCCCAGGAAATACCTCCGAATCGTTGAGGTGTTTTCAACAACGATTTCCAGCCGTTATCTGCAAACGGAGCTTCCCAAGTGAATACTTCATCGCGATCTTTCACTTCTACGGCAGGATCACCGCCATCCAAGGCTTCCACCCAAAACAAAGTCGCCGGCTGATCATCTCTCCAGGCAATTTGGCGTTTTCCTTTTTGCACCGCCATGAATCCTTTAGGTAAGTTATCAATCAACGGTTTTTCATCGATCACACGCACCAGTTTCCCGGTTTGGTCATACAAACAAGTTGTGGTAGGAAAACTAGAAGACGTCACAACGTACGAAAATGGTCGTTTGATGGTTGTGATCAGAACATATTTCCCATCGGGTGAAAAACTCTCACGTGAATGCATATCTAAGGTTTTCCAAATGGAAGAAGTACCATCGATGTTCACTTTATGCAATTCTGAACCGGCCAGCAACTCAAAATTTTCTTCATCAATTTTGCTTTTCAACAAATCGGGGTACGTTCTGTTTTGGGCAATAGAACCGTCGCTAACAGAAACCGAAGGTCCGCTTGGAACAGTAACCATTGCATCGATAAATGGTTTTCTGTTAGTAGGCAACAACCGCACGAGCAACGATTGACTATCGGCAAACCATTTGAACGGCGATCCTAAATTTCCATTGAGATTGGCTCCATGAATCTTACGAGCCGTTTGCGTTTTAACGTCAATCACCCACAATTCCAATCCATTGGAAACAATATTGGTTGCGGCGATATATTGCTCATCCGGCGACCACGAGATATTGGTCAGCTTGGGATTTTCCGGTAAACCTTTCACAAAAACTGGTTCTGCAGTTCGCGAAAGTTGAATACTCAATTTGGAGTAAGCGCGTGCGCCACTAACATTGTTGGTATTCGGATTAATGCGCGATCCCGCCAATTTAAGTTCCGGTTCAGAAATTTCTTCGATGGTTTTGTAAGTGTTGCTGTACAGAAAAACCAATACCTGCTTTTTACTGTTCATGAGAACATTTGGAGACCTATCAACTTTTACTAATTCTAAAATCTCTTGTGGCGGAACCTGGTAATTGAGGCCTTCCTGGGCGGTTAGCGAACTTACAAGGAACAATTGAACAAGGGCAATAATACTATACTTGATTGAATTCATGTTAATGGTTTTTGAGGGTTGGAAGATACTCTTTTTACAGAAAAAGGACTTGTTAAATTTTATCGTTCGGTTGTAAACCCGGTCATCACAACAACCGATCGTATTTATTTTCCGGCCAAAACTGCAATACACGTCTCACGTTCTTGCCACATTTCTTCGAAAGACAGACCTACTTGCGGATTTCGTTTTAACCATCCTTTCAGGTATTCCTGATGAATCTTCGGTTTCCATTCCACCACTTGGTGCGGCTCGATACGTTGTTCTCGTACAATTCTAGAAGAAATGCGTTCCATTGCGTTGGAAGTATCCGTGTAATCGAAACGCTGGCCTTTATAACGCAGGTAACAATGACATTCTGGAATAGTGGTGTAGGATTTATCGGCAAAAAAGGCTGTGAGTTTGGGATGTGTTTCACCTGACATCAGAAAAATCCCGGCTATGAGTTCTACTTCAATGAACCCGTTTTCTTCGGCCAAGGCAGCCAGCAATCCATGTTTACCTGAACAAGACCCTTTTCCTTCAGAAAGTACTAATGAAAAATCGGAACGATCGGTATTTCGACCATAAGGCAAGGACTGAACGTACAGACAAGCTGATTCGAAATCGGTGATTCCCAACTCGATAAACTGCTTGGAGTAGAGAGAATCGGATGAAAGAGGAGATTTAACCATACATCAATTTTTGATGCTTGATTTTTGATGTTTGATGAGAGTTTACTCTTAAGTTGAAGATTCTCCTTCTATTTTGTGATATTCTGCAACTGTTAACTAACTCTAAGAACTCATCTGGAATCTCATCAAACATCAAGCATTCAACATCAAGCATACTATTACATTCCAGGCATTCCGCCACGCATGTTTTTCATCTGCTTCATCATGCCCATCATATTTTTAGGATTTGACATCATTTTCATCATCTTCTTGGTATCCTCAAATTGCTTCAATAGCTTGTTAACCTCTTGAATATTGGTTCCGCTACCTTTGGCAATACGTGTTTTACGTTGTCCGTTCATCAATCCCGGATTGGCGCGTTCGGTTGGTGTCATAGAGAAAATAATGGCTTCAATGTGCTTGAACGCATCATCTTGAATATCCACATCCTTCACGGCTTTCCCCATACCCGGAATCATGCCCATCAGGTCTTTCACGTTACCCATTTTCTTGATCTGCTGAATCTGACCAAGGAAATCGTTGAAGTCGAACTGATCTTTTTGAATACGACGTTGCAATTTTTTCGCTTCCTCTTCATCAAACTGCTCTTGCGCACGTTCAACAAGTGAAACCACGTCACCCATTCCGAGAATACGGTCGGCCATACGTTTCGGGTAGAACACATCCAATGCGTCCATCTTCTCGCCTGTACCAACAAACTTGATCGGTTTGTCTACAATTGCTTTGATCGAAAGCGCGGCACCACCACGTGTATCACCATCCAATTTGGTCAAAACGACCCCATCAAAATTGATACGCTCGTTAAAGGCTTTGGCAGTATTCACGGCATCTTGTCCGGTCATGGAATCGACCACAAACAAGGTTTCAGAAGGATTCAACGCTTGTTTCACACGCGCAATTTCATCCATCATCGCTTCATCGACCGCCAAACGACCGGCAGTATCCACAATCACCACATTAAAACCATTACTTCGGGCGTAGATAACAGCAGCCGTTGCAATTTTAACCGGATCTTTTTCTTCTTTATTGGAATAAACCTCGATGCCCAGTTGTTCACCAAGCACGTGCAATTGGTCAATTGCCGCCGGACGGTAAACGTCACACGCAACCAACAACGGTTTTTTGTTCTTTTTGGTTTTGAGGAAACTCGCTAATTTTCCGGAGAAGGTGGTTTTACCCGAACCTTGCAAACCAGACATCAATACAATTCCGGGATTTCCCTGAACATTGATCTCCACCTCATTTCCCCCCATGAGCTCCACCAACTCTTCGTGGCAGATTTTCACCATCAACTGACTTGGAGAAATGGCAGTCAACACATTTTGCCCCATTGCCTTGTCTTTCACACGAACGGTGAAATCCTTAGCAGTCTTAAAGTTAACGTCGGCATCCAACAAAGCGCGACGCACTTCTTTCAATGTTTCAGCTACGTTTATTTCGGTAATCTGTCCTTGTCCTTTGAGTACTTTAAACGCGCGCTCAAACTTATCGGTAAGATTTTCAAACATGGTGTTTCAATTTTGGATTGCGAAGATAGTGATTACGACGGACATGTTGTTGCAGACGCAGGGATTTTTATG
>JBILJP010000304.1:0-6522 GCA_044377135.1 Fluviicola sp.
GTCAGGAAATCAACATCACCGGAAAAGCGCAAGTACAACCGTTTGAAGTCTCGGCTGACAACTACGAAGCCAATCGTCACTATTTCGTGAATTTATACTTCCACGATGAGTACGATAATTCCATGTCACAATTGCCGAACGTGGCGGCTGAAACCTACATCACCCGTATGGAGGTGTGGTTGACCAATCGTGTAAACAATACCGAAAACACCCGCAACATCCTGGCATTCTCTGATCTTGGGGAAGCAAAAGCTGAAAACTGTGAGGGAAATCCGGGTGGATTTGCGCCGCAGGATTTACCGGACAACGAAGCCAATGGGTTGTATCCTTGGTTAGCCAGTCAGGCTAGTGTGCGTAATTTCAATACTGCTGTAAATACACTAAGCGGACAAGCAGCAACTCCTGGTCCTTTCCAACAAGCCATTCACTACGAAAAAGTAGAAAACGCACGTAAATTGACCGAATCGGAATTCAGTTACAACGCTCTATTGGGTTTCATTTCCCTGAACCAACCGTTGAACAACGATGAAGTCTTGGCCGTTGCTTACGAGTACACTTACCGTGGTCAAACCTATCAAGTCGGTGAATTCTCAACAGACGGTGTGGCCGGTCAGGAAGCATTGTTCCTCAAATTGTTGAAACCTACCATTACCAATCCTACGATCAGTATCTGGGATTTGATGATGAAAAACGTTTATTCCATTGGTGCTTATCAGGTTGATAAAGAAGGTTTCCGCTTGAATATCATGTACAACAATCCCGAAACAAGTGTTCCGATTCCTTACTTCCCGTTTGATGGGTTGAATGACGAGCAAATTGTGTCGATGATTGACATGGACCGTTACAATGTCAATAATCAAAACTTCTCCGATGGGGTTTTTGACTTCATACCGGTGAATTATAACGGAAACAAAGCCGAAACCGGAGGTACCATCAATACACGAAACGGACGTATTTTCTTTACATCCATTGAACCGTTCGGTAGAAAATTGCAACAGAAAATGCAAGCCGAAGGTATTCCGGACATCATCATCGACCGTATTGCTTACACCGAATTGTACGATTCAACCAAAACGGCCGCTCAACAAATTCCGAGTAAAAACCGTTTCCTTTTCAAAGGAGAATACCAATCATCGGTTTCATCTGACATTCCATTGAATGCGTTGAACGTTCCTGAAGGAGCGGTTACCGTAACTGCTGGTGGAATCAAGTTGGTTGAAGGTCAGGATTATACCGTTGACTACAACCTGGGGCGTGTGAAAATCTTGAATACCGGTATTTTGGAATCCAATACACCGATCAAAATTTCCATAGAAAGTAACTCCGTATTCGGGTTTCAGGCTAAATCGTTGCTCGGTACGCACCTGAATTACCGTTTCAGCAAAGACTTCAATATTGGCGCTACCTGGATGCGCATGATGGAACGTCCGGTAACCCAAAAAGTGGATATCGGTTCGGAACCATACAAAAACAACGTACTCGGTTTGGATATCAATTACCGAACGGAATTGCCGTTTTTGACCAAAGCCATTGATTTCCTGCCGATTATCTCAACCAAAGAAAAATCGATCCTGACGTTTAAAGGTGAAGGTGCTCACTTGATTCCGGGCACACCGCGCGCTATTAGTAAAGCAGGAATTTCCTATCTGGACGATTTTGAAGGTAGTCAAAGTACCATCGATTTACGTACTGCTAGTGCATGGCGATTGGCTTCTACACCGCAAGGTCAACCCGATTTATTCCCTGAGGGAATGCAAAAAGATTTGGCAACCGGTTTCAAACGTTCAAAAGCATCCTGGTACCTGATTGACCCGTTGTTTTACCAAAGCAACAACTTAACACCGCAACACATCAAAGACGATCCTACGCAATTATCGGATAGCCGTATGCGTTTGGTGAATCAAACTGATATCTTCCCGAACTTACAACAACAATACGGTTCCATTCCGAATATTCAGTTGTTGGAGTTGGCTTATTACCCGAAAGAACGTGGTATGTACAACTACGATCAATCGAATACGGTAAATCCTGACGGTACCTGGACCAATCCTGAAGAACGCTGGGGCGGAATCATGCGTGCCTTGAGCACCAACGACTTTGAGCAAGCCAATATCGAATACATTCAGTTTTGGGTATTGGATCCATTCAATGATGATGCTGAAGACGTAGATCCGAATACACAACACAACGGTGGAGACTTGTACTTCAACCTTGGAAATATCTCGGAAGACGTATTGGCCGATTCACGTAAATCTTCTGAAAACGGTTTATCTGCCACTGGTAGTGATGACAATACGGATTTCACTCCGTGGGCGCGCGTTACCAATCAGCAAACAGTTGTAAATGCATTTGATACTGACCCTAACAACCGCGTTAATCAGGATGTAGGTCTGGATGGTTACAACAACGATCGTGAGCGCACCGCTTATGCTTCTTATGTAGCTTGGGTACAAGGAAACGCAACGCTGGATCAGGCAACGAAAAACCGAATGATTTCCGATCCTTCGAATGATGATTATACATTCTACCGCGACGACAATTACGATGCTCAGCAATTAAACATCCTGCAACGTTACAAGCGTTACAATGGCATGCAAGGAAATGCCGCCACTCCGGAAATGTCGGATACCATGAACGTAGACAAGTATACAACTGCTGCTACCAACATGCCCGATTTGGAAGATATCAATCAGGATAACAACCTGGCGGAATCTGAAGCTTATTTCCAATACCGTGTAAGTTTGCGTCCGCAGGACATGGTGGTAGGACAAAACTATATCACCAACGTACAGATTTACCAAAACGGTACAAAAACCGAGCGTTGGTACCAGTTCAAAATTCCGGTAAGAGCTCCTGAAAGAACTGTAAACGGTATTCGCGATTTCCGTTCCATTCGATTCATGCGTATGTTCATGAAAGATTTCGACGAAGAAGTGTTGTTGCGATTTGCGCGTTTGGAATTCATTCGCGGTGAATGGCGTGAATACCGATTAGATTTGACACAACCGGGCGAAAGTGTGCAGGTTGACCCGAACCTTACAGATTTCAATATCGGAGCAGTAAACGTTGAAGAAAACGACCAAAAAACTCCGGTTAAATACGAAATTCCTCCTGGAATCATTCGTGAGGTGGATCCATCGCAACCTTACCAACGTCAGATGAACGAGCAATCACTTGCATTAAATGTTTGTGGTTTGCAAGACGGTGATGCGCGTGCGGCATACAGAAACGTACAATTTGACGTACGTACTTACAAAAAACTGAAAATGTTTATTCACGGTGAAGAGAAAACACCAAATTCCTTGCACGATAAAGACGTAACTGTATTTGTGCGTTTGGGAACAGACTTTACCGACAACTATTACGAATACGAAATGCCATTGGCGCTTACGCCTTGGGGTTCTACAACGCCTGAAAGCATTTGGCCTGATGCCAATAATATGGAAATCGTATTCGACGACCTCATCAACCTCAAAATGCGACGAAACGAATTGACCGGAAGCGGCTCGACTGTTTCTACCTCTGTTGAGTACGTGATTGTAGATCCTGCCAACGGTGACCGTCGTATTAAAGTAAAAGGAAACCCAAATCTTCAGGGAATCCGTACGGTAATGATCGGTATTCGCAACCCAAATAAAAACGGTAATTCATGGCCGGATGACGGTTTGGCAAAATGTGTGGAAGTTTGGGCGAACGAATTGCGTTTGACCGATTTCGTTGACGATGGCGGATCTGCTGCTGTTGCTCAAATGCAATTACAAGCTGCCGACTTTGCCAATGTTTCTATGTCAGGAAACTATAGCGGAATCAACTGGGGAGCTGTAGACAGCCGTGTTCAGGATCGTCAGCGAAATGAAAAAATTGGTTTCGATTTCCAGTCTACCATCCAATTGGGTCAATTCCTGGGTAACAGACTCAAAATCTCGGTTCCGTTCTTCTACGGTTATTCATTGGGAATCATCAATCCTGAATACGATCCTTACAATCCTGACACGAAACTGAAAGCTTACGACGCAGCTACTCGTAAAGAACGTGCGCGTTTGGGACAAGATTTCACGGAACGTCGTTCGTACAACTTCCAGGGAGTTCGTAAAGAACGTGCAGCCGGTAAAAAAGCGCACTTCTTCGATATCTCCAACTGGACAGCTTCATATGCCTACAGTGAAAACTTACACCGCGATTTCAACACCAATTACGACCGTACCAAAGTATGGAAAGGAGGTTTGAATTACGCGTATAGCTTTAGTGCAAAACCGTATGAACCGTTCAAGAAAGTACCGTTCATGCAAAAATCGAAATGGTGGGGAATTATCCGTGATATCAACTTGTCACCGGTTCCTAAAAACATTTCGTTTACCAATGATTTGGTGCGTAATTACAACGAACGTCAAATCAGAAACAACATCGATCAGACGTTTGTATTCCAACCGGTTTACGTGAAAAACTTTACGTGGAACCGCAACTACAAACTAGGCTGGGATGTTACCAAAAACATTAAGGTAAACTTCAATGCCAACAACCGCGCATTATTTGATGAAGCCAACGGTATTGTTGACCGCAAAGCTGATCCTACGAGCTACCGTCAATTTAAAGACACTGTGTGGAATCAGATGCGCACCTTGGGTAAAACCATGGATTACACGCACGATTACAGCGTTGCTTTCACATTGCCATTCGACAAAATTCCGGCGCTTGATTGGATTTCGGGTAACGTGAAATACTCAGGAACCTACAACTGGCAACGTGCGGCTCTTGGACAAGAAAACTACGGAAACCTGGTTCAAAACAGCCGTACGATCAACGCTCAGGGTCAGGCTAATTTCACCAACCTGTACAACAAAGTTGCGTTCTTGAAAAAGATCAACAGTGATGGAAAAGGCTCAAGAAAAGCTGCTGCCAATGCGAGTGATGACGGAGGAAAATCTTCTTCGGTTGAAAAACCACCGGTAGTGGAAGAAGAATTGAAACCAGACAAGCCTGTTGAGGAAATGACCAAGAAGGAATTGCGCAAATGGAATCGCAAAAAACGCAAGTTTGAACGTGAGAAGAAACGCAAGAAAAACAACAAGGTAAATCCTGTTGTGGGCTTCAGCGGACGTTTATTAATGACAGTTCGAAATGTTTCAGGAACTTACGCTCAAACAAACGGAACCTTGCTTCCGGGTTACAACCAAGAGGCGCGTTTGTTAGGATTCAATCCTTCGATGAGTTCACCGATGTCGGGCTTCATTTTTGGTCAGCAGTCCTATTCTGTAAGTGGAAAAGAAACAGGTTATGATTTTGCCCGTGTGGCTGCAGATAACGGTTGGTTGGTACAAAACAGCGCGCTCAACCGTCAGCATACCATTACCCATTCGCAAACCATTACCGGACGAAGTACATTAGAGCCGTTCAAGGATTTCACCATCGATTTGAACCTCAATCGTACGATGACTCAAAATACGTCTGATTTCTTCCGTTGGAATGATCTTAGTTCGGAGTTTGAATCGCAAAGCCGTATGCAGTTGTCTACGTTAACGTATTCTACCATTTCCATTCGCTCTGCATTCACGAAATTAGGTTCGGGTTATACCTCAACCAACTTCGACAATCTCCGCAGCAACACCGAATTGGTTTCTCAATTCTTAGGTGCTCAAAACGGAAATTCGAATACAACAAGTAGTGGATACGCTAACGGATACAGTTTATCACAACAAGAAGTGGTGATCGGATCGTTCTTAACAGCTTACACCAAAACAGGCGTTTCAGAACGTACAACCAATCCGTTCAAATCTATGCCATTACCCAACTGGACGATCAACTACAACGGTCTTACCAAGTTTGAGTTCATGAAGAAATACGTGAAAAACTTCGTTGTTCGTCACGGATATTCTTCCAATGTAACCATGGCAGGTGTACAATCGAATTTGAACGCTGCTTTGGATGCAAACGGCGATATTTCGGCACTTGATTTGAATAGCAATTTCATTCCGCGCAACAATGTGCAATCGGTAACCCTTTCAGAGCGTTTCTCGCCATTAATCGGTGTAGATGCAACCTGGAATGTAAACGGACAAGGATTGATTACCAAATTCGAGTACAAAAAAGACCGCAGTGCAACGCTTTCGTTGAACAACAACCAGGTAACCGAGGTGTTGGGTAGCGAGTTTGTAATCGGAACGGGGTACAAATTTGAGAAAGTACAGTTGCCGTTTAAAGTACGTGGTAAGAAACCGGAGAATGCGTTGAACATTCGTTTCGACTTTACGTTCCGTGATAACCTTACTGTGATTCGTAAGATCGTTGAAGGAACCAATCAGGCAACAGCCGGTCAACGTGTGGTGTCGATCAAATCGTCAATAGACTATAACTTGGGGAACAATCTGACTATTCAGTTCTACTACGATCAAGTGATCACCACGCCGAAAATTGCAACGTCTTACCCTACCGGAAACTTGAGTACAGGTATTCGATTCCGTTACAACCTGGGTGGTTTATAATGCTGATTCGCGAAGCACAATCCGGAGATGAACGCGCAATCCA
>JBILJP010000023.1:0-23534 GCA_044377135.1 Fluviicola sp.
AACAATATAGGTTGGCGGGCAATTCTGCAGGTATTGCAAACAGCAAGTTTCTATTAGGACGAATGTTTTACATCAGCGGTGCGTTTTCTCAAAGCATTCGTTACCAGCAGGAAGCTCTCAAACTGTACACCCGTTTAGGAAAGAGGCAGGCTATGGCCGAAGTATATTCATCCCTCGGAACCACTTATTATTTTGCCCGTCAAACGCAAAAAGCCATGCAAGAACAAGAATTGGCTATGGCTATTTACCTTGAGTTGGACGATTACAAGGGAATTGCACTCACACTTACACGGATCGGCCATTTGCGTGAAAAAGAAAAAAAACCTCAACGCGCTTTACAACTTCATCAGCGCGCTTTGGTTTATTGCCACAAAAAAACAGATTCTATAGTCTACGCTGAAATATACGAGAACATCGGAAGCGTTTACGAAGATCTTGAAGCGTTCAATAAAGCGCTTGAATATTATCAGCTAGCTTTTAGTCTCAATCAATCGGAAAAAGGAAAAGAAGCCCAGATTACGCTACTCAACAACATCGGCGACTGTTATCGCAAAATGGGCGATTTTGATCAGGCATTGGTTTTTAGCGGAAAAGCACTTGCAGAAGCCCGAAAGTCGAACAATAACTATGAAGCCCGTAGCGCATTGCGTGATTTCTCGAAGCTTTATGACCTGAAAAAAGAATACCAATTATCAAAGACGTACCTGGATTCAGCCTACCAGCTCACCGAAATGATTTATACGGATGAAGGAGCCCAACAAGTAGCGTTACTTAGCACCTTTTACGAATTGGAACAAAAAGACCGCGAAATAGAACTTCTTGACAAAAACAAGCGCAATGCAACACTTACCGGCTGGATTTATTTGCAAACCGCGTTTATTGTCTGCATTTTATTGTTCGTGATCATCTGGCGACAACGCGTACGGATTAAAAATGACCGCAGAAACCTCAAAGCACAAGAATTGGTAGTGGAAACCAAGCAACAACTCATGCAAGTAGAATTGGATAATGCCCGATTGCGGGAAAGTAAATTATCAAGCGATTTGCAAAATCAGTACTTGTTGGAACGTGAACTACAGCAAGAATTAGAGCTTCGAAGTCAATCACTTTCCAGTCATACCTTGCAATTAATTGAAAAAAACGGGTTGCTTGAAAACCTGCAACAGGCACTTCTGAAAGCCATAAAAGCAGAAGGAGCTGAGAAGAACAAACAATTGCGCGAAGTGTCGCGCCAAATCAATTTTAGCTTTCACCGCGATCGCGATTGGTCGAATTTTGAACATTTCTTTGCACAAGTGCACACTAGTTTTTATGAAAAGCTGAAAGAACACCTTCCGGATATTTCAAGAACCGAACAACGCTTATGTGCATTGATCAAACTCAAGCTCCAATCAAAAGAAATTGCCATCATACTCGGTATTACCGTGGATAGCTTGCGCATTGCTCGTTATCGATTAAAAAAACGTTTTAAGTTAGACGAAGCAGATAGCCTCGGATCATTCATCGAATTGCTCTAACAACACCGCAATAGATTGATAATCTACACTTAAGAAAATGATAATACGATAAAATTAATTCTCAAAACGTTTATCTTCAGAGTGTTACAATGAATTTCCACCCTCTGTATACGCCCTGTTTACGGTAACAAAAATCGTGTTGCCCTTTTGTAACTGGTCAAAAGTTCGATGAACGAAACAGTTGCCACAACCTTTGCAGAAAAAAACAACTTATGAAACACACACAATTTTATGCTGTTTTGTTGATGTTATTCTTTCCGGTCATTGGCTTCTCTCAGCGGGTGCTGATCGTTGGAAAGGTAACCGATCAGGAAACACGTCAACCTTTATCAGGCACATTGATTTCCGTTCGGGAAACCGGCAATGGCGTAGCTGCAGAATTAGACGGAAGCTATCAGGTAATTGTACCTCCCGGACAATATCACCTGATTTTTTCGTATACCGGCTTTCAAACCGACACCATATTAGTGGAAGCCTCAGAAGATGGTTCTACCATTGAGTACAATGTTCGGTTGAAAACCCAGAATGAACTCGAAGAGGTAATTATTAGCGGTAAAAGTACTGCCTTGAACCAACAAAAATCAGCTGACAACATCAAAAATATAGTAGCCGCTGAGCAAATTGGGCGTTTCCCGGATCCGAACGTGGCCGAAGCATTGCAACGTGTACCGGGTGTAAACATCGAACGAGATCAGGGAGAAGGACGCTATGTATTGGTACGAGGATTGGCTCCGAAATTCACGAATGTCAGTATCAACGGTGAGCAAATCTCATCTCCGGAAGCAGGTGTGCGCTACGTAGCTTTGGATGCCATTCCTGCAGATCAGCTGGCCTCAATGGAAATCAGTAAAAGTTTATTACCCGATATGGACGGCGATGCCATTGGGGGTTCGGTAAATTTAATTACCCGAAAAGCACTTGATAGTTTATGGCGATTCAGTGGTTCGGTAGCCGGAGGTTACAATGCCCTGATGAACAAACCAAATATTCAGGGAAGCTTGCAAATGGGAAAACGTTTTGGAAAACGCCAACAATTCGGATTGATGCTCAACCTTACGCATTACCACAATGACCTGGGATCAGACAACTGGGAGCGCGATTTGAACGGAACACCCGAAACAGAAGATGATGTATTGGAATTGCGCGATTATCAACTCACCCGCACCCGTTCTTCGGCCAGTGCAACACTTGATTATCGCTTCAATAAGAATAACGAAATCTATTTCAGAGGCATGTATAATCGTTTTACGGATCGCGAATGGCGACGCTTGTACGCATTTGCACCAGAAGACGGCACAGTAGAACGTGAATTGAAAGACCGCTTTGAAGAACAGGTCATTTCTTCCTTCAACCTGGGCGGAAAACACGTTTTCCCGAAACTACGCATTGATTATGAAGCCGCTTATTCTTACGCATTTCAGGATACACCTTATGACTATTCCGTGAACTTTGCAGCAGATGCTCCTTCTGCGGTTGATTTCCGCAATGCCGATTTCCCAACCCTTACATCGGCTACCTACCTCAACAATTCGCTATACGAATTCGATCAGTTTGAAGTAGGAAACACCTTTGCCAAAGACGAAAACATAACCGCGAAAGTGAACATAGCCCTACCTTACTTCATCGGATTAAGTAAAGGAGAATTGAAATTTGGCGGAAAAATGCGGATGAAACAAAAATCATACGAAATTGAACAGAATGTCTACGAAGCAATGGGAAATGTACCCACATTAAATGCATTTGAAGGTGGCTTACTGGATGACAATTACCTTGGTGGTCGCTATGAATTGGCACGAGCAGTGAACATGCCTACGTTTGTTGACTATTTCAACAGTAATCCTGCGCAGTTTGAATTGCAGATAGAAGACAAAGCGATTGATGAGGCCTTGGAATCGTATGACGCGCAAGAAAATGTATATGCAGGTTACCTTATGACCCGCCAAACCATCAACCGTCTTACGTTGATCGGTGGTGTACGCTACGAATATTCAAGCGTTTCGTACAATTCATCTGACGTGGTGATTGCTCCGAACGGTGATTTACGCGAAATTCTTCCGGTGAAAGGAAGCAGCAATTACGGTTATGTACTTCCGCAACTACAAGCGCGTTATGCGTTGAATAGAACAACCAACCTTCGCGGAGCACTTACATGGTCGTATGCCCGTCCGAACTTCGATGAAATCATTCCTGCTCAGGAAGCTAACCTTGAAGACGGCGAAGTTTCCATCGGAAATGCCAATTTATTGCCGGTTTCGGCTATCAATGCTGATTTCATGTATGAAAAATACTTTGGTGATGTTGGTATTCTTTCCGGCGGATTATTTTTCAAGCAATTGGATGGTTTCATCTACAACCGCACCAACTTTAACCAACCCTATCTGAACGATGCATCGGTATTGGTAGATGTAACACAAGCACAAAACGGAAATACGGCAACGCTTTTCGGAGTAGAACTGGCCTTTCAAAAAACATTGGATTTTCTACCTAAAAAACTGAAAGGATTCAGTGTATATGCTAATTATACCTACACCATGTCTGAAGCATCTATTCAAAACCGGGCTGAAAATGCTTTGGCCGGAAGTTTTGAAACAATTAGCCTTCCGGGACAAACCACTCATTTGGGAAATGCGGCCCTAATGTATGAGCAAAAAGGATTTTTCGTGCGCGCGGCTCTTAACTTCAACGGTTCGTACTTAAGTGAAGTGGGTTCTATCGCCGATTATGATTTGTATGTGAAAAACCGCATGCAATTTGACTGCTCATTGGGTTACACCATTAAAAAGAAATACCGTGTATTTGCCGAGTTGATGAACCTTACCAATCAACCGTTTGAAGCCTACATGGGCAAAGAAGAAAACACTGTTCAGCGCGAATTCTACGGATTCTGGATGCGTGCCGGACTCAAATTTGACATTCAATAAAATAGATTATGAATCATAAAATCTCACTGATAGCTTTGGCTGTGATACTGATCACCGCCTGCTCGAAAAAGAAATTTGAACATACAGAAGTAACCGATGTTGCCGATTTTCCAAAACAATTGGTAATGGATGAAGAAGACGCCGGCGATTTGGAAGATACTGACAAAGCTTCTTTTGAAATCAAACTAACCGATGGTATAGACCCAACCGGAACGGAACTTGCCGGGAAACCACAAACATTGGGTAGCGCTGTAACCGTTCAGTTCGAACTCAAAGATGCCGAAGGTTTTGCTACCTGGAGCGAATACATTATTGGCGGAACTGCTTTCTACGAAGTAGACGACTGCACTACTTCCGAAGATTTGGGAGTTGATTTGCAATTTACTTTTGACCCGGCAACAGGCTTAGGCTCTGTGATTTTCCCTGCCAATGTAAGCAGCATAGAGCTTGAATTGGAACTCGATCCGACTATAATGGATGATGCTGTTGAGAATTCCGACGACCGCGGATTTACCTTCGCCCTCACAAGTATTGGTACTACCAATGAAAACCTGGTAATCAATACCGATATTGAAACCGAGTTTCGTGTCTACGACGATGAAAAAGTATTCGGCGGTTGGGCAGCAGATCACACCAATGCGGCAGAATTGACAAATATACTTGATTTGTTTTCCATCGCAAACAGTGATTTTGCCGGGCTAACAGCAGCTGAAATCGACAACATTGAAGTGGAATTTGCCTTTGATGAATTCAACTTACTCATCACATTGGTTGAAACCGAAATGGTAGACAACTGTGGTACACCCGAACAGGTAAATCTGGAAATTGAATTAGAAGGTGAATGGGAAGAATTAACCGACGACGCAACCAGCGGTACGGCGCATTTTATTGTGGAACGCGAAGAAGACAACGGCTTCATTACCGAAGTGGAATACGAAGGGTCGTATGAACGCATCGGCAACACACTTACCCTTACTTTAGCCGGAAACGACGGCAATACAGAAACAAATGAATTAACGTTAATACTTACACGATGATCTTTCATAAAAAAAAGAACAACCTCCTTTTTACAGCAACTTTACTCATAACAAGTGTGTTCACAGCATGCTCATCAGGTGAAAACAAACAAACAACCGCTACCGAAATCAAATTTCCGGTATACGATAGTATTCCATTAAAACCGGTTGTAGTTACCGACACCAGCATTCACGACACCGACGATCCTGCAATTTGGGTGAATCCGAAAGATCCTTCCAAATCTCTTATTTTGGGAACAGACAAGGATGAAGACGGAGCCGTGTATGTGTATAATTTGGATGGGAAAATTGACCAAAACCGCACCTTCCGCGGGTTAAAACGCCCCAACAATATTGATGTGGAATACGGCCTCCAACTAGGCGGAAAAAAAGTGGATATCGCTGTGGTTTCAGAGCGTTTTACACACAACGTTCGCGTCTTTTCATTGCCTGATATGCAACCAATCGATAATGGCGGGTTTCCGGCTTTTGAAGGCGAAACTGGCGAGGAATTCCGTGATTTGATGGGAATTTCGTGCTACAAAAACAAAAAAGGACAAATTTATGTGATTGCCGGGCGCAAAAATGGTCCAACCAACGGCTCGTACTTGTGGCAATACCTGCTTGAGGAAAAAGACGGTGCGTTAACTTTTACGCTAGTGCGCAAATTCGGGAAATATTCGGGTAAAAATGAAATCGAATCCATTGCCGTTGATGACCAATTAGGCTACATTTATTACTCCGATGAAACCGTTGGTGTGCGCAAATATTACGCAGATCCCGAAAAAGGAAACGCAGAATTGGCACTGTTTGCTACTACCGGATTCAAGGAAGACCACGAGGGCATTTCGATTTACAATCTGAACGATAAAGAGGGCTACATTCTTGTTTCGGATCAGCAAAACAACACCTTCCATATTTTTCCACGTGAGGGAACACCAGGTAAACCACACAATCATAAATTATTGAAAACCATTCGGGTTTCTACCAATGAAAGTGATGGTTCTGAGGCGGTTGCATTGCCGTTTGGCAAGCGTTTTCCAAAAGGATTGTTTGTGGCCATGTCTGATAATAAGACCTTCCAGTTTTATTCCTGGGAAGACATTGCGGGAAAAGAACTTCGTATGATTCCGTAACCTACCACCCGTTTTCGTACTTTTTTGCAACAGGCCATGACTTTTTAAGTTGTGGTCTTGTTGTTTTCAGTGAAAAGAATCAATCAAAAAGCGATTGTTGTTTCGTGATAAACAGTGGCGGTTTGAGATCTAAACCAGCCGCTTCATTAAGCTTTTCAATAAAATACGCCGACATTTCAGGCGAATATTGTTCGTGAGGCTGATGCATGAAAAAGTACAGTTCCTCCAAACCGTTTGTGATCCATTGATTGATGCGGTTTACCCATGCATCGATGCGCGTATAATCGGTGGAATGCTTTCCATTGCCCACAAAACGAATCATGGTTTTGGGTTGCGTCAATTCCATGTGCACGCAATCGCGCCGACCGGCTGTATCGGTTATCACAGCACCAATTCCCAAACGATGCAGGTGACCAAAGAGCCATTCGCGGTTTTGTGCGTCGCTAAACCATTTCTCGTGACGAACTTCCACAAAAAGTGGAACATCTGTTGGCCAATGCTCAAGGTAATGCAAGAGTTGTAATCCGCGTTCGGGGCTGTATTTTTCACTCAATTGCAGAAAAACAGGTCCTAATTGTTTGCCGAAGGCCAGAATTCCGTTCAGAAAACCATCGGTGAGTTGGCGTGCACGTTCGCTGGATAAATCACTGTAATGGCTAATGCTTTGTGTGATTTTGGGGCAAAAACGAAAGTCTTTATCCGTTACTTTTTCGGCCCATTTGCGTATGCTGGCTTCGGGATACACTTTGTAATGGGTAGCATTGAGTTCTATCGTGTTGAAATGTTGACCATAATGCGAAAGCATTTCTTTTTGCTGCACGTTTGGCGGATAAATAACCCCTTTCCATGCGTCGAGTATCCAAACGGTGCTTCCAACATACACGTTTAGTGCAGAAGAACGCTGGCCCGTAAGCAATTGCTGTGTAAACCAACCGTTTGGCGGAAGCGTAAAATCAATGGTTTCGAGTAAGGACGGGGCAACTTTTCCAAATTCCATAGCGGTGTTTAAATCGATTTTGAAAATAGGTATTAATTGAATCATTCACCACAAAGGCACAACGCTTTCGCCGCAGCTTGTGCCATCGCTAAAGCTATTGGCGACATGCGATTAGCGAAGGAGCAAAGAAAAAGAACACACTTGACTTGTTAAGTCCACAAAGACGCTGTAAGTAGAATACCTTTACGCTTTACCTGGAATCTTTGAAAATAGCTAACGGTACAAGACGAATTTGGCTTGTTGCGTAAACTCTAGTTTCCTACGAAAATCACCTTTGTGATCTTAACACATCTATCCTTCAAAAAAACTTTGTGCCTTTGTGGTGAACTAACCTTCAGCAACCATCTCCAAAAAGCGTAAATAGTTATGGTATTGAAACGGCTTCGTCCATTTTTCTTCTTGTTCGATTTGCCGGTGGAGGTGTTCGCGCAAAGAAAACGCGTTTTGTAGCGCTTCGTTGAACTGAGAAGGGTGATAAAAAGCGGCACTGATCGTTAAATCGTGTTCGCTGCGATACGCTTCGTGAATGAGTAACGGTATTTTGTACCCGAAAGCGATGGTAAACGCACCGGAAATCTGGTGATTAATGTATTCGTTGGCGCTTGGTGTATTCGGATGAATCAATGGCAACAGGAAATCGGTATGTTGCAGGTAAGCATCGAATGTAGCATGATCCACAAAATCGGTGAAATAGCGTACTCTATCTGTCAACCCTTGGGTTTCAATGGCCTGTAAAAAGGTTTGAGCATCCGGATGACTGGGATCTGTTTTTCCCAAAAACACAAAACGAACCCCAGAGCCGGAAGCCTGAATAAAATCGATGACTGCATCCAGGTCTTTCCGTCGATTTTCAACTCCACCCGTGATCGTAATCCACTGTTCATCTGCCAGTTTTTCAACCGTTTGATTAAAATTCGGGAAAGAAACCGGATAAAAACTCTCCACCGAAATTCCGTTGGGAATCGTTACATGTTTCAGTAAATCGTCGCTGAGTACCACGTACCGTTTGATTTTACGGTGAATGATTTTTTGAGTGAAACTTCCTTGAAATTTTCGGATGGTATGAATGATTCCGTAGGCTTGAATGGATTTCGGCAACAAAAACGACAAGTTGCGCACATGTCCGCCCTGAGCGGTATTGAACACCACCTTGGAAACGCTGTTTTGCTTGAGGAACTTCACCAAACGACGCATCAATGCTACATCTTTCAGCGCTTTTCCGGTTGGTTCGATGAAATAAACGTCATGAACCAATGCATGCCAATGCGGATTGCGTTTATACAATTGTTCGTTGGTCACCAAAATTACGGTTGCATCCACCGACTGCAACGCCTCCAACTGAGTGAGGATACATTCATCGTGCGAACCACCAAATTCTACCAGCGCTATCGTTACTTGTTTCATGCGTAACAAAAGTCGGTTTTTTGAACATAGAATGCAATTCGGATAATTGGACGACCCTTCCTAACACTGAATATCGGATAAAAAACCAACCTCCTGCGCTTGTTTTGTGAAATTACGGTAATTGCACGCTAGCAACGCAACCCTTGTTATTCGGAAAGCATCATCCTAAAAACAAAGAGTAGTTTATGAAAAGAATAGTACAATTGGCAGGATTTTCTGCCTTGCTTTTGGGAGCGTTGCCTGTTGGTGCACAAGGATTAAACCCAACCGTTAGTGGCGACGATATCTTGTGTCCGGAAAGTACCGGAACGGTTGCTACCCAGGTTTTTCAGGGATACCAATGGTATCAGCGTTATTATGGCTCAGTCGATACGGTGCTTATTCCGGGAGCAACTTCACAAAGTTTGGTGATGGATGCCTACAATTATTCGGCATCATATCTGATTGTGGAGGTAACGGATGGTGTGGTAACGGAGATGTCGCCTGAGTTTTTTGTTGACGGATGGGCTTTTCTTCCCCCAACAGTGATGACAATCGGTGATTTTACCACTGGTCAAAATGGTGAATCCATTATTTGCGAAGGAGACACCCTTTACTTTGAATTGATGCAACCGTATACCACCTCTATTGTTTGGACGAACAACGGAAGTCCGATTCCGAACCAAACCAACAATGTATTGGAAGTGACAACGTCGGGTAATTATCACGTTTCGGGAGCTCCGGCTGTATGCCCGGATTACAATCAGAACCTCGGAGTTATACTAGAAGTAGTTGTTCAGGATTGTTCAGCCGCAGGAATCGACGAAAAAGCGCTTTCGGGTACATTGGTATTCCCCAATCCGGCAAGTGATCTGCTAACAGTTCAGCATCCGTCGGAAATCATTTCGAGTATTGCTATTCACGATGGTGTTGGACGCTTCATTAAATCTGTTCAGGTGAACCAAATGACGACCGATATTGCCATAGATGAATTGAACGAAGGAACCTATTTCATTACCGTATATTCCAACGGTGGAAGTGAGGTGAAATCGGTTGTGATTCAGAAATGATCGATTAAACCACAAAGACACAAAGGGGAAAGACAAGTTTGACGTGTTAAAAGAACACAAAGAGAATTAGGTAGAACCCTTTGTGACCTTAACACGTCTATCCTTCAAAAAAACTTTGTGTCTTTGTGGTGAATTCAATAGTGGATTAACCCACAATTAACACCCAACCTTTAGTAACCTTTTTGCGGCCGGTTCATTTTAAAAAAGAACAACTGTATTTTTGGTGCTATGTTGCGATTAAGCATTGTACTACTCTTATTGATACTCGGTTGGTCGGTCCAAGGTCAAACCATCACTATCCTGATTGACCCCGGACATGGTGGTTCCGACCCGGGACACGAGTCGCTCAACAGTTCGCATAAAACCGAAAAAGAACTCAACCTCATCATTGCCAAAAAATTCGGATCTTACTTAAGCGAAAAGCTTTCCAACGTAACGGTTCTCTACACGCGCACCGACGATACGTATCCATCATTGGATGATCGAGTGGAAATGGCCAATACTAAAAAAGTAGATTATTTCATCAGCATTCACTGCAATGGAAGTCCCAATACGGGAATTCACGGCACCGAATCGCATGTGCATTCTATGACATCGCGCAAATCGGTGAAACTGGCCAAGCAATTTGAAAAAGAATTCGGTGGAAAAGCGGGACGTAAATCGCGTGGTGTAAAAGACACCGATGATCGTGAACACACATTACAAGTCTTAAAATTCACCGAAATGACCAGTGTTTTGGTTGAATGCGGATTTCTTACCAACGAAAACGAAGCCAATTACCTCAATACAACTTACGGTCAGGATATTTTAGCTTCGGCCTTGTTTCGCGGCATGCGCACCTTTTTGCAGGAAGAGCATCCGGCCATTCAGTTTACCAAAACCAGCACAACCACTGCTGCTACTTCAGAAACCGCTTCTACTTCCTCAGGTACAACGTTTACCGTGCAAATCATGAGTTCGAAAGAACCCATTGAAACCACGGCAAACACTTTCAAAAAGCTCGACAAAACGGTGGTTCGTGAGAAAATTGCCGAGACCGGTTACAAGTATCGTTATGTAGTCGGTTCATTTACAAGTAAGGAAGATGCTGAAAACTACAAAGATGAGGTGCGCGAAAAGGGATTTCCAGACGCCATCGTAATTGTGAAAAAGAAGACGTAACGTTCCTTAAAAAGCACGTTTTAACGGTATTACCTTTACTTGAATCTCGTTATTTACAAGCGTTCTAAATCAATGCTTTATTCGAAATCAGGTTTTTATATTAACTTTGTTACAGGTTGGACCTCCAACAGCAGACCAATGTACTTGAAGTATGGCTACCGTTTTTGAAACCCGTTTAATTGGAAATATTGGAAAAGATGCCGTTGTAAAACGCATGGATCGTGGTGTGATTGCGATTAATTTTCCTGTGGCGCACAACAAAAACTGGCGCGACAAACGCACCGGTGAAGCCCGCACCAAAACCACGTGGGTCAACTGTACCATTTGGAAAAAAGAAGGCGCCAATATGCGCATCCTCGATTTTTTGAAAAAAGGCGCATTGGTTGAATTGCTCGGAACACCTTTTTCCAAATCATTCTTGCAGGAAGACGGCACTACCCGCTCCGAAATCAGACTCAACGTTTCGAAAACAAACATTCTACGTCCGGCAAAATGCGACGGTGAAATGCCGTTTGATATGATCGACGACAACGAATTGAGCTGCGATGACGAGGGTTGCGATGCCGGTTTAGACGATTTTACGCTTTCGGAAGAAGATTTTTAGGCATTGGTCCTCAGCAAACTACCGTAAAATCTAAAAAAATAGCACGCTTTTTTTAATTGAAGGTTTTTGAATTTAAATTCTTTGTTTATATTTGCACCCGTCTAACTACAAAAGTTAGCACAACCAAATTAGATTCTTCCTTAGCTCAGTTGGTTAGAGCATCTGACTGTTAATCAGAGGGTCCTTGGTTCGAGCCCAAGAGGAAGAGCAGAAAGGTCAATCGCAAGATTGGCCTTTTTTCGTTTACGATTGGGCGAGAAGTTTACTCACAACTTTTTGTCTTGATCCCAAATTCAAGACAAAGGGGGAATGTCTTCTCTCAGACGCTCATTTCTTCTTAACTTAGCTTCATCAACATTATCCATTTATTGATCATGAAATCAGTTATCATATTAATTTTATTTGCTTTTATATACAGTCATGGGCATTCTACTTGGCTTAACGTCAATTCTGGGTTGCAAGATGAATTAACTTGTATCACATTTAATAGCGGAACTGGAATTATCACTGGCAAAAAAGGTGCTTATCAATCCTCAAACACTGGTATAAATGCTACTGATTGGGCACGAATTGAAACGTATCTTGGGGCAAACGATTCAACTGTTTATAACCAATCACAGTTTTACGGTTGTATCGCTAGCACGAATACCGGAAAATTCTTCCTTTGTGGAAAGGATACAGTAAATCAAGTACCGATTATCTTCTCATTTAGCACTACTACTAATGTTTTACAACTAGAATATTCTGGCAATTTAAATGCCCGGTTAAATAAGATTGCCTACTATAGCTCTGTGGGTGTTTACTATGCTGTTGGGGAAAACGGACTCCTTATGAAATTTACGGAATCTGGCAATTTTCAGGTGGTTAATACTGGTTTTAATCACAATTTAAACTCTATCTCAATCAGTTTTACTAAAATGATAATTGGCGCTGAAAATTATATAATAACAAGCCCTGCTCACCCTTCCAGTATAAACTTTACTACTGTACAATACAATAATCGAGATTTTAAAGACATCATTGGACTAACAAACTCAGGAGATTATGCTGCTATTGCCAATGATTTCGGTAGATTGACCAACAATGTTTACACTGAACCACATTTGTATTATTCGAATGAACTGAATGGTAATGATTTGTTCTTTTATAACGGGAGTACTTACATTGGAACAGAATCAGGAATTTTTAAGTCCTATGGCACCACCAATGTTATTGAATATATGCCTACATCAGGGACCCATACCGTCTTGTCTTTGGCAAATAATAATACCCGCATTTTCGCGGTTGGTAAAAATGGGCTGATTTTGTACACGAATAACTATGGCGGTTACCCTGCCCCTTATGCACAAATTAATACGAATGGGGGTTGCCTAAATACTAATGTTCAGTTGACATCAACTGCAGGAACAGTAACAAGTTGCAATTGGTCTGTTGACAATAATTCTGTTAGCGGAAGCTGTGGATCTGCAAATTACAATGCGACCAGTACTGGAAGTCATTCGGCAAGATTAATTTTTACGAATGGTAGTTATACAGATACCGTTTATAAAACATTTCAGGTTGTTACAACACCAATAGTGACAAATCCATTACTTATATCCGACACAATATTATGTCACTCCCAAATGATAGACATTACAGTTCAGAATAGTGAAAATAATGTTTTTTACATTTTGCGTAAAACAGGATCACAACAGACTTTTGGCTCATCTATGCCAGGCAATGGGAACAATGTACTATTGACTAGCAATTCAATAAACGCTGAGGGGGATTATTACCTTGAAGCCAGCAACAATTTAGCAAGTTGCACAGCAAATTTTCCTCCATTTTCCATTGTGGTTGAACGAACACTTGCAAATTTTCACGTTGGACTAATTAATGCCGAACAAAATGAACCTACACCTTTTTACCAACATTGTTCAGAAGCCAGCAATTTTTTGTGGAGCTTTTCAAACCAACCAGATAATCCGACAAGTAATTTGGCAGATCCTGCTGTTTCTTTCCTAGAAAACGGTCAATCGATTGTAAAGCTCATTGCCTGGAGTGATAATGGTTGTTATGATAGTATTGAAAAGCCCGGGCCTTTTATTTACGAAACGCCTACTCTGACTGATTCCTGCTATTTGATGACTATTAAAGCAGTAAACGTGCCTTGGCAAGGAGGAGTTAACTTCGATATTTCGCAGGTTGTCAAACTTCAAAATAATGGATTTGTAGTCACTGGATATTGTGATTCATCCAGTTTTTCAAGCAATATCGGCGTAGGCCATCATGCCAATTTCTCAGGCATGTACGTAGCGAAATATTCTGATACAGGTGTGTTGAAATGGATTATTAAGGGAAGTGATGGCCCGATTTCATCTTTAGATTGGATGATTCAATTTAGAGAACATGCCTTAAAAGAGGATGTTAATCAAAATTTATACCTTGTTGGACAAAGTACAAACAATTATAGCGATGAAGTTTACATTATTGATAACAGAGGTGACACAACTCGTTTAAGCTATTCTTACATATTAAAATTTGACTCTAACGGATTGATTATCTGGGATAGACAATTATTAGAATACAATAAACATTCTTTTCATTCTATCGATTTCGATCATCAAAACAAGTTGTATATAGCTATTAACCATGGCTATAATCAATATAATCCTGAGATTAGTCCTGCTGTAATTTACAGTGGTTTTAATCCTCTTGACACATTAACTATTTCCCAAGTCCCACAATTGCAGTTTACATCAAGAGGGTACGTTCTTAAAATGGACGACAACGGCAATTATTTGGATCATTTTATGGTCCAAAGTGATGTTGCACTTAATCCTAAAATTTTATTTGATACTGAAAACAACATGTACCTCTGTGCACATTATGGTGTTGGAGGGCAGATCGAGATTCCCTCTACAGGGTTGTTGATCAACATGCCTTATAATTCTTCTTTCCTTGGTGAACACATGTATATTGTAAAGTTCAATTCTTCCGGTGAATATGTGTGGAAAGTAACAGGCATAACCGATTATACGATTTCACAAGATCCGTATCTAATAAGGACTTGTTACTTCAATGATGTTAAAATAAATCAACAGGGAGATTTGTATTTAACCGGACAAAATGATTATTTGGCTTCGGTTCCAAGTTCTTTCATGAAAATCGTTAATGCAAATGGTACTAGCAGCACTTTTGGTGGAGGTAAATACTTTTTAACCAAAATCAACCATAATGGGATGTGTGAGTGGATAAATGGAATCGACTCTGCAGAAAATAGTAGCGGTTATAGTCTGATCTTATATGACACAACAATCAATGTTCTTGCACAAATCGAAGATTACGGTTATTATATACCGCAAACAACAACATTAACTAGTAGCAACGGTGCCCTTTTGGAATTGAATGATTATGGTTGTCAGGTATTTATTCTGACTTATGATCTTGAAGGGAATCTGTTAAAAGTAATTGAAAGTGGTACAGATGTTGACCAAATGGGGAATCTGTTTGACTATCAAATGAGCCTTAATGAAATTTCGACCAATTATTATTTTTGGACTTCTAATTACCTCGATTTTTCCTACTCTCCGCAAAGCACAAGTTATATCTACTTCAATGATTCGCTACCATTTCCTCCGAACCAAGTCTGGGGAAATCGAAATCATTCCGGATTAATTTCCTTATTTACACCATCCTGTGGAATCTATCATCAGCCCTATTTTGTTTCCTATGATCAGCACACTGTTTGTTCTGGAAGTCAATATCAATTTGCGGATGGAATGATTGCCAATGTGATGGATTCCGTTTTTTATGAAAGCTTACTTACTGCAGTAAATGGTTTTGATAGCCTAGTTCGAACAACTGTTTACGGTCATACTTTTGACCCAATCAACATTACAATGTCACAAAATGGATTACTGGCAAATACAAATGCGAATAGTTATCAATGGGTTGACTGTAATGCAAATTATTTACCAATTCCTCATGAGGATAGTTCTTTCTTTTTACCAAATCAAGAAGGCAATTATGCAGTAGTTGTGACGTTTGAAGGTTGCGTTGATACTTCAGCCTGCTTTTATTACGATAATACCGGCTTTTCAGATTTGATACTATCCTCATTATCATTCTACCCTAATCCTGCAAAAACACATTTGACCATTCAATCTGAAATAACAATGAATGATTGGTCAGCAGTATTACTAACAGAAGACGGAAGAATATTGAAGGAAATCAAACTTGTTGATCGTGTTTTTGAATTACAATTAAATTGTCCGGCCGGAACTTATTTTCTTGATATACAAACAAAAAACAATGGGCATAAAGTCTATAAAATAGTAAAAATATAATCATGGTTCGATCCCAACAAGGTCATCCCCCCCTCTGAAACCCAATAAAATTGCACTTTTGGTTCGATTCGCACCCAACATGAGGGAGCATGAGAGTGACGTTCTCATTTTTGATACCATTCTTGCCCTCACACTCTTTCTTTATGGACCCAGAAAAAAAATGACGCTTCTTATTTTTGTTAAACCATCTGCATTCTCTTCTTTGATAAACCATAAAAACTATTTTTGTTTAATCCTCTAAGAATTTTTAAATGAGAATTTCACTATTTTTTTTCTTTTTCCTTTTAATACCTCAAAAAAGTTATACCCAATACATTCAAATTGGAATTGATAGTACGCTTTGCGAGGATGATCAATTAGGGGTCATTGGTATTCCGATAGATTCTAACCGGGTTGTAATGTTAAATAATCCAACTTATTTAAACTTGGGCGATGACTGGAGTTCGCCAATTATAGATATCGGATTTGATTTCACTTTTTATGATTCAACTTACAGCCAATTGACGATAACCACCAATGGAGTAATTCATTTTTTTTTAACGGGGGCTAATGGACCGACACAGTGGATTCCAAACCCGATAGAACCTGGAGGATGGAATTACCCGTCAATTTATATGCCTTTTATTGATCTTAATCCAAGATATAATGGACTTAGTTATCAAACCATTGGCGATACGCCCAACAGAACTTTTGTTGTTTTTTTCAATAACCCGTCTATTTTAGGCGGTAACCCCACTAATTGTTGGAATTCTTCACTCATTCTTCATGAAACAACCAACGAAATCGAGATGCATATCGATGGATTTGATGTGTGTGGTGATTGCTTTTACAACAATCATGCAATCCAGGGAACATTAAACGGCATCATAAATCATATCGCTCCCGGACGTAATTATGAAAATGATTGGTCTGCGTACTTAGATGGTAAACGTTGGACTCCGATTGACTCTGCAAATTACACGATTTCAGATATTCCGTATAAAGTGGTTGTTGATAGTACGTACGGAATCGGATGGGGCAATACGTTAGGTCAATTTTTTCCATTTTCAGACACGCTAGCAGTAACTGGTAACAATAGTGGAAATGTTGGATATTATCTTGGTATCAGAAATGTCAATTATTGTAGTGAAACGGTTATTGCTCTTTCCGACACATCTTGGATCAATATGGACTATACCAGTCCGCAACTGATTATTGCAGGTGATTTTTGCAATGCCAACGCAGGTGCCATTGTTTCCTCTAATCCGCACACTGATAATTCAAGTTATTTTTGGACTAACCTGAATACTTTTTCAGACTCTTTATACAATCTAACCCAAGGGGAATACATCTATCTATACACAGGAAATAATGGATGTCAGGAAATGGACTCAATCAGTATCGTTGCTAGTGATACTTTAACTTACGTTGTGAATGATATTAATTGTGGGGACAATCAATTGGGTAGCGTAGCAATCATTACCCAGCAAGCAGATGTCAGCTTTATATGGGAAGATCATCCTGCAAACGTTACGAATCAAATGTCAAATCTTCATGAAGGAAATTATGTCTGCTATGCCAGCAGTAATTTTGGTTGTTTTGACACCATTTATGCACCAATCAGATACTCAGATAGTTTGCACTTCGAACTTGATGCGATTTACTATTCTGGAGAATGCGCTAGCTCTGCAAGTGTAAATTATCTCCCTTACGTTAATGAATTATTAACTATATCTCTAAATAATAATCCAAGAATTGATTTGATTTTCAATGGTCTTACAGGAGGCACGTATACTGTGTATGCCCAAGACGTAGTCGGCTGCACTTTTCGGGATACATTTGAGATTAACTACCCAATTGTTATAGAAGCTACAGCGGTGGTAACTCCGGAAACTATATCGGACGATGGAACAATACATCTTATTACTGTAGAAGGTGGCGTTCCGCCTTATCATTATCAGTTAAATGGTGAAAATTTCGGTGAAAATCAATTTTTTGATTCCCTCACTTCAGGGTCATATTTTGTCGCTATTTATGATGTGAACAGCTGTATTGGCTATTTGGATGTTGAAGTACCGTCTATTGTATCTACGCATGAATCGGATATTGATCATATACGTGTTTTCCCCAACCCAACTACAGGAAATCTGAACATTGAAAATCTTCATCTTTCATCAATAAGTAGTTTTCATTTGACTACTTTAAGCGGTCAAACTGTTAACGTTGATTATCAAATAGAAAAGGATTTTATAAGACTTAATACTTCTCAATTAGATAACGGAATGTATTTCTTAACTGTTTTATCAGAAGACAAAAAACAAGTCCTTCCAATCTTAAAACAATAATTATTCCGGTGCGATCCCAACAAGGTCATCCCACCCTCTGAAACCCAATAAAATTGCACTTTTGGTTCGATAATCTATCAAGAGGAAGAGGGATCAACTACAAAACCTGGGGATTACGCATAAATCTGAGCCAATCTGTACAAGAAAAACGTTGCAGATCTTACTCTTCTGAATTAATCCTCACGTTCAGGATATTTGTACTTTTCCTCCATCTCGCGTTCCGCCTTAAGGAAATCTTTTGGAAACTTATCCGCTAATGGTTCTGATTCGTAGATAAAGCGCTCGGTTTTATAAAACACTTTATTTCCTTTGCTAATGCTGTAAAACACGCGTTTGGTCAGTAATCCTTTCGCGTCATACACATTTTCGATTTCATATATCATAGGTTCCTGAAACGGCAATGGTCTTTCAGATTCAAATGGAGATCTTTCCGCTTTTAACGAAGCGCCTTCTACTACTAAAGCAGCATAACTTACCACATTACCGTGCTCATCATAACGTGCGCTAATCTCCTTATTCATCGGTGAGAATTCATTCTCCGTTTTGTGAAAAAGCAACCTATTCGATGAAATTAACTTCGCGGTAACAGAACCAAACAACACTTTATTCGCTTCAGAAAACACCATTTTAGTTGTAAGCGTGTCTCCCTTCTTCGTATACGCGTAAGTAGTTCTGAAATCATCGTGTTCATTGAAGGTAACTCTTCCCAGTTCATCAAATAGTATTCTCGAATCACTCTTTCCTTCGATTTCCGCTCGTAGCATTCTGCCAGCAGTCCAGTGAAATTTTACGTGAGCAATCGTATCTCCTTTTTTCACCTCCACAGCTTCTATCACATTTCCGGCATCATCGTATTGATAAGTTACCTCGTGTTGATTGTCTATGCCTTCAGAATAAATAAACGTCCTTCTCCCAAAGTCATCATACCTGTAGTAACCAATTACACAACCTTTTTTGTAGGTAAGGAAAGACGAAAGCTCGCTACTAGCAGTTAGCATATACGTCAGATTTCCGCGTTCATCAAATTCAGCTTCTGATACTTTTCCGGAGGAAGGCAGCATGTCTTGCTTGTTCTCATTACTCTTTTCGGCGTACACAATAACTGAACGAATACCGGAAGCTTTGATTACCTGAGGGTCGAAGTTTACTTCAACGGGTTGTTTGTAATCCTCCTGTCCCAGACAAACAACCGCAGTTAAACTAAAAAACAACAATGCGAATAGTTGGCTTGGTCGTTTCATTTTGAATAATTTACGTGATTCACCTGATTTGATTGCGTGTTGATTGTCATACAGTTAGCTCAAATAAACGTTATTTTAATTGTGGTTAACGAATATCCGATTTGACTATAAATGTACAAATTGATGGCAACAATAAGGCGTTTCAAGATTATCAGTTCAGCAGAAATGCTGGTCTTTTTTTGTTTTATGAATATTCACTGTTTATATACTCCGTTCCAGCAAGCTTGGGTGCTTTTTCTTGAAATAACGTGTGAATCAAAAACACAGGGCCTAGCCATTGAGAAACATATCAAGAAAATGAAGAGTCGGGTTTATATAGAAAACTTGATCAAGTATCCTGAGAATCACTGCAAACTAAGAATCAACCGGCTTACTTTATCGCCGAAGGCCTCTCCTTTCATTTCTTCTTCTACAGAACTGAAATCTTCGCGCTCTACATTTTTTGCAATGACTCCTCCTTTTAAATGAAGAAGGTAATCACAGGTATCGCGTAACGTAGAAAATATATGTGATGATAAAATGACGATCTTTCCCGTTTCCTTCAATTTCAGAATGATTTCTTCGATAATCATGTTACTGTGAATATCAACACCGTTAAATGGTTCATCCAAAATAAACACGTCGTTTTTCTGCAACAAGATACCCGTTAAGGCCAATTTCTTTTTCATCCCGGTAGAATAGTTAACCGCGTACTTTTCAAGTGGCAGGTCAAACAAATTATACTGTTTGAGGTTTTCAATTTTAACGTCGCGGGCGTTGCACAAAAATTGTAAATACTCCAGACCGGTCATTTTGGGGAAAAAGTAGGGATTGGCTTCAAGGAAACCTATTTTATTCTTTAAAATGCCTTTATCGTATTCTACAGTACCCTCAAAAGATTCCAATTCCGAAATACACTTAAACAAGGTTGTTTTTCCGGCTCCGTTGTCCCCGATAACGCCTACAATTTCTCCTTCACGAAACGTCAGGTCAATTCCTTTTAAAACAGGATTACTTCCGTATGATTTTGACAATGATTTAACTGTAATCATTTTAAATGCGTTTTAAGTGATTTAATTGAGAGTGCGTAAAAATAGGGGATTAAAATCAGTGAAAATGGCGGCACCAGCAGTCCAACACCGATAATGGTCTGATGAAAAATGGGCAATTCATCAGGGTAATAGGCATATTTTGCCACCGCGCCTACCAAGCAATAGACTACACCTACAACCAAGCCGAGGGCAACCCAATGCGCATAACCCGGGTTATAGATTGTCAATAAAATGGCTAACGGAAAAGCTGTAATCAAGCTGTAAATCGTTGCGATTTTCATTTTATTCCGCACAAAATCACGGGCTGTTTGTGCATGTACCCACACAAAAAAATGTGGTTCGATTTTAAAATAAAAGTATTGGCAGAGCACAAAACAGGTCAGCATTACAAACATTCCCAGATTAAAATTACCTGCCGAAATTGCACCGATTTCCAGTAGATAGATGACTACAAATCCCCAAAAGTTCCGTCGAAAACCGGTAGTAAATTCAAAAGGCCATTTGTAAAAAGGGGTGGGAATTGTAAAAAACGATTGCCCTACATTGTTGTAGAACGATAATGCAGTACTAAGTACGATGAAACATGCCGGAACAATAAAGAAACCTTCAAAGAGCAAAAACAGGATAAACGGAAGGGCCACCAGCATGTTTTCACAAAACCGCATTAACCTGTATTTATCTTTGGTAAAGAGATTTTTCAAAAATTCGTTTCGCTCTTTACCGCCTAATAAATACGTCAGAAACAAGCCTATTCCGGCATACCAATATTGAGCGTACCCGATCTTACTGAAAAGTACATAAGAACCTCCGACAAAGAAGCCCAATACCGCCAACACAGCAAGTAGTGGATGAATCTCCAGATCTTTTATTGTGCGGTAAAACAACTTTGCCTGAAGTGTGAAATAAAATTTCATTGAATCGAATTAATCTCTTTTATTTAATAATGAACCAATCAACTGCTCAGGGCTAACTTCTTCCAGGATAATTTCTTCGAAAAGCTGGTTTGAACACACACAAGCCATGTATCTTTCATCCATTACCAACGGATAAAAATACCACTTTTTATCGTTTACGACTATCGGATTTCCCAAACAACTGAAAGCATCCAACCCGCTGATAATTCCGGTTCCAATAGCTTTTAACACCGCTTCTTTTTTTACCCAGATTTCATAAAACCTGTTCCTGATATCGCCCGATTTAATATACTCTTTTTCGTCTGTGTGAAAAAAAGAAGCAAGATCTTCAAAATCGAGTGGGGCGATCAGCTCAAGATCAATCCCCACATCAGTACTGCTTTCACAAAACACAACAAGATCTCCCGAATGAGAAATGCTGAAATCATTCCAGTTAGGTATCACAGGCTTATTGACTGCATTTTTCGTGTAGTCGTTTAAAAGCGATTCTTTCCCCTGTTCGGCTAAACTCTTTAGGAGAAGTAAACGTGCTACCAATCTTAGCTTACAGTTTTTTTTTGTTTTATGAATGTTCACTGTTTATATACTCCGTTCCAGCAAGTTTGATCATGGGATATCCAACATCTGAAGAAGATTACTCGCTCCCTCAATTCAACAAAACTCCCTCTCCCTTCAAAAACTGCAAGATTTCCCCTTTTTTGCGGCGCGAAACCTCCAATTCTTCACTGCCGTTTTTCATGTAAATGAAGCAGGTGGAACCCTTGGTGTATTCGCGGATAAACCGGATGTTGATCATTACACTTTTGTTGATGCGCAGGAAATTCGAATAATGTTGCAATAGTTGTTCGTAATCGAGTAAGGTCTTTGACGAAACAAGTCGTTCGTTATTACTCGTAATGACTTCACAGTAATTCCGATCAGCCTGGATATAGGCAATTTGATCGATGTCTACGAATTGAACCTTGTCTTTTTTATGCAGTGTAATACTTCGAAGAAGCTCCTGCTTACTGTCTGTTGAATTCACAAAATGAATCACGCTGGCATTTTTCTTCAGTCGAATGGTTTCTTCTACTTTGGCCACAGATTTGATCAGTTTTTGGTAATCAATCGGTTTCAGCAAATAATCGATGGCATTGAATTGAAAAGCCTGAATGGCATATTCGTCATAAGCAGTAATGAAAATAACATGAAACGGAATTTCATCAAACATCTTGAGCAAGTCAAACCCCGACTGTGAAGGCATTCTGACGTCTAAAAATACCAGGTCAGGAGACAAATCACAAATCATGCGGTAGCCTGCTTCTACCGATTCGGCACTTCCAACTACCTCAACCGCCGGACAATACTTTTTCAGAAAACTATCCAATACGGTCCGATTGGCCGATTCATCGTCGATGATGATGCTTTTAATGCTGTTCATGGCTTAATTTATTGAGAATTTCTATAGTAAATGTTACCTGTACACGAGTGCCGATCTTGGTGTTTGTTTCATCTGTTAGTTCAATGAATTCAATATGAGCGCCACTCGTTTCATGTAACTGATTCAGGCTGTCCAGGCGATTTCTGATCAGCGATGTGCCTTTCGATTTGCGGCCTGTAACTGCTTCTTGTTTTGGTTCTGTAAGCAGACCCACACCATTATCTTCAATACTAATCTGCAATTGATCTGCTTTTAGCACAATACTCAATGTCAGTTGTGGCTTTTTGTAAACAGGTAGCGGCAACAATCCGTGCCAAATCGCATTTTCGATCAACGGTTGTGTGATCAGTGCAGGAATATACAGTTCGTTGAGATTAATCGCCGGATCGATTTCCTTAACAAATAAAAATTTATCGCTAAAACGTAGCTGTTCCAATTCCACATATAAATCGATCATACTGATTTCAT
>JBILJP010000306.1:0-6421 GCA_044377135.1 Fluviicola sp.
TCAACATTGATCGTGGAGTGGAAGAAGCCATTGCCATGATGCATTTCCTGAACGATACGGTACTTATGTTGGTGGGTGATGGCGATATCATTCCGGCCATGAAACAACGCGTGGAAGCAGAACAACTTACCGAAAAGGTGCTGTTTTTTGGTAAACGTCCTTACGCCGAACTCATGGTTTTTACCTTTCATGCCGATTTGGGGCTCAGCCTCGATCAACCGACCAATCCCAATTACGAATTCTCGCTTCCCAATAAAGTGTTCGATTACATGCATGCTGGTACTCCTATCATTTGTTCCAATGTGGTAGAAGTGGCTAACCTGGTAAAACAACATGATCTCGGGTTAGTATTAACCGACTATGCTCCCGAACACATGGCGCAATTGATCGGTCATTTACTTTCGGATACCGATCGCATGCACCAACTGAAGCTGAATTGTGAAAAGGCGGCATTGATTGAGAATTGGGAAAAAGAAACCGAAACGCTTCAACGGATTTATGCCAATGTCCGCTAAACGATCCATACACATTGTGGCCTTTGATGTGCCATTTCCGCCCGATTACGGTGGCGTGATGGATGTGTATTACCGTTGTCGCAGTTTAAAAAATGCGGGATATCATATCATTTTGCATTGTTTTGAATATGGTCGAGGGCGTATGCATGATTTTTCAGCAATTGCCGATGAAGTGTATTACTACACGCGGTCGAAAAGTTTGCTAAGTTGGTTTTCGAAAACTCCGTTTATTGTTGCCACACGCAATTCTACTGCGTTGCTGAAACGGTTGTTGCAAGACAAACACCCCATAGTTTTTGAAGGACAGCATTGTACGTTTTGGCTCCATCATCCTGAATTGAGTCAGCGCAAAAAAATGGTGCGACTGCATAATATTGAATGGCAGTACTACGAAGGTTTGTCAAAGCGTTCCAACTCTTTTTTCAAACGGTGGTATTTTCAATCGGAAGCCCGAAAACTCAAGCGCCACGAAGAAACATTGAACTACGCTACCGCGCTCGCCACCATTAGCGCATCGGATACCGATTATTACACATCGCGCTTTGAAAATGTGGTGTATGTGCCTGTAGGTTTTGAGCAATTTCCGCCTAAACTAAGGGTCAAATCACACGATCCGTTTTACCTGTTTCAAGGAAACCTGAGTGTGGAAGAAAACAGCGAAGCCGTGCATTGGCTCCTGGAAGCCTTCCGAAAACAGTCCATCCCGCAAACACTGATCATTGCCGGAAAAAATCCGGATCAGGTATTGGTAACTGCTTGTTCACAGCAGACCAATGTGCAATTGATTGCCAATCCGAGTGATCTTCGGATGCAGGAATTGATGCAAACCGCCACTGCTCACCTTATCATTGGTTTTCAGCACTCGGGCATCAAACTGAAATTGCTCAACGCACTGATGACGGGTAAAAAATGCATCGTGACTCCGGAAATCGTTGCAGGATCGGGGCTCGACCATCTTTGCACAGTCATTTCAACTCCCGAAGAATTGGCGCAGAATCTCCTTTCGGAAAATAGTCTTTCAGAGCAGGAATCTGCCACGCAATTGGCGGAAGTACGGGAACTTTTTTCGGAAAAAAGGTTGTTGGAGGTGGTAAGGAAATACTTATTCGACGACTAAATCAACTCACTCAAACATCGGAGTGAACGGATCAAATTGATGCATCGTCTCCAATGGTTTCAGTTTACCGTCTTCCACGCGAATCACGCGGCCTGGAAATTTTTCGATCATGGCCATATCGTGGGTAGCCATCAAAACTGCCGCTTTTTCTTCTTTCGAAACGGCAATTATGAGTTTCATGATTTCAGCCGAAGTTTCTGGGTCGAGGTTACCGGTTGGTTCGTCGGCAAGAATGAGTTTGGGATGATTGATCAACGCGCGGGCAATGGCAACACGTTGTTGTTCACCTCCGGAGAGTTGATGCGCCTGCACATGACCTTTGGTTTCTAAACCCACCATTCCCAATACGGTTTTAGCGCGGTTTTCCATTTCGCGTTTGTCTTTCCAGCCAGTGGCACGCATCACAAAATAGAGGTTTTCGGCAACCGAACGATCGGTGAGCAATTGAAAATCTTGAAACACCACGCCAATGGCTCTGCGCAATTGCGGAATGCTGCGTTTATTGAGGTCGTTTACCGAAAAACCGGCTACTTTTCCGCTACCTGAGCTGAGAGAAAGTTCACCGTAGAGTACTTTCAGCAAACTGCTTTTTCCGCTTCCGGTTTTTCCGATCAGGAATACCAATTCATCTGAATTCACTTCCAGGTTCACATCGTCCAATACCACTTGGTTCAATTGAACGATTTTACCATGTTGAATCTGTATGACCTTTTCCACGTGTATGCGATTTTAAGGTAAAGGTATCAGAACACCAGTAAAAAAAAGGACTTGCGATGAAATAATCTTAACACGTTCGCGTTTAAAACTTTTAGGCACTCACGCTGCTACGACCTTTCTTTGCGGTTAATTTTACTAACTTATAAAAACCAAGTCGTGATGCGCCATTTTTTGATTCTCTTCTTCGCTATTGCAATCGGGCAGGCATGGACGCAACAAACTGAAAAGTACCATTCTCCGCTAGCCGGTTTTTACCGCTCCGAAGATCTCTTTGAAAAAGAACAATTCAGTGCTGCCAGAAAAGAATTCCGTTTATTTATTGATTCGTACACCGGTTCCAAAAACGATCCGTTCTACATCAAAGCGCTTTACTACGAAGGCATTTCCGCCCTGGCGTTGTTCAACAACGATGCTATTCCTTTGTTGGAGTCGTTCAATCGCGAATACCCTGAGAGCATCTACAAATACGATATTTTCTTCCGGTTTGGGCAGTTTTATTACCAGAAAAAAGATTATCCCAAGACCATCGAATGGTTTTCACAACTGAGTAAACAAAACGTTGAACCCCAAAATTTGCAGGAATACCACTTTAAATTGGGGTATGCTTATTTTGTGGAAGAGCAATTTCCGGAAGCCAAAAATGCTTTTTACGAGGTAAAAGATTCGGTTTCGCAATACGGTACACCTTCACTTTACTATTATTCGCATCTCTGCTACAAAGACGGTTCTTACCAAACAGCTTTGGAAGGATTTGAAAAGCTCATGAGCGATGCCCGATTCAAAACCGTGGTTCCGTATTACATTACCCAAATTTATTACCTGCAGGGAAAATACCAGGAAGTCACCGAATTTGCTCCGGCTCACATCGATAGCATGAAGATTGGCGATCAAATCGAAATGAACCACCTGATCGGAGACTCGTATTACAAAATCGGGAAGTTTGACGAAGCGGTGCCGTTTTTGGAAGTGTACAATGAAAAGTCGACCACTACGCGTGATGACGATTATGCTTTGGGTTATGCCTATTTCAAAAGTTCGCAATACAGCAAAGCCATTACCTATTTCGATAAAGTATCGCGTGTGAAAGACACCTTGGGGCAAATTTCCCTGTACCACGCAGGCGAATGCTATATGAATCTCAACGAATTGGCCTTTGCACGTAAAGCTTTCGGAGCGGCGGCGCAGATTGATAAAGACCTCATGATTCAGGAAGATGCGCTGTACAATTATGCGGTTCTTTCCTACAAACTGGATCTGAATCCTTATGATGAGGCGGTAATCGCGCTGGAAGATTACATCATTAAGTACCCCAATTCACCGCGCAAGAATGTGGTGTTTCAGTACCTGGTGAATTGTTATTCTTCTACCAAAAACTACGCAAAAGCGCTTGAATCGCTGGACAAATTACCAACCAAAGATTCGAAACTGAAAAGTGCTTACCAACTCATTGCCTTCAACCGCGGGGTGGAATTGTACCAAAAATCGGAGTACAAACAAGCCATTGATGCTTTTAAGTTGGTGGAGAAATACCCGCAAAGTCAGGATGTCTCTGCCAAAGGTGTTTTCTGGACAGCAGATTCGTACTTCATGCTGAAAGATTTCACAACTGCCATCAGAGAATACCGTGCTTTTTTAACCATGCCCACAGCTTACGGTTCTGCCTTAAAAGCAGATGCACTTTACAATATCGGTTATGCGTATTTGGGTCAAGATGAAAAAGTGAAAGACCAAACACAGATCATCGCGGCGTTTCAACAATACTTGCAGGAACCGAATCTGACCAACAAAAAGAAAAAAGCAGATGCTACTATGCGTTTGGCCGATGCGTATTACGTGACCAAACAAAACGATTTGGCGATTGAGTTTTACGACAAAGCGTATGAACTCAAAATGGGTTATGAAGATCAAGCCTTGTTTTATTCGGCTCGTATTTTCGGGTTCAAACAAAACAGACAGGAAAAAATCAAGCGTTTGCTGGATATTGTGAACAATTATTCCAACTCGAAATACTTGCTCACATCGGTGTTTGAGGTTGGGTTGAGTTATTACAACGACGGAAACAACGATCAGGCAATTCGTTACTTCAACCAGGTTGTAAAAGACTACCCAAGCTCTATTTTGGTGAAAGATGCGCTGCACTATATTGGAGATGCCTATTTCAAAAAAGGAGATTACACCAAGGCCGAATCGTATTTCAAACGAGTACTCGACGAATACGGAACCGAACGTTCAACCTGTGTGCGTGAAACGAAAGCTTTGGCTGATATTTACACTGCCCAGCGATTACTCCAAAAAGTAGAAAACCTTGCCAACTTGTATCCGTGTGCCGATTCAATCCGTTTTGAGGTAGAAGACAAGTACTACGAGCAAGCCATGGAATCGTACAATAAAAAAGAGTACGAAGCGTCGGTTAGTGATTTCGATGGTTACCTTAATAAGTACCCTGACGGTAAATACAAGCAAGAAATCCTCAACTACAAAGCCGATGCCTTGTACATCTTGAAACGTGAGGCAGAAGCTGTAGCCATTTACAAACAAACGCTTGAGCGTCCGAATGATGACTTCACTGAAGTAGCCACGCAACGTACAGCCAAGTTTTTGTACAATTCTTACGAATACGAGCAGGCATTACCTTATTACACCCGTTTGGAACAAGTTTCCAAGTCACCGGAAATGACACAATTGGCCGAATTAGGACTGATGCGTTGTCATTATGTGGTAGAGAATTTTGCCAACTCAGCTGAATACGCCAAAAAAGTATTGGGGAACAAACAAATCACCAATACCGTGAAATTGGAAGCAGAATACATCAAAGGAATTTCATTGGCGAAAACAGATCGTTTCACAGAGGCATTGCCTTCGCTGGAATATGTGGTGAAAAACACAACAACCGAATTTGCCGCTGAGTCGAAATACACCATTGCCGAAGGCTATTATAAAAAAGGTGATCTCACCAAAACCGATACGGAGATTCGCGCTTTGCTGAAAATGAAACCAGGTTACGATTATTGGATTGCCAAAGGTTTGATTTTGCAAACCAAGGTGCTCAGAGATAAAAAAGACTTGTTCCAGGCAGAACAAACCATCCGTTCGGTGATCGACAATTATCCGGATGATGAAGATGGAATCAAGCAAGAGGCCAATGACTTGTTGGAAGAAATCTTGCAGCTTAAAAACAAACCGAAATCGATACAAGAACCAAGCGGAACGGTGATTGAAGTTGGTGGTGATAAATCAGGGAACTAATGAGACAGACAATCAATCAGATGAAAACGATCGGCGTACTATGTTTCTTGCTATTCGCCGGATTTAACGTATTTGCTCAAGGAACGACCATTGAATTGGGTATTGAGGCCAATAGAAATATAGAACCGGCCTACCGTCAAGCGGAGAGCCCAAAGATTTTGGACACGGTTTTCCCCAATCCAACAGCTACATTCCCGTTGTTGGCAATGAGTTACGCTCCGGAATTGGAAGTGAAGCCCATCCCACCGGCAACAATAAGAACCACTGAGAAATTACCGCAATTGTACAATGGTTATGCCCGCGTGGGAATTGGTTCGATCTTGATGCCTTTGGCAGAAGTTTATTACAACAATACCCGTACCCGCAAATTCAACTACGGATTTCACGGTCAACACATCAGTTCTTTCGGAAAAATCAAAGATTACGCTCCGGCCAATTTCGATAAGAGCAATTTTCGCGCATTCGGTGGAATGAATGAAAAGCGTTATGATTGGATGGCTGAAATGAATTACAACAATCGTGGTTTACATTTCTATGGTTTCCGTAACGAAAATGCCAATGCAGATAGTATTTCACAGCGTTTCAACACCTTTAATCTGAAAGGGCAATTCAGCTCGCACCAACACGATAGTTTGGGTGTGAACTGGAGAGCAGGGTTCGAGTACCGCTACTTCAATGATAAAAAACCAACTGTTGATGGCTTGTCTGACTGGCGTTCGCGCGAGAATTATTTCAGCATTTTCGGTGGTGCCTCCTACAAATGGGGAAATGAAATTTACGGTGCCAATGCCGATTTGAAATACAACGGGTATAAATATGGGATTGC
>JBILJP010000307.1:0-6411 GCA_044377135.1 Fluviicola sp.
ATTACCACCATCGGTATCGGTTTCGATCAGTTGCCCGAAGATATTCGTAACAGCAAAGTGCTCACAGGGAATGACTTGGCGCAATTGGCCGGTGTTACCGAATTGCCGAATGAAACCGATGTAAACGAGTATAAGTTGTTGGAATTAAGCGATTTTTTCCTAACTTTAGAAGACGAACCGGCAAAATTGGAGTTGCAACTGCACCTGCGCGCGCAACAACTCATTGCCGAAAATAATATTGAAGGAGCTTGGATGACCCTGCTCTCATTTAACGATTAAAGAATAAAACCAATAACATGTTTAAATTATCCGGAACATTAAAAGTAAAGAATGATACAGTTGCAGTATCGGAAAAATTCTCAAAACGCGAGTTTGTTTTGACCGATGCGTCAAGTATGTATCCGCAAGATATTTTATTTCAATTGACACAAGACAAATGCAACTTGTTGGATGCATTGAATGTGAATGATCAAATCGAAGTGTCGTTTAACTTGCGTGGTCGTGAGTGGACAAGCCCACAAGGTGAAGTACGTTACTTCAATACTTTGGATGCATGGCGTTTGGAGAAAGTTGGTGCAGTAGCGCAAGGTGGTGGTATTCCACAAGGCGGACCAAGTGCTATGAGCTTAGATCCTATCGCTAGCCCGGCTTCTACAGCTGCTAGTGACGATGACGATCTACCGTTCTAATAGAAAATTAAAATGTAAAATGTAAAATTGAAAAGGGATCATCTCTTTTCAATTTTACATTTTCAATTCAACACCTTAACTTCACCTTCCTTTCCACTCCGGTTGCGCAAATAGCGACGAACCCAATAGCGCAAACAAATACAGCGGATACAGCAATTCAAACAAGATCAATCCACTAATTGTTTCTGCATTCCATGATTTGTTTATCATACGAATCAGCGCAAAATCAAAAGCAGTTTTCAGCACAATCACCAGAAGCGTGAGCCACAATGCCGGTGCGAAAAAAGTGAGAATCAACAACAAAAAATACCCCATGTGCAATGCTACCGCCCAAAAACCTAAAAAGGTATTCAGCGAATCGCCCACATGCCCGGTTTTACTCAGCCAGCGCACACGTTGATCCATTGTTTGACCAATCGTAAGCGGCGTTGCCGTATAAACACTCAAGGCTTTATTTTCAACAATTTCAATGGTTTTGTGCGCATCGCGGAACGCCCGAAGCGTATACATATCGTCGCCACTAGCAATATGTTCGTGGTGCTCATAATCGTCGGTTTGCTCAAACACATCGATCCGGAACAAGAGATTCGCTCCACTGGCATTGACCGGTCTTGACCAACCCGCAATACCGCGATTGAGCAAGGTGGTAAATAAATATTCCAGGGTAAAAAACGAATGCCACCAGCGTTTAGCAGTCATTTCAACGGGCAAAATCACCAAATCGGCAGCGGGAACCGTCAGCAATTGTTTCATGTAATCGTTGCCGAAGGTTACATCTGCGTCCATCGTAAGGCAATAATCAGTTGTTGCATGATCCATCCCGAAACGGATAGCTGCTTTTTTACCTTCCTGTTCGTGGGGGAGATGCAATAAACGAATCGGAAAAACACGCATTTCTGCAAACAACGATTGGAAATCATCAGTAGAATGGTCGTTTACGAAAATCCACTGAATCGGTTGGTATTTCTGACTTTTAATACTGTCGAAAAAGTGCTTGAGATTGTGTGCTTCGTTCCGAAACGGCACTAACACCGTAATTTGATCAATCGAAACACATTTTTTGATTGCACGTTCGGCTCGCAATCGCTGAATACCAAAAATCAGCCCCATAATGGAACACGAGTAAGCTAAAAACCATCCGCTAATCAGCCACATTTGCTTGTTGTTTGTTTTTTGAAACAGGAATCCAGACAAAACTACTCACAATGGCCGGTAAAATGATGTTAAATACCCAAATAAGTAAACTTACAAGCACCACATCCGGAATGGCAACCATGGAACCTTTAAACGCAAATATAGCGGCTGTTTCGCGAATGAGTAATTTGCCCGACCACAGCGACGGTACAAAGGAAGTCAACAGGAAAATCAACCAAACATGAACAGCAAGAAACCAATAATCGGTGTAACCGAAAGCCATGAACAGCAACACGTATTGTGCAGAAAAGATGACAAAGCGCAGGTTGCTCCACAAGAAAAGCGGTAACCGCAAACCACGCATGCGGCGTTTCATCCATTGCAGTTTCCGAAGGGTTCTGTTGCGGGTTTTTCGTTGTGGAATGAGGTATTCACCCAAAAAGAAAGCTAGTAAAATAATGGTTCCGATGGCTAATACCGAGCCGCCGATACCAACAGTTAACCGATCGCTGTACAAACAAGCCACAGCACCGAAAAATACGGTTGGCAATACCTGACTTACGTTCGAAATAAAAGATGAAAAAATGATGTACAACTGATCGCGTTTGCGGAAATACACCATGCGTCCCATAAAATTACCCCAGCCGTTGGGAGTCATAAATCCGGTTCCGATTCCGCTGAAAAAAGCATTCCGGATCAGTTTGGGGTCATTGGTAAGCGATTGAGCTACACGTTTCCATTTAAACCATTCACAACCCTGATTGGCAACCACCAACACCAACGCACAGATGAGGTAAACGGGATTTTTCAGGTGAAACGCATTCATCTTCGACCAATCCTGTGCAACGAGTTGCCAGGTAATGAAGCCAAGCAACGCAAGTAGTAAAAACACTTTTAAAACAACCCTGTTCACTCGCACATTTTTCCTAGTTTTAGACTCTGAATGGTTGAAGATAAAATAATTCTTGGAATTGACCCCGGAACTACCGTGCTGGGCTACGGACTCATCCACGTGAAGGGGAAGAAATTGGAAATGCTCAATTTCGGGATTATCCAACTCAATAAACTGACCAATCAGCCTGATAAACTGAAACGTATCTTCGATCGCATAGACGGATTGATGGAAGAATACAAACCCGATGAAATGGCCATAGAAGCGCCGTTTTTCGGTAAAAATGTACAATCGATGTTAAAATTGGGGCGCGCTCAGGGAGTTGCCATTGCTGCCGCTTTACGTCGCAATATTCCTTATGAAGAATACACTCCAAAACGAATCAAACAATCCATTACTGGTAGTGGAAATGCCTCAAAAGAACAAGTAGCAGCCATGTTACAAACCTTACTGAAATTTGAAGAAATGCCGAAATACCTGGATGCTACCGATGGATTGGCTGCCGCGGTTTGTCATCATTTTTCAGGTGGAATAGGTGAAAACAACAAATCCAAAGTTGGTGGCTGGGCAGCTTTTTTAAGCCAGAATCCCGACAGAAAGGTGCGTTAAAGCGAATAGAAAAACTTTTTACAATCTAAAACTGTTTTCTGCGTTAATGGGAGTGAATTTAGTTACACATCTTTAAATAATTAAACGCAATGTTAAAACGTACATTAGTGCTGTCGTTAACAGTACTATCTTTTACCGCATCGGCTCAAAACAAATGGGGCGTTTCGCTCGGTTTATCCAATCAAGGACAAGTAGATCAGGTATTACACGGATTTTATTTCCCGGCACATGAAACGGCTTATCAAGACGATGCCACCAACGGCAAAATGCTGAATATAAAATACAATCTCGGTGTTAGCTATCAGGTCAAAACCAATTCCATCATGCGATTACGTTTGGGTTTAGGACAGCGAAGCAATGAGTCGATTCAGGAAATGCCAACCAGTCAGTGGGAAGTGAACGATGATCAGGGTTTTGCTGAAATCGCTTTGTCGTATGGTGTAACTGAGCAGCTCGGTCGGGTTCAGGTAAGCGGTGGAGTTGAACTTCCGTTCTACATTATCGGACAGTTTTCGCAATCGATTTATAGTGAGGAATATTCCGGCGGAGTAATGACACAATATTCCAACTATACTTCCACAATGGATGGTGGCTACATCACCGGGTTGAATGGATTTGTGCGTGGTGATTATGGTTTTTGGAAACGTTTTTCTGTCTTCACTGAATTTAATTTTGGTGTGTTGAGATCAAAACTTGGAGACAGAAATACTGGTCAGGGAACCGTTTATCCTACCGGAGGAACACCAATTGTGGGTACGGTAACCGAATCTGAAAAAACACAAACGAAATTTTTCTTTTCCGGAGTTCAGGCACAATTTGGACTTGCCGTACATTTTTAATGTTCAGAAAGACAGTCTGAAATGCAATCAGCGTTTCGGTTTTACGCAATTTGTAAGCGATTGATTCCTTGATTATTTTCGGTTTACCGCACCACAATTTATCGGCATACCGAAGTGGTTTTTAGTTAAAACTTACGGTAATTACTGATTTTTGGGTTTAAAGAGAAAATAATTAAGGTTTTCAGGCGTCAATTCTTTTATATTCAATATATTAGGGCATTCATTATCGCTTCACTTTAATGAATCCATTTTTAGTTAGGGCATTAGAAGAGACCCAAAAAAGCGCAAAAAAGAGGTTAATTGTCGCGGTTAACCTCTTTTTTTATTTCACCTTAACGGTCTTTTTATACGGTTAAAATTGTTTAATTGATTGACTGAGTTTTTTGTTGATTTCAATTCGGAATTCACTGTAATTCATGAACTGAAGAACTATTTTTAGGTATAGTCTTTGCGAACTCGGCATCTCTTGCGTTGAATTATTTGTTGTATTTCAATAATCCCACTTCCTCCTGAACGAATCATAGAAATTAATCCCGACTTTCAGTTGCACATCGGCTTTGCTGAATGAAGAAGCGGCTGTTACGGCATATACTCCAACTTTAAAACGCTGCTTGCGAATGCGGATCACGCGCTCCAATCCCGCATAGAGTTCCGCTTGCACAAAATGGGCATCCGGAATGGTAAGGAAACTTCCGCCCACTGTTTCTTCCAATTTCAGTCGATTGAGCAACCATACTTTGTTGAGGAAAAAGCCATTGAAATGATGAATGACGTTGAATGAGATATAACTATTAGACGTATTCAGTGCTGTGTCGAGCAATTGCTGTGAGTTGAGCGGATTCGAGAAGAAAAACTTATCCGATGTACGGAAGTATTTGTGTTCAATCAGGCGCAAGTCTTGTTTCCGGAGAAAAGAACCCGCTGCAAACTTAAATTCTGACATTCCCAGTGAATTGAGGTTGATCTCATCCGTCACGCGCAATTCGGCATAATCAAAGTTGGATTGTCCGCCAAATAAGTTCGGAATCCCCTTTTTATACTGAAGCGATAACACCGGCCATTGCGAACCGACAATGATTTTCTGGTTTCCTTTCAAAATGTATTTCTGGCGGAAATGATATGAAAACTCGAAATCAGTCATGAAAATCTTGTATCCTTCAAAAGGTTCTGGTTTTGAGAAGAACCCAAAATTATCCACCCAGCTCGGGTATTCAATGTTGTCGATCGACGAACGGTTCGAATAAAAGATTCCGGCTTTGAAATACAACCCGTTGATGAGTTCCATGCGGTGGTAAATTTCCAGCTTCCGGTTGCGAACACGGTTGGCCGGAGCAAATGTTCCCTGAATACTTTGATAACCGGTCACGAAATCATACACATCACCGCCTTCGATGAAAAACTTCGAGAATCGCCTGGGGTTGTACATGTAACCAACTCCCAATTGTCCTTTGAGATCTTTGTTGTGAAAACCGTAATCAACTTCCGGATTGATCGAGAGTTCGTGGTTATTCTTAAAGGTTTTATCGTAAGAAAGATTAAGCTTGTGACGGTAACCACCCACACCAAACGGAACCACTTGATTGATCAAACCATCGATGTAAAATTCTTGTTTTTTGAAGGTGTTTCTAAAACCGACACCATTGAACAGAAAATCCCAAATATTCAACGTGTTATACGTGCTGTCTTGCTGTTTCAGATAGTCTTCACTGGCATAATACTTCGAGATACTGTCTTGCTGGTGAATGAAATTGATCTCTTCTTGTTTGAGGTGAAATGGTCGGATACTACTCCAATAGGCCGAATCGCGGTTGAATGCTTCGGGTGTATAAACCGTCGATTCCAGCCAGAATTTACCGTTGTTATCGTTAATTGAAAAACCATAATCGGAATGCATCACGCGCACATTTCCGTGAATTTTTTTCTTTCCTTCTTTGATGAGGTAAATGTATTCTCTTCGAGTAGGTACAATGCGCGGTCCCATTTTTTCGAAATCGGCAACCAGGTGCATTTCTTTGAAATAGGTAAGTGCTCCTTTGTTAATATTGAGCGTGTAAGAAACCAATTCCCACGAAGTGTCGCGAATGTAAAGTGAACCTTCAAACAAGGCTTCTTCCCTGAAACGAGGTTCAACCTTTATTTGATAAATCAGCTGATTATCTTCATAAAAGGAGCTTTCGAGGTAAAAATTGTAATACAAAAAGGCATTGTAGGCCATGGGCGAAATGAGCGGTCGTTGCGATAATCCGGG
>JBILJP010000308.1:0-6393 GCA_044377135.1 Fluviicola sp.
GGTATGGGTTCCAACGGTTTAACGTCTGCTCGTCATGATGTTTTCAATAAAGTGTTGGCGATGAAATATCCCGAGAGCTTCGATCCGTCAGTTCCGATGGATTTGGTATACTCGGGCTCAAAAAACCTTACAGATACGGTTGAAGGAACTCCTGTAAATGCAGGTCAATTGGTGCTTTCACCTACAAGAACCTACGCGCCGATTATTAAAAGTATTCTTGATCAACACCGTTCTCAGATTCATGGAATGGTTCATTGCTCGGGTGGTGCGCAAACAAAAGTGCTTCACTTTGTAGATAATGTGCATGTGATCAAAGACAATTTATTTCCGATTCCTCCGCTTTTCCGCATGATTCAAGCCGAATCGGGGACCGAATGGCAAGAAATGTATAAAGTATTTAACATGGGACATCGCATGGAAGTGTATGTTCCTGCCGATGTAGCACCTGAAATCATTGCTATTTCAAAATCGTTTGGCGTAGATGCGCAAGTGGTTGGAAGAGTTGAAGCAATGGACGGAAAGCGTGTAACTGTGCGATCTGAAATGGGAGAATTCGTTTACGAATAAACAATATGAACGATTTACTGCAAAAAATGGAGGCGATTCACTTTCGCTTTGTGGAAGTGGGCAAGATGATTACCGACCCGGAGATTATATCCGACATGGAACGGTATGTGAAACTCAATAAAGAATACCGCGATTTGGAAGAGGTGGATGCCGCTTACAAAACGTATAAAAACATATTGGATAATTTACGCAGTTCACGCGAATTACTTGAAACCGAGCAGGATCAGGAAATGCGTGAAATGGCGAAAATGGAAATCGATGATTTGGAACAAAAACGCCACGCCATCGAAGAAGACATCAAGGTGTTATTGATTCCGAAAGATCCGGAAGACGATAAAAATGCCATTTTGGAATTACGTGCCGGAACCGGTGGTGATGAAGCGTGTATCTTCGTGGAGGATATCTTCCGTATGTATACCATGTATTTCAAAGAAATGGGTTGGAAATACGAAATCATCAACTCATCTGAAGGAAGTATCAAAGGATACAAAGAGATCTCGATGAGTATTGAAGGTGCCGGAATTTACGGGATGTTGAAGTTTGAGTCGGGAGTTCACCGTGTACAACGTGTTCCCGAAACAGAATCTCAAGGACGTGTGCATACTTCTGCCATTACCGTTGCAGTTCTTCCGGAAGCCGAAGAGGTCGATTTTGAGCTTGACATGAACGATGTGCGCAAGGATACGTTCCGAGCATCCGGAGCAGGTGGACAGCACATTAACAAAACCGAATCAGCCATTCGATTGACTCACATTCCGACAGGAGTGGTGGTAGAATGCCAAGACGGACGTTCACAGCACAAAAACTTAGAACAAGCCATTTCCGTATTGAGATCGCGCTTGTATCAAGCCGAATTGGATCGTTTACACAACGAACGTGCGGCTCAGCGTAAGACCTTGGTTTCTACCGGAGACCGTTCTGCAAAAATCAGAACCTACAATTATCCACAAGGAAGAATCACCGATCACCGTATCAACAAAACAATGTATAACCTTGGTGTGTTTATGAATGGTGATGTACAAGAAATGATCGATGCGTTGAAAATGGCCGAAAATGCTGAAAAGATGAAAGGGGAATTGGCTTAATTACCGCTTGCCGATTCGTTAGGTACCGTTCATCCTCGTTTTTATTCAGTTCACATCCCCAATTCGATACTCGAACCGATTTAAAGGTTTATTCACATACTTTAACATTGCCAATTGGGAAATTCACTTGAAATTCGCAGCACAATTTGCTGACGGATACAATCGTTTTTTTGGTTACCACTAGGGGTAAATCGTCAATTGGTTGTCTGTAGATTGTCGATTCACTATCGAAAGCAGTTTTCTGAATGGAAGCACTGTATAAATGAAACTTAACGAATGCAACGCATGACTAAATTAGTAACTTGTTTAACACTTATTCTCTTCTTTGGCGGTTCGCTTTTCGGGCAGGAAAAAGCCACTCTAAGCGGTACGATTGAAGAAGGAAAGAAAGGGGAAGAGCTCATTGGAGCCACCATCAAAATCAAAGACCAGAATATTGGCGCACAAACCAATGAATACGGTTTTTTTTCACTGACACTTCCGGTAGGAACCTATACATTCATTATTTCTTCCTATGGTTACGAGAGTTTGGATACTACCATTAATCTAGCCACCAGTCAGCAATTGAATATCCAATTGAAAGAAGAGGGCGGAACCGAACTGGAAGAAGTGGTTATTACCACCGAACGTCAGGATGGGAATGTAAAAGATCCGGTAATGGGTGTTGAACGCCTCGATCCGAAGGAATTATCTAAAATCCCGGTGTTGTTCGGTGAAAAAGACATCATCAAAACCATGCAGTTATTGCCCGGAGTAAAAAGTGCAGGTGAAGGAAATGCCGGTTATTACGTACGTGGTGGAGCTGCCGATCAAAACTTGATTTTGCTGGATGAGGCGCCTGTTTACAATGCGTCTCACTTACTCGGGTTTTTCTCGACGTTTAATTCCGATGCGATTAAAGATGCCGTCTTGTACAAAGGAACACAGCCTGCCAATTTCGGTGGACGTTTGTCATCGGTGCTCGATATTAAAATGAACGAAGGAAATGCGAAACGCTATAATGTGAGTGGCGGTTTGGGATTGATTTCTTCGAAACTGAATGTGGAAGGTCCGATTGTAAAAGATAAAGGCTCGTTTTTGGTCACCGGTCGTCGCACCTATGCCGATTTGTTTCTAAAAGCCAGTGAAAGATTCAAAAACAACACCTTGTATTTCTATGATTTGAATGCAAAGGTGAATTACCGCGTTGGTAAAAAAGACCGGTTGTTTTTATCGGGTTATTTTGGGCGCGATGTGTTAGGTGTAGGTCAAACGTTTGGTTTTAACTGGGGAAATGCCACGGCAACCTTACGTTGGAATCACATCATCAACGATAAATTGTTCTCCAACACCTCGGTGATTTACAGTTCATACGATTATAAAATCTCGATCAAAGGTGGAGACGTAGCATTTGATATTACCTCGTTGATCCGCGATTGGAACGTGAAACAAGAATTTCAGTATTTCGCCAATACACGCAACAAAATCCGCTTCGGGTTTAATGTGATCAACCACGATATTACTCCCGGGCAGGTAGATGCTGAAACAGCAGTTGGTATCAACGCCACAAAACTGAGCCCCACAAGAAGTTTGGAAAGCGCTGTGTTTGTGACCAACGATTGGAATGCCATGGATAACCTGACAGTGAGTTATGGTGTGCGTTTGAGCGGATTCTCAGTGCTCGGAAATGGTCAGGAAGTATATACCTACGATGCTGCCGGTGATGTTGCTTCAACAACCATCTACAAGAAAAACGAATTTTTGAAAACGTATTGGAACGTTGAACCGCGCGTTTCTGCCAGTTATTCATACAGCAAAGTAGCATCAATCAAAGCGGCCTACTCACGTAATGCGCAAAACATTCACTTGGTATCAAACGCCACGGCTTCTTCACCGACAGATGTGTGGTTGGCAAGTTCAATCAATACCAAGTCCGAATTGGCCGATCAGTTCTCATTGGGTTGGTTTAAGAATTTCAAAGAAAACATGTACGAAGTAAATGTTGAAACGTACTACAAATCGATGATGAATCAGATTGACTACCGTAACGGAGCCAATACACAAGCCAATGAATTGTTGGAAGGTGAGTTGCTTTACGGAATTGGTCGTGCCTACGGGGTGGAAATGATCATCAAGAAAAAACGCGGTCGTTTTACCGGCTGGGTCGGATACACATTATCAAGAACTGAACGCAAAATTGACGGTATCAACGACAATAATTGGTACGCTGCCAAGCAAGACAGAACACATGATATTTCGATTGTGACCATTTACGATATCACACCTAAATTATCGGTTTCGGCGTTGTTTATCTATTACACCGGAAATGCGGTGACTTTTCCTTCCGGGAAATACACCATTAACGGAGAAACACAATTCTTGTATACCGAACGCAACGGATACCGCATGCCGGCCTATCACCGATTGGATTTGGGGGTAACCTGGATTCGTAAAAACACAGAGAAATTTGAAAGTAGCTGGAACTTCTCGTTATACAATGCTTACGGTCGTGAAAATGCGTACACCATTACTTTCCGCGAAAGTGAAACCAATCCGGGTACCACCGAAGCAGTTCAAACAACATTATTCCGCTGGATTCCGGCAATTACTTACAATTTCAAATTCAAATAAGTATGAAAACTCTAAAATGGTTTGGTTTTTTTACGCTTCTAATCATAAGCGCCTCCTTCATTTCATGCGAGAAAGTAATCGATGTGGATTTGAATTCGGATGATCCGAAAGTGGTGATTGAAGGAACATTTACAGCAGGTGAAACAACACACAATGTATTGATCACCCGCACCATGAATTTTGACGAATCGGGTTCGTATCCAACAGTTGATAATGCGGTGGTGAGTGTTACAGACAACCTCGGGAACACTCAGGTATTGACCTTTGTTGGAAACGGAAACTACCAAACAACAGGTTATCCGGTGATTGAAGGAAGAACGTATACATTGACAGTGGTTGCGGACGGTAAGACGTACACGGCACAAAGTACAGCACCGGGACTTGTTCCGCTTGATAATTTGTTTGTCTTGTCATTTGAGTTCGGAGCAGATACCATCAATTCAATTGTTCCATTGCGCATGGATCCGGCAGGAGTGAAGAATTTCTACCAGTTCAACTTGTTTGAGAACGGTAAGCGATTAGAGGGGATTTACTTGCAGAACGATGCGTTTACAGATGGTATTCAAATTCAAGAACCGATTTTCGATAACGATGGTGCTTATCAATCAGGTGACACTGCTTTTGTAGAAATGTTCATTATCGATGAGCCGGTTTACAATTACTTCTTTGCCTTGTTGCAAAATCAAACGGCTACACCGGCTAATCCTACGTCGAATTTCTCGGGTGGTTGTTTGGGCTATTTTTCTGCCCGATCAAAAGATACGGCTAGTGTGATTATTCCTTAGAACCTGAGTTGATTTCAAAAGGCAAATAGTTGCTATCTTTACCGCTTTGTAATAATCAGAAACACACATGACCCGTCAGGAATTAATAGCGCAAATAAGAGCAAAGCAGTCGTTTCTATGCGTTGGATTGGATACGGATCTCACAAAGATTCCCGCTCACTTATTGCAGGATGAAGATCCGGTATTTGCATTCAACAAAGCGATCATTGATGCTACAAAAGAATTTTGTGTGGCTTACAAACCCAACATTGCGTTTTACGAATGTTTGGGACCGAAAGGCTGGGAATCGTTGCGAAAAACCATCGATTACATTCCTGATAACTGTTTTGTAATTGCCGATGCCAAGCGTGGAGATATCGGTAATACGTCATCTTATTATGCCAAAACATTTTTCGAATACCTGGATTGTGATGCTGTAACAGTAGCTCCGTATATGGGCGAAGATTCGGTGACTCCTTTTCAGGAATACGAAGGGAAATGGGTGATTTTATTGGCGTTGACTTCCAACAAAGGCGCGCTCGATTTTCAGTTCATGACCGATATCAACGGCGAGGAATTGTATAAAAAAGTATTGCGGAAATCGGCCAAATGGGGCAATGATTCAAACCTCATGTATGTGGTTGGTGCTACGCGTGCCGAAGGAATAGGTGAAGTGCGTAAGCTGGTTCCGAATCATTTTTTCCTGGTTCCGGGTGTTGGGGCACAAGGTGGAAGCTTAGATGATGTAGCTAACTATGGTTGGAATGCCGATTGCGGTTTACTCGTGAATGCATCACGTTCAATCTTGTATGCTTCCAATGGAACCGATTTTGCCGATAAGGCAGGCGAAGAAGCACAGAAATTGCAACAAGAAATGCAAGCTATTTTGCACCGAAAGGGATTCTGATGAAAGTGGAACAGCATAAAATTGCTTTAGCGGAAGCCATACGAAATTGGCATCGTAAGGGCTGGTCACCGGCTACCTCAACCAATTATTCGTTCCGTTTTGCCGAAAATCCGAATACTATTTACGTTTCACGATCGGGTGTAGATAAATCGCAATTCACTGCCGACGATTTCATGGAAGTGGATTTGCAAGGAATTGCCAAGCCCCGTTTTGCTGACATTCGACCTTCTGCCGAAACATTGATTCATTGCACGCTGTATGAATTGTTTCCTGAAACTCAGTGCATCGTACACAGTCACTCGGTTTATTCGGTGTTGCATTCAGCTGTAGAGCAAGATCAAGTGACCATTGAAGGTTACGAAGTTCTCAAAGGATTTGAAGGAATCACTACCCACGAAACCACCGTGAATTGTCCGGTTTTGGATAATACCCAGGATATGGTTGCATTCAGTGAAACCTT
>JBILJP010000309.1:0-6376 GCA_044377135.1 Fluviicola sp.
ACGCTTACTCTAATGGTTTCGAAGGTGGTGATGTACCATCATTGTCTGTACGTGTGTTCGACGCCAACGATTTGACAGTAAACGAAAATGTAATCGAAACAGCATCTTTCCCGAATCCTGCGAAAGACCTTGTAACAGTGAAATTGAATGCTAGCGGAAAAGCTACTTTGAATGTTACAGATTTGTCTGGTCGTTTGGTAAATGCAGAAGAAGTAAGCATTGCAAACGGTCAGTTTACTACCAATGTTGCCGCTTTCAAAGCAGGTACATATGTTTTCTCATTGACGTATGCAGATGGAACAAACAGCCAATTCAAAGTGGTTGTGACCAAATAAAATATTGTTTTCTCAACAATAAAGGGGCTTGTGGCTGCGTGATTACGTAACTGCAAGCCCTTTGTTTTTTAAGCTAATTCAACACAATTACCACTCCAATCAATAAAAATTCAATGGCAGAAAAACGGGTCAAAGTCAATTATAAAACTCCGCTTTTTCCTTGAAATCCTACCCATTCTCATAGATGACACTATTTACGCGAAAAGCGGACTATAAAAGAACTTAAACTGCTGTTTATCAATAAAGTAAAAACACACTTAATACTTACCAGATACCAATCTCTTAGATGACCCATACTTAACCCATATATAACATCCGGAAGGTTGAAAGTTGGCTTTCAAATCCTTGAAATCCTAACACTGTACCAAAATCATTCTAAGCGCAATCCTCTGAGGATAAATCCTTCAATAGTTGTTTCAAAAAACACAAAAATAAATCGATTTAGTTGTTTTTCTAAAAAAGACCTCTACATTTGTGCCCTCAATGTCAAAAACATACACATATCAATTTGCAGTTCTTGCAATAAGGAATAGACGCCCCCTGGGGTGTTAATGTGTTTGTGGGGTTCCGTACTCCGCCTTTTTTGATTGTATCCAATTAGTTATTCCATTTTTTTTAATTCACAACAGAAATGAACATTTCTATTGTTGTGGCCGACGCTTCACACGTCTGTCATGCAGCAACCATTTGTCAATTAATGGCCGAAGCTGCCCAAAAACGAGGTACCGGAATCGCCAAACGATCGCCTGAATACCTTCAACAAAAAATGCAGGAAGGCAAAGCTATCATTGCGTTAACCGACAACCAACCAGTTGGCTTTTGTTACATCGAATCGTGGGGACACGAACAATTTGTGGCCAATTCCGGGTTGATCGTACACGAAGATTACCGCAAAACCGGACTGGCAAAACAAATCAAAACCAGGATTCTGGAGCTTTCGCTCAGCAAATTTCCACATGCAAAACTCTTCGGTATCACCACCAGCTTAGCGGTTATGAAGATCAATTCCGATTTGGGTTACAAGCCCGTAACATTTTCCGAACTCACCGATGACGATGCGTTTTGGAACGGATGCAAAGGCTGCGTTAATGTGGATATTTTACAACGAACCCAACGCAAACATTGCCTGTGCACAGGTATGTTACTCGATCCAACAATCAATGAACTCAACAAAAAAACAACAGATGAACACTAAAAACAAGGTGTTATTGGCCTTTTCAGGTGGTTTGGATACCACATTCTGCGCGGTCTATTTACAACACGATCTCCAACTGGAAGTGCATTCCGTCTTCGTCAACACAGGTGCCTTTTCAACGAATGAAGTTGCCGCCATTGAACAAAAAGCTCATTCCTTAAACGTGACTTCGCACACTACTCTCGACGTGAGTGAAACCTATTACAATGAGGGAATCAAGTTTCTACTCTTTGGAAATGTCTTGAAAAACGACACCTATCCCCTATCCGTAAGTTCCGAACGTGTGTTTCAGGCCAAAGCCATTGCTGAATTGGCGAAACAATTGGATGTACACTACATCGCACACGGAAGCACAGGAGCAGGTAACGATCAGGTGCGTTTCGATATGGTGTTTCAGGCACTTGTTCCCAAAATAGAGATTCTGACACCCATTCGCGACCTTGCACTTTCCCGAAATGACGAAATTCGGTACCTACACGAACGTAACATCTTCGTTTCAGCTGAAAAAGCACAGTATTCCATCAACGAAGGACTCTGGGGAACCAGCATTGGCGGTGCCGAAACCTTGACTTCTCACCTCACACTTCCCGAAAATGTGTGGCCTTACCCACTAGAGAAAACCACTCCCGAAGAGATCACCATCGAATTTGTAAAAGGTGAACCAGTTGCGTTAAATAGTAGTTCACTTGCCCCAATTGAACTGATTAAGCAACTCGATGCCTTGGCGCAACCGTTTGGCATTGGTCGTGATGTGCATGTAGGTGATACCATTATCGGCATTAAAGGACGAGTAGCATTTGTAGCTGCGGCACCGCTCATTCTCATCAAAGCACATCAATTGCTGGAAAAACACACACTCACCAAGTGGCAACAACAGCTCAAAAAACAGCAAAGCGAATGGTATGGAGCCTTGTTTCACGAAGGACAATTCATGGATCCGGTAATGCGTGATCTCGAAGCCCATTTTCAGCAAAGTCAGGAACGCGTTTCGGGCACAATAACCGTTCAACTGGCTCCCTATCATTTCAACCTGATTGGAATTACTTCAGAATTTGACCTACTAAATTCTAGCATTGCGGCTTACGGTGAAGGCACAACTGCATGGTCGGCCAATGATGCAAAAGGATTCATTACCATCAACGGAATGCAAACAAAATTGTGGTACGCTAAAACCGAACTCGCATGAAAAAAACAATCACCGTAATCGGCGGAGCAGGATATGTTGCCCGCGAATTAATTGCTTGTTTGGCGCGTCATCCGGAAGTAACAATCCAACAAGTAGTCAGTGAAAGTCAAACCGGAAAATCAGTCTCTGACTTTCACAAAGATCCGGCAATTGATCCTGCATTGATCTTCAATTCGTACAACAACAAACCCGCAGATGTGTTGTTTTTGTGTGGCGGACACGGTTTTTCCAAACAGTTTTTAGACGAAAACGAGATCAGCCAAAACACACTTGTGATAGACCTGTCAATGGACTTTCGAAGAAGTACGGAATTCGTTTACGGACTTCCCGAATCACCGCTGTACCAAAGTGCCAATCGCATAGCCAACCCGGGATGTTTTGCCACGGCCATTCAATTGGGAATTCTTCCTATGCTCGGAAAAATGACATCCGATTGGCACATTCACGCCATGACGGGTTCTTCCGGAGCGGGTCAGCAATTACAACACAGCAGTCATTTCTCGTGGCGCGAAAACAATGTTTCTACCTACAAAGTGTTCGAACATCAGCATTTGCTGGAGATGAATCACCATGGAAAAAAGATCACTGAAACCTTCCCAAAATTGCATTTCACACCCCTGCGCGGACCTTTTACCCGTGGCATTTTCGCAACGATGTATACTGAAACAGAAATGACAACCGATGACGTGCTGCAATGCTATACTGATTATTACCGTGAGGCGAAATTTGTGCACGTGCAACAAATCGAAACCGATTTAAAACAAGTCGTTGGCACCAATTATTGTTTCCTGCAACCGCGAGTAATCGGCGGAAAACTGTTCGTCACTTCCATTATCGACAACCTGCTAAAAGGCGCTGCAGGACAAGCCATTCAAAATATGAACCGTTTTTTCGGGTGGTCAGAACACACCGGATTGAACTTAAAACCGCATTTTTTATGAAACCGTTTGATGTATATCATCCCTGGAAAAAAGTCTTCGTTAACGCACACGGAGCTACAATCACCGATGATCAAGGTAAAACTTACCTCGATTTTTACGGTGGTCACGGCGTTATCTCCATTGGGCACAATCACCCGCGATGGAAACAAGCGCTTGCAAAACAATTGGATAGCATTTCCTACTATTCCAACGCTGTTACCATCCCGCAACAAGAACAAGTAGCACTATCGTTGGGAAAAATATCCGGATTAACAGACTACAGCCTCTTTTTGTGCAACAGCGGAGCAGAAGCCAATGAAAACGCCCTGAAAATCGCTTCGTTTTATACCAAACGCAACAAAATTCTAGCTTTCAAAGGAGCATTTCATGGCAGAACAGCCGGCGCAATTGCCGTTACAGACAATCCGGGTATCCAGGCACCATATGGTTCAAGTTTATTACAAGAATTTATTGAGTTGGATGATGCACAAAGTCTTCAGAAAGCATTGGAAACCCATGAATATGCAGCTGTCATTCTGGAAGGAATTCAAGGAGTAGCCGGCGTATTTGAGGCATCAGAAGAAGTGTGGAACGTTTTAGCAGAACAGTGCAAAAAAACGGAAACCTTATTGATATTGGATGAAATTCAGAGCGGTTGCGGGCGCACGGGAACTTACTTTTCCTATCAAAATCGAGCCATTCGTCCAGACCTCATCACCATGGCCAAAGGAATCGGAAACGGATTCCCGGTAGCAGGAGTGTTGATCACCAATGAAATTGAACCGGTAAAAGGTCAACTCGGAACCACGTTCGGCGGAAGTTATTTGGCTTGTGCAGCGATGCAGGCCGTTCTAGACGAATTAAACGAGTCGTCTTTAATGCACAACGCCAATGAAACAGGAGCGTATCTGAAACAACAATTGCAACACCATCCCGCCGTTTTGGAAATAAAAGGTCGTGGATTAATGATTGGTCTTCGTTTACCTGTAAAAGCTTCGGAAGTACAAACAGCATTGTTGGAAAAAGGAATTGTGAGCGGAATTGCTGCCTGTCCGTTTACCTTGCGCTTGCTTCCACCACTCAACATTACAAAAGCTGAAATGGATCAATTCTTAGCTGTTTTTGAAGCTGTACTATCCGTTCATTCACCCAACACAACTGCCATATGAAACAGTTTACTTCAGTGGCAGATGTGATCGACGTTCCCCAATTAATAGAAGCAGTGCGCTCAATGAAAGGAACACAACAATTGGATTTTGCCAAGGGAAAAAACCTGGCCATGCTGTTTTTTAACCCAAGTTTACGCACACGCATGAGCACGCAAGCAGCGGCTTACAATCTCGGAATGACCGTTTCTACATTGGATGCGCACCAAGGCTGGAAACTGGAAACCGAGCCGGGCGCAATCATGAATGGCGATGCACAAGAACACCTGCAAGATGCCATTCGCGTTATGAGTAGTTACACCGATATTTTAGCCATTCGTTCGTTTGCAAACCTGCAACTGCAACTAGATGATTATGCCGAAACGCTGCTCAACGCTTGTATTCAATACAGTGACAAACCTGTCATTTCACTTGAATCGGCTATTCGTCACCCCTTGCAATCACTCACGGATATGGTAACAATTGTTGAGTTGGGAATCAAAAAACCAAAAATAGCTGTCACGTGGGCACCACACCCGAAAGCATTGCCGCAAGCTGTTGTGAATTCGTTTCTGGAATGGACGCCTTTTCTGGAAGCAGATGTATGGTTGGCGCATCCGGAAGGATACGAATTAGATGCACAATTCTCAAAAAATGCTCACATAACCCACAATCAGCAAGAAGCATTGCAAGATGCCGATATTGTTTACTGCAAAAACTGGAGCTCCGTAACACATTACGGTCAACGATTGGAAGGCAACGATCACTGGACAATTGATGCACAAAAAATGGCAATCACCAACAACGCACAATTTATGCATTGCCTGCCCATTCGCCGAAATGTAGTAGCAACCGACGAAGTAATCAACGATTCGATTGTTTACCGTCAGGCAGAAAATCGAATCTGGTCGGCACAAACCGTTCTTCACCAACTCCTATCATCATGCAGCTAACAATTGTAAAAGCAGGCGGAGAAATTGTAGAAAACGCCCACTACCGATCACAATTTCTAACAGCATTTTCTGCAATAACAGGACCCAAAATCCTGGTACACGGCGGTGGAAGTTTAGCCACCAAATGGGCTGAAAAACTAGGTGTTCCCTCACAATTCATCAACGGTCGACGTGTGACTTCACCTGAAATGTTAGAACTAATCACCATGATCTACAGCGGGATCAACAAACAATTGGTGGCAGCTTTACAGCAACTGAGCATTCGGGCGTTTGGCATTTCGGGTGCCGATTTTTCTTGCATTCCGGCTACAAAACGCGCATCCGTTCCGGTCGATTTTGGGTTCGTCGGAGATCCGATAGAAGGAACGCCTTTTCCGCAAGAGCTGATCAAATTGGTACAATCCGGAAATTGTTTGGTGATGAGTCCCTTGAGTTTTGATCGTGAAAACGGCGGTTTACTGAACACCAATGCAGACACCATCGCGTTGTTTTTAGCCACTGCTTTTCAGGAAATGTATTCGGTAAACCTTGTTTTTGCATTCGGTCATCCTGGAGTGATGCGCGACTTAAACGATCCTGCATCCGTTTTTGAAACACTTACAAGCGCAGAAACAGAAATTCTGGTAAAAAACGGAATCATTC
>JBILJP010000310.1:0-6370 GCA_044377135.1 Fluviicola sp.
TTTGGGGCGAATAGTTTGAGCTAGCTCAAACACTAATTCGTTACGAATCAAACGATCTATCCAATTTATTTATTCGTTTATTCGTGGCGGAAAAAATAAATAAATTTTTCCCCGGACAACAATGATTTATTTCAAAATGTATCCGATTAATCGCGTGCCATTTTGAATTTATTTTCCAAAGGTCGCGACGAATAAAATATAAAAGAAAGGTATTTAATGTAAAACGTCCCGGCGTTGGCTATCCAATTTTAGGAGGATAAACAACATAATTGAGAAGGACATCAAAGACGAACCACCGTAACTGAAAAACGGCAAGGGAATTCCGATAACCGGTGCAAAACCGATGTTCATACCAATATTCACCGCGAAGTGATAAAACACAATCATAGCCACACTATAGGCATAAACACGATTAAAGGTTGATCGCTGTCGCTCGGCAATGACCACAATACGGATGAGCATGAACATGAATAAAAACACGATGGCAATGCTCCCCATAAATCCCCATTCTTCTGCCAACGGACAAAATATAAAGTCGGTTTCACTTTCAGGAACGTGATTGGATTCTACACTGGCAACACTGGCTTGCTGGTAACCTTTTCCAAACATTCCTCCTGAACCTACCGCGGCCATTGCGCGATTTCGGTTGTAGTCTTCACCATCCGGATCTTGTTTCAAACCGAGGAATAATTCAATGCGGTCTTTTTGGTGTTTTGCCAAGTTTTTGAACGAAAAATTAACCGTGGCCGAAATACCAGCCGAAAGTAAAAAACCGATCAATACGATGGCCAAAACACGGCCCTTCTCACGTTTTGCAGAAATCCACCGAAGCAGTAAATAAGCCAATAACGCTATAACTCCCAAGGTGAATAGAATTCCATAAAATCCGGGAATCAGAATGCCGGGCATGAAACTGAATTCATATTCATTGCCACTCATCAGCAAGGTAATGAGTGAGAGGAAAACCGTGAAAAACAAGATTGGAATAAAGTGACTTCCTACCCAGGTTTCTTTGAATTTTACACCCGGAATACTATTCACAATACGGAGAACGATCGGGTCGAAGGTAATTCCCTCACGGTATAACACAAAAAAGAAAGAGGTAAATACTACAAACGTTCCGGCATCGGGTTGTAGCAAAATCATGATCATCGGCACCACAACAATTCCCAATGCAAGGAATACCGTTTGCATGTTCTGCTGTTTAATGTTTACATTACTCACATAAGTACTTAAAGCAATGGCTGTTCCGATTTTGGCAAACTCAGCGGGTTGAATACCCAACGATCCAAATCCGAGCCATGCATGAGCACCATTTATCGCCGGCATAAAAAGCACCACAATGAGTAAACTAAAAGTAAACAGGTAGATCGGGATGGCAAATTTCCGGTAAATATCGGCATCAATTAGGAATACGATTAGCCCTAAAAACAGGGATACGCCCACCCACATGATTTGTTTTCCATACTTCTGCGAAAAATCAAAAATACTTGGGTGATCCGGGTCGAAAGCCGCTGAATACACATTGGCAATTCCCATACCAAGCATAATGATGACGATCGCAAATAACCACCAATCAACATGTTGCGTCAATGAATCGTCCCGTCTCATTTCCTTTTCTTGGGTTTCGCTTTTACATTGAGCAAGTTAGCGGTAAGGATTCTGGTTTCCTTTTCCTTATCGGAGATTTTTCCTTTGAGGTATTTCTCCATCATCAAACTAGCTGTTGGAGCCGCCCAAACACCCCCGAAACCGGCGTTTTCAATAAAAACTGCAATTGCGATTTTGGGGTTGTCCATTGGTGCAAATGAAATCAGAATCGAGTGATCTTCTCCGGCCGGATTTTGCGCCGTTCCGGTTTTTGCACACACAATTACATCCTCCGTAAAACTTGCTCGGTGGGCAGTTCCACCCGGAGCGTAAACAGCTCTGCGCATTCCTTCAATGACCGAGGCAAAATGCTGTGATTCTACCATGGTGTAATGCTTCTTGCTAAACTGTGGCAGTGGTCCACTATTACCGATAGAACGAACGAAATGTGGTGTGTAATACCATCCTTTGTTGGCAATAATTGCAGCAATATTGGCCATTTGAAGCGGTGTAACTTTTACCTCTCCCTGACCGATGGAAATAGAACGAATGGTAGAAAATGCCCATGTGTGATGGCCGTACCATTCATCGTAGTAAGACGCATCCGGAATCAATCCCGGGCGTAAACCTGTAATATCCGTATCAAAATTTTGACCGAGTCCAAAACTGTGCATGAAATCTGCCCAACGATTCAATCCAACCTCTGCATCGGCAAACATGCTCCGTTTTTTTCCTTGCTGAATAATTCGGCGTGTTACGTAGTAAAAATAAGGGTTGCAAGAATGTTTAATCCCGTCTGGCAAGTTTCCTGCACTCGGGTGATTGTGACAACCCACCATGGATTTGTTACACGGGAAACCGGACTCTGGCGTAATCACACCTTCCTGAAGTCCGATCAAGGCCTGAACGAGTTTAAAAATTGATCCCGGAGGATATTCCGCAGCTAAAGGTCGCGGGTAAAGCGGTTTTCCTTCGTCGAGCAAAAAAGTTGGGTAGTTTTTACTGATGTTTTGTTTTCCAACGAGCAAATTGGGGTCAAAACTTGGTGATGAAACAAGCGCTAAAATTTCGCCTGTTGAAGGTTCAATGGCTACGATACAACCACGTTTATTGACCATCAGTTTTTCACCATAGACTTGCAAATCTATGTCAACTCCCATTTTCAAAGGCGGACTTTGGCGAGCAGTGGTATCGTATTTCCCGTTGGCATATGATTCGATGGCGTTCATCGATGCAGAAGTGACAATGTACTTGATTCCTTTTCTTCCGCGAAGTTCCTTTTCATAAAAACGCTCAATTCCGGCACGCCCAATGTGATCACCTCTGCGGTAAAAGCCATCTGCATCAATTTCATCCTGATTGACTTCTGACAGGTATCCGAAAATATTGGCTCCTCCGGCATAAGGGTAAAAACGCATGGAAGTCAAATCTTCGTAAAAGCCGGGGAATTTTGACAAATTCGGCGCAATTCGGGTGATTTCGTCAATGGTTAATTCTTCGATAAACGGATAAGGTCGCTGCGACTGGTAGTTTTCCTGCAATTTCTTTGTGTGCGGATTTCTGTATTTACCTTCCTTTTTGCGAATGTTCCAGAAACGGTTTTTGACTTCCTGAGGTGTCCAACCCAACAATTCTGCAAAAGCGGCCGTATCCAAATCAACGATGTCGTCTTCGCGCATCATGAGGTTGTAATAACTGCGGTTGGTGACAATTTTTTTGCCTTTTCGGTCGAACACAATTCCGCGTGGAGGTGTGATTTCCATTCGTTTTTCAGCAATTTCCTGTGCACGCAACTTCCAGGTATCATCAACTACCTGCATGAAAAATAAGCGCGCGAGGTAAACCACTCCCACCAAGATGATGAAGATAAGGATTACGTATTTCCTTCCATCAAGATTCATCGTTCGCTTTTCTTCTTGGATATAAAAATAAACTGTACAAACAAAGCCAATAAGAATGAGAACGGAACACTCAACCCGATTTTTCGAAGTAAGAGTAACCACTCATTCCATTTGAAGATTTCGATGAGGAAAAACCAGGTATGATGAATCAGTAACAACAACCCGAAAGCGTAGATAAACCAGCGCGTTCCCATGGTGTAAATATTACTTTCTTCGGTGTTTTCGTAACCGTCGCGCGGGGCGAATAATTTGAAAATTACCGGTCGGAAATAAGCAAAAATCAATGCGGAAGAAGCGTGTAATCCGAAGGTATTGGAAAGCGCATCGATTGAAAGTCCCAATGCAAATGCAATCAGCATGAGCGGAACTGTGGTCATTTCAAACGGTAACAACAGGATAAACAACGGATAAAGCATTGGGTAAACTCCCCAACCTAATTCCAAATGATTGAGCACCAGCACTTGGAAAAGTACAAATGCGATGAAACGAACGGTATGTAAAATTATGCCTCCCATGTTATAACTCCGGTTCTTCCGAATCTTCGGGAATTTGTTTCTGCAGGGTGTCGAACTCTTCCTGCATGAGGTTTTTGACTACATACACGTGTTGTATGCTTCTGAAATCTTCGGAGAAACGCACAGTAATGTCCCACAACGGTTTTCCTTCGATGTATCCTTTTTTCTCTACGCGACCTACCAAAATTCCACGAGGGAAAATACCCGATCCGCCTCTGGTAACCACTTTCGACCATTTTTTGATCCGCATATCGTTGGAAATACCACTGATAGAACCGCGTTTGGCATCGAGTCCGTTCCATTTCAACAAACCAAATGAACCGCCTTTTTCGATCATTACATCGATGTTGATGTTTTTGGAAAGTACTGTTTTTACTACTGCGTAATCTTCGCTTACAATATGGACAATTCCGACTACACCTCTGGAAGAAAATACGCCATCGCCCCGTTTGATTCCGTGGTTTTTTCCAATATCGATGGTCATGTAGTTATCCCGCTTGTCGAACGTACTGTTGATCACCGTAGCCGGGATGTAGGAGTAGTTTTGTCGGAAAAGCGTATCGTCTATGGTAATGAGTCCTTTGTTTTCTTTGTAAAGCGAATTCTTCAGTTTTTCGCGTAAGCGTTTATTTTCCCATTCCAACTGTTTGTTGGTTTCTTCCAGGTTAAAGTGCTTGGTCACATCGTTACGAATGGTCAAAATTTCAGCATTGATCGTTCCGGCGGTTGTAAGCATTTGAATACGTGGGAAATCGGAGTAAGTGAAATACATACTCAGCGCAACTACTTGTAGCAATGCGAAGACGAGAAAAATACGGAAGCGCTGAAAAAAAGCGATCAAATTGCGCATAGGCAAAAATAGTCAGATTCCGCGAATCCGCTCTTGATCAGAGAAAAAATAAACGGGGTAATTGAATGAGGTTTAGCTCTTTCCGTAATATTGCGGGATTACTGAAGTTAAACAATTTAAAATGAGGGTGTTAAAATAACTTCTACTCCTATTTTAGCTAAAATAATGACACGGTTAAACCAAACGAAATTGGTTGCAGGTGTGTGCTTTTATCCGATTTGAATTGTTCTGTCAACGTATAACTGGCAAACAAAGCCCAATTACGGATTCCTAAGCGGGCATGAACGCCATAAAACAGCGGTTCGTCATCATAAAAAGAGCGATCTTTTATACTCGTTTTCTCGTTGTTGTACCATGTTTTGGTAAAGGTTTGAACACGGTAACCAATAAATCCACCAAGATGCACTTTAAAATGCCTCCACTTTTTGGCTCGAAAGCGCAATTCAAGTGGAATGGCGAAAGCATGACTCCCGAAAACCGATTTGTCTGCACCTTGTTGATCGTCTTTGTACAACAGCCATTGGGTTGATTGATTCAATGAATCGCGAAACATAATTCCGTTGTAATTCACACGTTGATAACGATACGACAATCCAATTCCTAAAGCCACACTGTTTCCTTCTGTTAGTGGAATGTCCCACATACCGTTGATGTTGTAACCGATAGAAGAAGGTTTTACCAAAAACAGTGACGAATCATTGACCCAATCATTGTAAGTAAGATCCACCATCAAACGATCGTATTTGCGCGGACGGCCTTCTTTTGCCGGGCGCCATCCGGTATTGTACCACATAAATCCGGGACGATAACGCGAGGCTATCTTCGGATCTTTTCCGTCGTATTGTGCCAATGAAGTCAGCACAAAAAGTGTACAGATGATACTAGTTATGATTTTCATTTGCCAATCTATTTTGCTCCCATTTCCAGGCATCACGCACAGCGTCGCTGACAGTTCGGGTGGCTTTCCAATTCATTTTTTCTGCAGCTGAACGTGCATCGGCGTAGATCTCAACTACGTCTCCGGCACGACGGGGTCCGAATTTCCAATTCAGGGGTTTTCCGGTTGCCTGCTCAAATGCCGCGATCAATTCCAACACAGATACTCCTGTTCCGGTTCCAATATTAAATACCGTCAGTTCACGTGGCTCGTTGAGGTAATCAAGCGCCCGGATATGGGCATTAGCCAAGTCTGAAACGTGGATGTAATCACGAATACAGGTACCATCAGAAGTTGCGTAATCATCACCATAAACGGTTAATTGCGGAAGTACACCACTGGCCGTTTGGGTCATGTACGGAAGAATATTGTTGGGAACTCCTTGCGGAAACTCACCTATTCTACCGGAAGGATGTGCACCAATCGGATTAAAATAACGCAAAAAGATTACCTGAAGGGCCGAATTAGCGATTACCGCATCGCGAAGAATTTGCTCACACATTAATTTAGACCAGCCATAAGGAGAATTCGGTGTGCCCAATTGCGTTTGTTCATCTACTTTGGTTGTGCCTACAGG
>JBILJP010000024.1:0-23164 GCA_044377135.1 Fluviicola sp.
CTTTCCACTTACCGAATCTCTCAGAGGTCCTCCTGCAGAAATGTCTTAAAACAGTCATGGAGAGTTTATTCTCCGGTTTTTAATTCATTTCGAAACACATGAAACACGTACTTATGTGCGCGTTTGTGCTGTTTTCTCTGATAAATCTCGCGCAAGATTGTGGATTTTCACTGAACGGTACTGTACGCGACAATCATACACAACAACCTGTTCCCTTTGCGAAATTGAGCATTGATGCTATCAACATGCACGTTCAAGCCGATAGTCTTGGGAACTTTACCTTTTCACAATTATGTCCATCCACTATTACAGTGCGATGCATTCCGCATTTCGGTTGCGAACCAACGGATGTTTCAGTAACCATTCCTATTGATTCATCGTTGATCATCGATGTAGAAACGCATTTAATCGATTTGGACGAAAGCGAAGTTGTTGCTTATGTTTTCCGTCGCGAATCTCAGGCCGGAATGAAGCTTTCGGTCAATGATCTGTCGAAAGTGAAAGGAGCCACCTTGGGCGAACAGCTGATGCGCATTCCGGGAATGAGTACTTTGAGCACTGGCTCAAGTATTGTGAAACCCGTTATCAATGGCATGCACAGCAATCGTATTGTGATTGTAAACAACGGCATCCGGCAAGAAGGGCAACAATGGGGAAGTGAACATGCTCCGGAAATAGATCCGAATCTGGCTGGCAATCTGGAAGTGATTCAAGGTGCAAGTGGTTTGCAATACGGTCCGGATGCGATAGGCGGTGTGATTTTGGTTTCTCCAGATCCGTTACCTTATGGAAAAAACCTAACCGGTTGGGTGAAACTATCCGCCAACTCCAATGGAAGAGGAGGTATGAGTTCTGCACTCGTAAACGGATCATTCAAACGTTGGTCGAAATGGGCGTATCGCTTTCACGGAACCGGACGAATTAACGGCACACAATCTGCACCCGATTATTGGATCAAGAACACTGCTTCGAATGACTACAGCTTTAGCGGAGCGTTCGGTTATAAGGGAACACGTTTAGAAGCTGACATTTTCTATTCGCGCTACACATCTAACATTGGCATTTTTACCGGTTCGCACATTGGTAATTTAACCGATTTGAATGGTGCTTTTTTAGCCGAACAGCCCAAAGATAGTGGGTATTTCACGTATGCCATTGAAAAACCGAAACAGTTCATTCAACACCAATTGAGTAAATTCAACTTGATTTATCACTGGAATGAAAAAATCAAAACAGCCTTAACCGCAGGTTATCAGTACAACCTCAGACAGGAATACGATTTGCACAAAGCGTATAATGATAGTTTAGCTGCTTTAGATTTACCCGCCTTTGAGTTGAATTTGTGGACTACCTCCATCGACGTAAAAACAACCATTCAGCATTCGCAAAAGCTAAAAAGTGTTGTCGGAGCTAGTTTTTTCAAGCAAGATAATGCCTACGCCGGCAGGTTTTTTATTCCGAATTTCCAAAAATGGCAGGGAGGAATTTTCTACACCGGAACATTCGAACAGCACAACTGGCAATTTGATTACGGTATTCGCTATGATGTTTCCCGTCTCAAGATTTTTAAATACGAAGGAAACATACTGACTTCGCCTTCGCGTGATTTCAGCAACTTAAGTAGTTCTATCGGTGCATCGCGCGTGATCGGGCATCATCTAATTGTACGCGCAAACGCAGGTACCGCCTGGCGCCCGCCATCAATTAATGAATTATACAGCAACGGTTTACACCATGGTGCCGCAGCCATTGAAGTGGGCGATCCGTTGATGAAAAAAGAAATTGTGTACAATCTTCAAGCCGGAATGCAGTATAAATCGCGGTTTGCGAAGTTAGATTTGGCCCTTTTCTGGAACCGGTTTGACGGCTATATCAACCTGCAACCGCAATTACCGGCTCAATTGACTATCGTTGGTGCTTTTCCGGTGTTTCACTACCTACAATCAACTGCGCGTATTGCCGGATTGAACGGTGTATTGGAAATTCCAATTCGATCGTGGATTTCATATACCATTCAGGGAAACTTCTTGCTGGCAGATGATTTGGGGACCAATAAACCGATTTACGGAATTCCATCGAATCGACTGATCAACAGAATTCATGTGGGTTCAGCTTTCAAGAAATCTACGTGGTCGTGGTTTTCAGAGGTCGAAGGATTAAACGTGTTCAAACAAAACCGCGTTCCTGAAAATGCAGACTACGTAGCTCCTCCGAACAGTTATTTCCTGCTCAGCGCATCCATTGGTTTTTCTAAAAAAATCTCCGGCACACAATCCATGCAATTTGTATTGGAAGTGTCAAACTTATTGAATACTACATATCGGGATTACACAAATCGCTTCCGTTATTTTACCGATGACGTGGGGCAAAACTGGACCATAAAAGCCTTGGTTCCATTTTCAATTAAACACAGCGTCCGCCCTAGGCGTGATTCAAATAAAAATAAATAACATGAAGATTATCAGTATTTTATCAATTGTTTTAGCACTTACATTCATCGGTGCTTGCAAAAAGAAGAAAAAAGACGACGTTACCAATCCGCCGGTAGTGAATGAAGAGGAATTAATCACCACTTTCCGGATTACATTCACAGATGCGGCCGGAATTCAACCAACAGTAATGGCTCAATTTGTAGATTTGGATGGGGCAGGAGGTAACGCTCCAAGTATTTTCGATTCGATTCGTTTACAAGCGAACACTACGTACAACGCGTCGATTACCTTGTTGAACGAAAGTGCCAATCCGGCGGAAGATTTAACCGCGGAAGTGCAGCAAGAAGATCAGGATCATTTGTTTTGTTTTTCGCCAACAGGAACACTAAATCTGGGAATTACCCGAACAGATTCAGACGGAACGTATGAAGTAGGATTGTTGAGTTCATGGGTAACACAAGCCATTTCAACAGGAGAAACAACGATCACATTAAAGCATCAGCCAGGAGTGAAAAACGGACAATGTGATCCGGGAGAAACGGATATTGAATTGACGTTTCATACGATTATTGAATAGTCCTTTTATAAAACGATTATGTAGTATGAAAAAACCGGGCGGTAAACCCGGTTTTTTTCATTTTTTTTAGGTCCATTTCAGGCTCATTTTATCCCACGTAATATTGCAAAATTACAAGGAACTTTATCCCACGTTATTTTGCAATATTACGTGGGATTTTTTCATTAGAAAACGGCCGATTTTCCAGCCTTACAATCGAAATTATTGATTCAATTTATCGCGGGCAACGTTTTAACAACGCAGTTTGGAAAATAGGATTGATCGCTAAAATAACTCGATCGTTTTTAGGTATTCAACAGGAATCGAAAAATGCAAACTCCTTTTTGTAATGAAACAGGCTAAACCACCAATTAATATTAGGCTCTTTGAAGTTTTTAATCGGGTTGTACTACTGCAAATTTCCGCCTCAGCTCCTACGTACGTGCAAGTCTAAAATTGTTAGCCGAGATTTTAATCACAAAAAAATCCGGTCCAATTAACTCAGACCGGATTTTTCAATTATTTAAGAACGATTAATAGTAAATCAATCGACGTACTTTAGTCACATATTTCGCTAAACGAATTACTTGTTTCGTGTAACCGAACTCATTGTCATACCACGCATACAATACTACATTTTTACCGTCGTTTGATACGATGGTAGCATGTGAATCGTATACTGAACAGCACGTGTTTCCAATGATATCACTTGATACCAATTCAGGATCGTATGAGTAGAAAATCTGATTCACCAATTCACCTTCCAATGAAGCACGACGAATAACGTTGTTCACATCTTCAATGGTAGTTGTTTTGTTCAATTCCAACGAAAGAATAGCCAATGAACCGTTTGGAGTAGGTACACGTACCGCGTTAGCCGTCAATTTGTCTTTCAAATCAGGAATTACTTTCGTTACCGCTGCACCAGCACCTGTAGAAGTAATAACCATATTGATAGCTGCTGAACGACCACGACGTGAACTTTTGTGCATGTTATCCAACAAGTTTTGGTCGTTGGTATACGCGTGAACCGTTTCAATGTGTCCTTTTACCACACCAAACTCATCATTGATTACTTTCAAGATAGGAGAGATAGCGTTGGTAGTACAAGAAGCCGCGGAATAAATCTTTTCTGATTCAATTTCCAATGTTCCCTGGTTGATACCATAAACAACATTCGGGATTTCTTTCCCCGGAGCTGTCAACAATACGCGAGAAGCACCTTTTGACTGCAAGTGACGTGATAATGCTTCACGATTGGTAAATGCGCCTGTGTTATCAATGATCAACGCGTTGTTGATACCATATTTTGTGTAATCGATGTCTTCCGGATTGGCAGCATCAATCATACGCACAATTTGTCCGTTGATGATCAACGAGCTGTTTGCCAAATCTTCTACTACCGAACCTTTAAACGCTCCGTGAACAGAATCGCTGCGCAACAAAGCCGCACGTTTGATAATGTCTTTCTCTGTAGCACCGCGAGTTACGATAGCACGCAAACGCAATTGTTGCCCTTTCCCGGCTTGTTTAATTAACTCACGAGCTGCCAAACGACCGATACGGCCAAAACCATACAATACAACATCACGTGGCGTAAAACCATCACCATTTCCTTTGGCGAAACCACCCAATTTATTGGAAAGGAAATCTGCTTTAGAAGCAAACGTTGTTCCTTCGGCCGCCCATTCACTTGCCAATTTACCGATGTCGATTTTTGCCGGAGCAAGATCCATCTTCATCAATTCCTCTGCCAATGCAGCACTGGTTTCAATGTCGATCGGTCTGTTAACCACTTTAGCCGCGTATTCGTGTAGATTCAGAATCTCAGAAATGGTGATATCCGTCAAGTGATTGCGGAACAATACCAATTCAATTCCTTTGTCATACAACAACTCACCAACGTGACTTGATAATTTAACAGCAGCGCGTTCGCGTTGAACGTGCGAGTTGAGCTCTTTTTCGTAGCCTACTGCAGCTTCCATTTGCTTTTAACTATTGATTATTAAACGATTATTTGCTTTTCCTAAAACTAAAAAAGGCCGCCCGCGTTTGCAGACAGCCTTTCCTGTTATCCTAAATATGCTTTCAACAACTTATTGCGAGAGGTGTGTCGCAGTCGTCGGATGGCTTTTTCCTTTATCTGACGAACGCGCTCGCGGGTCAGATTAAATTTCGCGCCAATTTCTTCCAGCGTTAATCCGTGGTTCATTCCGATTCCGAAGAATAAACGGATGATTTCACGTTCTTTATCTGTCAATGTGCTCAATGAACGCTCGATTTCACGTTGCAACGATTCTGCCATCAAGGCGTGATCGGCTTTCGGTGAATCGGTATTGGCCATTACATCCATCAATGTACCACCATCTTCAGAAGAAGACAAAGGAGCATCCATCGATACGTGACGACCAGATACGTTTAAGCTTTCTTTGATTTTATCTTCAGGAACTTCCAATGCTTCTGCCAATTCTTCTGCAGAAGGCGGACGTTCGAATTCTTGCTCTAAACGCGAGAATGCTTTGTTGATTTTGTTCAAAGAACCTACCTGGTTCAACGGCAAACGTACAATACGCGCCTGCTCAGCCAATGCTTGCAAAATGGATTGACGAATCCACCATACAGCGTAGGAGATGAATTTAAAACCACGGGTTTCATCAAACTTCTGTGCCGCTTTAATCAAACCTAAGTTTCCTTCGTTGATCAAATCGGGTAGCGTAAGACCTTGATTTTGATATTGTTTCGCTACTGAAACGACGAATCGTAAGTTAGCGCGGGTCAGCTTCTCCAATGCACGTTGGTCACCTTGTTTGATGCGGCGAGCCAATTCTACTTCTTCCTCAGCTGTGATTAACTCCTCTTTACCAATGTCTTGCAGATACTTGTCTAAGGATTGACTTTCTCGATTGGTAATGGATTTTGTAATCTTTAATTGTCTCATGTAATGAACTCCGATTAATAATGATTTCTTAAAATCAGGGTGCAAAGTTACGACGAAAAGAAAGTGATTTCCAAATATAAAAGGCAGATTTTTGAGAGATTTCCACCTCTCAAAAACCATGCCTTAACGTTTTTTGGGTGAATTACCCTTACAAACCGAAGCCGAGGTATTCTTTTTTGCCGCTTTCTAAAATGACTTCCAGTAAAACACCGCCTTTATAATTGTTTAACTTTGAGGTTAAATCCTCCGGAGAATCAACAGCTTCCTGATTGAATTTCGAAATCACCATTCCTTCTTCCAAACCAAGTGAACGCAATTTTCCGGGTTCCAATGTTTTTACTTTTACACCGTTAGAAATATTGAGTTCTTTTTTCTCTTTGGCCGATAATTCTGCGAAAGTTGCTCCCAAAGCAGAAGTTTTACTCATTTCTTCTTTCGATTTCAGGTCGGTCGCACCATCTGCCGAACGCAAAACCACTTCTTTGATCTCTTGTTCACCGTTTTCTTTGCGCAAAGTCAACGACACTTTATCGCCAGGACGACGTTTTCCGATTTCCTCTTGCAATTCAGCCACCGAGTTCACGTCTTTCGAACCAACTTTCAAAATCACCGAATTGGCTTCGATGCCTGCTTTTTCAGCACCTCCATCTTCGGTTACCGAATTAATAAAGACTCCTTTGGTAGAAGGCAAGTTGTTTTTTTCTTTGATTTCCTGATTGATATCGGCGATTTGAACGCCCAAATAACCGCGTTGCACCACACCGAAGTCGATGATATCGCGCATCACTTTATTCACCAGGTTTACCGGAACCGCAAAACTATAGCCCGAATACGAACCGGTTTGTGAAGCAATCGCTGTGTTGATTCCGACCAATTCGCCACGTGTGTTTACCAAAGCACCACCACTGTTTCCCGGATTTACCGCTGCATCTGTTTGAATGAACGATTCTATTGGAACGGCCGTAGCGCGTGTTTTGTCTGACAATAAGTTGATGTTACGCGCTTTTGCACTTACAATTCCGGCTGTAACGGTAGAAGTAAGGTTAAACGGATTTCCAACAGCCAATACCCATTCACCAATGCGTAATTCGTCGCTGTTTCCTAGCGGAATTGGTTTTAAACCCGATGCATCGATTTTTAATACGGCAATATCAGTGGAAGGGTCTGTACCAATCACTGTTGCTGTGTACTTGGAATTATCGTTGAGAATGACCTCGATTTCGCTAGCATCTTCAATGACGTGGTTGTTGGTTACAATGTATCCTTCTGAAGAAACAATTACACCGGAACCTGAGGCGGAACCATATTGTTTGTATTCACGACCTCCGGTGCCCGGTCCGTAAAAGAATTCATACAACGGATCGCGCTGTACGCTTGTCTTCACCACTTTTGTGGTAACGTGAACCACCGAATTAATGGTGCTTTCGGAAGCTTCAATGAATCCTTCTGTTCCTGCGGGAACTCCGCTATAATTTACTTGATGGGCGATGCGATTACCGTCAATCACTTCATCCGATAATGAAGAATAGCTGGTAGCATTCAAAATATAACCGAATGCAAAAGGTACCATCCCTCCCAGGATACCAACTCCAAGGTATTTCCATGTGTTGCTCATAGTTAAATCTTTTTTTGAATTTTAAACACAATTATAATGCGATTAGATACATCCTTGTTACTTTTGGACGTTAAAGATTGTTAAGCAACAACAGCCCTTACAGCGCGATAACTATGGAAATACCCTTTGTAAAATACCAAGGCACAGGCAATGATTTTGTGATGATCGACAATCTGAAAGGGAAGTGGAATGAGTTATCTATCACTACCATTCAAGCGTTGTGCGATCGTAAATTTGGGATTGGTGCCGACGGGTTGATCAAACTCAATGCATCGTCTGATTTCGATTTCGAAGTAGATTATTACAATGCCGACGGTTCAAAGAGTTTTTGTGGAAACGGAGCCCGCTGTGCTGTAGCATTTGCCAAACAAAACGGCATCAACACATCAACCGTACGATTCACGGCAATTGACGGCGAACATTTAGCTTCTCATGTGGGAGATATTGTTTCGTTGCTGATGAACGATGTCAACGCGGCCCGAAAAGAATCAACCGATTATATCATCTATACCGGTTCACCGCATTATATCCGTTTTGTAGATAAAGTGGAAGGTTTTCCGGTTTATGAAGAAGGCTTTAAGATTCGTTATTCCGACACCTACAAAGAGGACGGAATCAATGTGAATTTTGTGGAAGTGATCGGAGAACGCGAATTGTTTGTGTTGACTTACGAGCGTGGAGTAGAAGACGAAACTCTTTCGTGTGGAACCGGCGTTACAGCTGCTGCTCTGGCATTTGCGATCGAAAAAAATCTAATGGGACACCAGGTGATTTCCATTAAAACCAAAGGCGGTGGTTTACAAGTTACGTTTAACCGAACGGGAACCGAAACGTTCGAACGGATTTTTCTGATTGGTCCGGCAATTAAAGTGTTTGAAGGAGTTTACAATGGCAGGATTTGAATTCCGTAACCCGATATTCGAATGGCCGGATAAAATCACCTCTGGTACGTATTTATGGATCTGGAATGCCGATAAAGTTCCGCCACACATCGGTATTTCGCGCGGTCAGAATTACTTTAGTTTGACATACCGCAATTGCGAAATCCAAAAAAGTGTTTCGGGAATGGTACGAAAGGCCAAAAGAGCAGAAATTCCGTTGGTGCTAATTGCCATTAACGATTGGGAGTTTACCCGCGATTTCACCTCTGTATATCAGCAATACGATACTGCGAAAGCGGGCGGACCAACTTGTCTGCATCCGATCAGAGAATTGTTTGGTTTGCAAGATACCGTACACCAGTTAGCCGATTTGTTGAGAGAAATTGAAAACCGACAGCAATTGAAGCAGGTTTTTGCTGTAAATTTGGAAACTGATTTTCGCGCTATACCTGATTACTCAATCGCCGAAATTATGGCGCGAATAGAATTGTTACATGAAACTAAAAGGACAAAAAGTTAGCCTGCGTCCCGTTGAAAAGGAGGATGCAACACGCTTGTTGTTGTGGGAAAACAACCCGCAGCACTGGAAAGTGACGGGCACTGAAGTTCCGTTTTCGTTGCATGCCATTCTGGAATACATTGATCAGGCACAGCACATTCGCACGCACGGTCAATTGCGGTTGATGATTTGTTTGACAGACACCGATGAGCCAATTGGCACAATTGATTTATACAATGCCGATTTTAAGCATTCGCGCGCTGCTGTTGGTATTTTGATCGATGAATTGTCGCACCGGCAGCAAGGCTACGCGATAGAAGCATTAGAGATCTTAGAAAATTATGTACGTCAGATTTTGGGATTCCACAATCTGTATTGCTCTGTTCACGGCGATAATGAAGCCAGTAAGGCCTTGTTTGATAAAGCCGGTTTTGAGCGAATAGGTGTCCGGAAAGATTGGTTTTTGGACGGAAATAAATGGTTGGATGAAATTTTGTATCAAAAATGTCTGGAAAAAAAGTAAGTAAAAAGTGGATGATCCTTGGGGTTATAGCCATGATTGGAGGTGTTGGTCTGGTATTTGGGTGGACACCGATTATGTCGCGCTTTACCAAAACAATCAACGATAAAACGGTAAATGTACCGGTCAACAATAAGCTCACACTCGCTCAGGTTGGTGCATTGTTGGAAGAGAAAAAAGTGATCGACGATGTTGATTTTTTTCTTTCAGTAGCAGCATCTAAAGATTTGACAGACAAAAACATCGAACCAGGAATGCACGCTTTTCCGGCAGGTACTTCTTACAAAGATGTGTGTAACGCTTTAAAATCGGGCGCTTTTGAAATAGAAGTGGTGGTGACTTTCAATAATTGCAAAACCATTGCCGATTTGTGCGAAAAAGTGAGCAAATGTTTGATGATCGACCAAGGGGAATTGGAAACCTATATTCTAAGCGATGAAACCTGCAACAAATACGGTTTCAACGTACAAACCATTCCAGCGTTGTTTATCCCGAATTCGTATAAATTGTATTACGATACCGACAAAGAAGCGTTTGTGCAGCGTATGGCCGACGAATTCAAGAACTTCTGGACAGCAGATCGCATGGCGAAACTCAAAAAAGTTGGCTTGAATTCTCCTTCAGAAGCGGTTACGTTGGCTTCTATCGTTTATGGTGAACAGTCTAAAAACGAGCAGGAATGGCCGATCATTGCAGGGTTATACCTCAATCGATTGAACACCGGAATGCGTTTGCAATCTGACCCAACATTCAAATTTTGCTGGGGCGATGAATTGGAGGGTGTTCAGCGTTTGACCTACGAACACCGCGAAAAAGATTGTCCGTACAATACCTATTTGCACGACGGTTTACCTCCGGGACCAATTTCCATGCCGCCTGCAGGAGTAGTAGACGCTGTATTGAATCGCGATAACAACGATTATCTCTACATGTGTGCACAAGCCAATTACGATGGTTTGCACAATTTCACGAAAGATTATTCCGTTCACGCTAAAAACGCTACCGAGTTTCAAAACTGGTTGGCTCAACAATAGAAATTATGGATCGCAGGTCATTTGTCAAAAAAGGAGCACTTGGAATTGCCGCAGCAGGGTTGGTTAGACCGCTCTTGGCTGGAGAATCCTCTGCCGAAACCCAACAGCATACTACCGAAAAACCATTTGTGGCCCGTATTCAACCCGTGATGATTTCTACCTGGAAACACGGATTGGATGCCAACAAAGCAGGGTGGGAAGTGTTGGCGAAAGGAGGTTCATCATTGGATGCCGTGGAAGCCGGAGCGCGACAAACCGAGGCTGATGTTACCAATCGAAGTGTGGGAATTGGCGGAATGCCCGATAGAGACGGACATGTAACCCTCGATGCCTGCATTATGGATTGGGAATCGAATTGCGGTTCTGTTGGATTTTTAGAAGGCATTGCACACCCGATCAGCGTGGCGCGTCACATTATGGAAAATACGCCACATGTGATGCTCGTAGGTTCAGGAGCGAAGAAATACGCCGTAGAACACAAATTTGACCGCATCAAAACACCAATTCCGGAAGTAAAAGCGGCCTGGAAAGAGTGGAAAAAAGAACAAGCAGCAATAGCGAAAAAACCACAGGTCAATCACGAAAACCACGATACCATTGGTTTATTGGCCATGGATAGCAGCGGACGCATTAGCGGCGCTTGTACCACTTCCGGTTGGGCATATAAATTATCCGGTCGATTGGGTGATTCTCCCATCATTGGTGCCGGATTGTTCATTGATCAGGAAGTAGGTGGTGCTGTTGCAACTGGTTTGGGCGAGTCCATTATCCGTGTTGCGGGCAGTCACGCCGTAGTGGAACTAATGCGCAACGGTTTTACACCGGAAGAAGCATGCAAAGAAGCCGTGAATCGTTTGATTCGCAAGCACAAAGACATGACTGGTTTACAGTGCGGTTTCATTGCCATCAATACCAAAGGAGAAGTAGGCGGTTACTCGGTTTACAATGGTTTTAACTATGCCTTGCGCACCGAAAAACAAGAAGAATTGGTGGATACACCTTTTGACCGTTCCTGGGAATGATGAATCGCCTTTCAATTGTTGGTTTAACACTGGTCATACACTTCTTTTCGGTATGTCAGCAAACGCTTGATTGGAAGTTTCAACACCCTGTTTCCAAGAAATGGGTTGCTTTCGGTACGCACGGATCGGTTCAGGAAGCACTGATCAAAACAGGTGAATTGCCCGACCCGTTTGTGGGAACCAATGAATTAAAATTCGGTTGGATCGAAAACCATGACTGGGAATTTCAATCGGAATTCACCTTGTCGGTAGCCGATCTTGCGCATGACTTCATTGATCTGGAATTTCCGAATGTTGATACCTACGCGAAGATTTACCTGAACGGGCATTTGCTCGGAACCACCGAAAATTGTTACCTCATTTACCGTTTTGAAATCCGGAAATGGGCCAAAACAGGGGTAAATAAACTCAAAATGGTTTTTCAATCGCCGGTAAACTACCAGGCTCCGAAAATTAAAAACACCGGTATTACATTGCCCGCGCCCAATGATTTGGGTAAAATAGCCGTTGCGCCTTATTGCCGGAAACCACAATATCAATTCGGTTGGGATTGGTCGTTGCGAATGACCACCATCGGTTTGTGGAAACCTGCTTCGGTAATTGTGTACAATTCCAACAGAACCATCGGAAAAAGTGTTTACACTGCAACCTTGGCCGAAGATTTCGCCTTGATGGAATTGCAATGGATGATGCGCAATACTACCAACGACACCATGGTTTGGGAAAGTCAACTTTTCGGGTCGAGTGAAGTAGTTGCCGAAAACGGTTTGTTAAAACGCCTGGATCGCATGGAAAACCCACGTTTGTGGTGGCCCCGCGGACAAGGAGAACAGCACTTATATACCGACCGTTGGACCTTGAAAACCAAAACCGGAACCGTAATTGATTCACTCACCCAACGTTTTGGCGTGCGACGCACCGAGTTGGTAAATGTGGCCGATCAGTGGGGAACTTCCTATACCATTCGCGTAAACGGAAGAGATGTGTTTTGCAAAGGGGCCGATTACATTCCGCAAGATATTTTTCCGGCACGCGTGACCGATGCTTCTTTAAGAGAATCGGTATTGACCATGTATAATTGCAATTTCAACATGGTGCGCATTTGGGGTGGTGGTTATTATCAACCCGAAGCTTTTTACGACGCTTGCGACGAATTGGGTATCATGGTATGGCAGGATTTTATGTTCGCCTGCGCCATGTATCCGGGAACCGACGGGTTTGTTGCTACGGTGAAACAAGAGTTGGATCAGCAAATTCCGCGACTGGCCGCGCATGCTTCATTGGTTTTGTTCAACGGAAACAATGAAGTGGATGTAGCCTGGAAAAACTGGGGTTTTCAAGACACGTATAAAATCACACCGCAACAAGGCACCAAAATAGAGCAGTATTACGACCGCATTTTCAAACGACTCATTCCAGAATCAATTAAACAATGGACCAATGTGCCGTATGTGCACACCTCGCCTTTGAGCAACTGGGGCAAAGACGAGTACTTCAACCACGGTTCCATGCATTATTGGGGCGTGTGGCACGGAAAAGATCCGATCGAGGATTTTGGTAGAAAAACCGGTCGTTTCAACGCCGAATACGGTTTTCAATCGTTTCCGGAATACGCAACATTGCTCACCTTTAGTGATACTTCGCAGTGGCAATTGCTAAGTCCTGTGATGAAACACCACCAAAAGAGTTACGTAGGCAACGGAATGATTGAGAAACACGCTTCCATTCTCTACGGTAAAACAACCGATTTCAAGCGTTTTGTATACTATTCGCAGCTCACGCAATCAACTGCAGTAAGCATGGCGGTAAGCGGACACCGCACCGATATGCCACGTTGTAGCGGAACGGTTTACTGGCAATTGAATGATTGCTGGCCGGCGCCTTCGTGGTCGAGTATTGATTATTTCGGCAACTGGAAAGCCTTGCAATACACTGTAAAGGATGATTATGCCGATGTAGCCGTTTTGGCGAAAGTAGATACGCTTGGAAAAGAAAAGTACTTTCTGGTTTCGGATCAACCGCATGCGTTTGGGTGTAAAATCAGCGCTGTGGTATACGATCTGGAAGGTAATCAGCTCAGCCAATTTCAATGCAATCAGGCCGTTATGGGTGTAAAGGTGAATCGATTGTTTGAGTTGGAGCTAGCTGCTTACAAAACACAGAATTACCTTATCCGCTTTACCTGGAACGATGCTTCGGGAAAACCCAACGAACGCTCATTCACTCATTTACCTGAAAAAAGAAGTACTGCTACGGCTGATAACGTCAGTTACCGCTTGCTTGAAATCGATCCGGTAAGCAAAACAGCTGTCATCGAAGTGGAAAACACCGCTTTCATAGGAAAATGCTGGGTAACGAGTCGCAAGAACGGCGTGCGATTTACTAGTAATTTTATCGATTTATTGCCCGGAATACACCGGTTTTCCATCACGTTTGAAACCCTTCCGGTTGAAAGTGATTTTGAGTTGATTTGGTTGTAATCTTCTTACCGGAATAGAATAACGCATTCACCTTCATTTATTTCAGATAACTGACATCTATCATCTATTACGCTTGATTTGTTTGCGATATTTGTGACTTTAGCAACTACTGCGTAATACCTTCATAGATGCAAAACCAATTATTCGTCACAAAAGCTTCCGGAGAACAACTTCCGTTTTCGGAAGAAAAAATCAGAACATCTCTTCGCCGATCGGGTGCCGACGATGAACAGATCGATTCTATATTGCGCGAAGTGGAAAAACAGCTTTATGATGGCATTACCACCAAAAAGATTTACCGCATTGCCTTTTCGTTGTTGAAAACCGGATCGCGCCATTTGGCGGCAAGGTATCATTTGAAAGATGCCATTATGGAACTAGGTCCGTCGGGTTTCCCATTTGAAAAATACGTGGCCGAGCTATTCAAATTTCAAGGTTATTCAACGCGGGTAGGAGAAGTGCTTCAGGGAAAATGCGTAACACACGAAATAGATGTGATTGCCAAAAAAGGAAATGAATTGATCTTAATTGAGTGTAAATACCACAATCAGCCGGGCATTTCCTGCAATATCAAAATTCCGTTGTACATCCACTCACGTTTCAACGACGTAAAAGCACACGAACTTCAAAAAGCCGAATACGCATCGATGGAACAAAAGGTTTGTATCGTAACCAATACCCGCTTTACCGAAGATTCCATCCAGTATGCGGGGTGTTCGGGAATTGCCATTTTGGGCTGGGATCATCCGTTTAAAAAAGGGTTAAAAGACTTGATCGACCAATCAGGACTGTATCCGATCACTTGCCTCACGTCTTTGACCGGTGCCGAAAAAAAGCGCTTGCTGGAACGCGAAACGGTATTGTGCAATGAGTTAATGGATAACCAACACTTGCTTGAAAGCATTGGAATCAAGCCGGGGAGAATAAAAACGGTATTGACTGAAGTGGAACGTTTGGTGAGTTTTTGAGTTTCTTGAGTTTATAAGTTTATTGAGTTTATTGAGTTTATTGAGTTTATTGAGTTTATTGAGTTTGTCAGTTTATTAAGTTTTTGAGTTCATGAGTTGGGGAGTTTCTTGAGTTGGGAACTCGGTAGCCAACCGATCAGAAAAGTTGTTCATCGATTAAAACCGTTGTTGGTAGATTGCTGCTTGAAGCACGAGGTGAAGTTTGAGTCCTTTGTGGCAAAATAACGCTTTATGAAAACAATACTTTACACACTTTTTGGCATTTTCTTCGGGATTTCCGCCACCAACAATGCGCTTAGCCAATGCAATTCTGCCAGCTACGGACAATATCCGCTTACGGCGTATACCATTACCAATTGCGACGGTTCGGTTGACATCATTAGCCCAAACTGCTATGCCGGTGAATATTCGCTCGTAAACGTTACCGAAGGCTATCATTATTATTTCGGGAGTAATCTTGTAAGTGATTTTCTAACGGTAACCGATGCCAATAATGTTCCTGTTGCTTTTGGTGATGGAAGCGTTACGTTTACAGCCAATTACACAGGAGTGATGCGCTTGTACACGCACACCAATTCGGCTTGCGGAGAAAGTGCTGCTCCACGCCAACGAAAATTTTCGTGTTTACCCGCAAGTTCATGCTTAAATGCCGGTACTTTCGGCCAATATCCTGTTGATCCGTATGTTGTGCCGGTTTGTGATGGTTCTACTGTCAATGTGATTGCAACCGATTGTTATGCCGGAGAGTATTCTGTGGTGAATTTAGAAGCCAATAAAACATACAAGTTCAGTAGTTCAAATTTAACAGACTACTTAACGGTAAGCGATGCTCTTGGTTCAACCGGATTGATGTCGGGAACCACACCTATTGTTTACAATTCAACTACCAATCAAACCGTCCGTTTCTATACCCATACGGATGCGGCTTGCGGAGAAGAAAATGTCTCTCGTTCACGCGCTATTGTTTGCAAGGTGCCTGATGGATGTACTTCAGGAGTATTGTATCCGGTGGCAGCTTACACACCTGTTGTTTGCGACAACGTTACTGAAAACGTGATCAACGCTGATGCCTTGCCGGGTCAGTACGTTTTATTAAACCTGGAAAATACGAAAGCGTACTCGCTTAAAAGTTCCTTAGCAACAGATTATATTACCGTTAGCAACTCATCGGGAAGCACCGTAGTTGCTTTCGGACAAGGATCGGTTGACTTTCAACCAACAACCTCGGGTCAGTACCGTTTTTACTTTCATACCGACTTGTTTTGCGGTACTTCACTTACCTCAAGAATCAGAAGTATTGTTTGTCATACAAATCTTGGTGTGTTAGCAGGTGATTTGGAATCTTGGAACGTTTACCCAAATCCTGCCACGGAGAACGTAACGATTACAGCGTCAGCAAAACTCGATGCAATCAGCATTACCACCATTGACGGGAAATTGCTTCAAACCATTGTACCGTCTGATGTATCAACAACGATCGATGTATCCACTTTGCGTTCGGGAACGTATTTTATAACCGGAAACGCACAAGGGGTAAAAAGCGTGAAAGAATTGGTGATCGAATAGGGAATCGAACCATCCAATGACCCGAAACAACCTTCAGCAATGGAGGTTGTTTTTTTTATTCAGCCAATTAAGATGGGTTCGGGATAAAAATTCATCTTTATTCCAACTGTTGTTTGAAAAGCCGCGTTCATTCAGTTGACAAATACATCAAATTCATTCTATGAAAACCATTTATCTCATTTTTATCGCAGGTATTTTAGCCTGCTCTTCATCTCATGCACAACAAGCAAAAGCGTGGAACAACTGGCACTTCGGCTGGTTTGCTTCTATGCAGTTTACCACCGGAACACCAGTTGAAACCCTTGGTTCAGGCATGATCAGCGAAGAAGGAAGTGCTTCATACTCTGATGACAACGGAAACCTTTTGTTTTATACCAATGGTGGAGGGGGTGATAACGGAAATATTCCTCCCGGTGCTGTCTGGAATCGTAATCATCAGATCATGCCCAATGGAACCATTACCAGCGGTGCGGGTTGTTCCAGCTCGCCACAATCAGCTCTGGTGATTCCTAAATCGGGATCTACCACAGAGTATTACCTCTATACGATGGGTTGTGCTTCCATGCAGGTGGGATTGCGCGAGTCAATTGTAGACATGTCACTTGACGGAGGATTGGGTAATCTTTCACAAGTCGGAACCCAAATATCAACCATGTCATGGCTGGCAGAAGGATTAACAGCTACCAAACACGCCAATGGAACCGATTATTGGATTGTGATTCATGATGGCGGTAGCAATGAATTCTATGTTTATCCGCATACTGCAGCTGGAATTGGTTCACCGGTTACTTATGCGGTTGGCAGTACTGATAGTCACGGACAAATCAAAATCAATGCAGGAGGTAATGTACTTGCCTGCGGTACTCAGGTATTTGATTTCAACAATGCCACCGGGGCTATTTCCAATCCAAGATCTACGGGACGCTCGGCTTGGGGTAGATCATTTTCGCCATCGGGACGTTACCTCTATATTTCGGGTGCACTCGGACAAGGAAATATTTATCAATATGACTTACAAGCAGCCGATCTTGCGGCTAGTGAGGTATTGATTGCCGGAGGTAGTTTATTTGCCGGACCAATGCAGTTAGGTCCCGATGGGAAGATTTATGTGGCTGTTTACGGACATTCGGCTGTGAGTGTTCTAAATGCCCCTGAAAGCGCCGGCTTGTCTTGTAATTTTGTATTGGATCAGGTTGATTTGAGCAATCATTGCCAATTAGGATTACCAAATTACATTGATAGTTATTACCTCGAATTGACTTCGGGAGTAGAAGAACAAAACCTGTTTGTTGGTTTATCGCCCAATCCGGCTACGGAGAACGTAACCATTACAGCGTCAGCAAAACTCGATGCAATCAGCATTACCACCATCGACGGGAAATTGCTTCAAACCATTGTGCCGGCTGATATCTCAACCACCATCGATGTATCGGCATTGCGTTCGGGAACGTATTTCATTACCGGAACCGCACAAGGAGTGAAAAGTGTAAAAGAATTGGTGATCGAATAGGGAATCGAACCATCCAATGACCCGAAACAACCTTCAGCAATGGAGGTTGCTTTTTTTTTGAGTATTTTTAAAAAGAAAGGAAGTGTTCTTATCCATTCCTAAACTCAATCTTCCATTGGTGAATTAAGATCTGTAAAAAAAGTAGGATGCGTTATTCTTACAGAAAAAAGATGAAACTTATTACACTTTTTGCTTCAGTCTTGTTTGGGCTCAACAGTTACGCACAAACGGCCGTAGTCAACAATCCGAGTGATGTTACTAATGTGCCCGGAACTCTGAGGTATGAAATCGCCAATGCGGTTCCCGGAACAACAATTTACATGACCAGCCTTACAAGTCCGATCAACTTGCAGAACGACATTGTAATCACGAAGAACGTGAAATTGATTGGTACGCCCGGCACAACGGTTATTGATGGTAACCTGATTACCAATTTATTTGTGGTAAACGCAGGCATGACATTGGAACTGCAAGGAATAACGCTGCAAGAGGGATCTAATCTATCTGTAATGCAAACGCCCACAACCGGTCAAGCTGTAAATGTAGTAGGGAATTTGATTGCCAAAAATTGCATTTTCAAAGACAATGTGTCGCATGATGGAGGTGCTATTTGGACGAATAGCACCAATTCAGAACTCACATTCATCGATTGCTTGTTTCAAAACAATTCCGGCAGAAACGGGGGAGCAATTCGTGTAGGCTTAGGAGTACTGAATCTGCAAGGATGTTCTTTCATTCAAAACACCGCTACCGAAAGTGCCGCTTCGCCTGGAAATGGTGGAAACGGTGGTGCAGTATGGGCTAATCAGTCAAAAGTGTACATTCTCAATTCCATCTTTAAAGGAAACACAGCGACCGGTTATTCTGCAGCCTATTCGAGAGGAGGAGCTATTTGCGTGAATGGTTTAGGGAAATTTGATATCGCCAATTCACTTTTTCATGGTAACTACTGTAACTCCGGACTTGGAGGCGAGGGTGGGGCCATGGCGTTTAACATCTTAGGTTTCCCATTAAACATAATTAGTTTTTACAATTTAACGGTTACCAACAATTACGCTTCGCGTGGTGGTGGAATCACAGTTAATTCTACCTGGAAATTCGACATTGGAAATTGCATTGTTGCCAACAACTTTAGTTCACCTGGTTTTGATCCAGACCTCTGTTTACTTTCTGCGTCCAGTTTACCGGTTTCAAAAGGAGGCAACCTGATCGGAATCATCGGACAAACATTTACTGGTTTTCTACCGTCAGTTTCAGATTTGATCGGAAACCTTGCCCTTCCGGCCAATCCTCAATTCATTCAACAAGGCTCATATCCGCCGTCTGTGAATGGTGATTACCATCTAACCGCTTGTTCTCCTACAATGAATACGGGGTATACGCCACTTGTACCGCTTGATATTTACAACTATTTTGGTGCGGGCACAAGTACGCCACTTATAAAAGATTTAGAAGGCAACAATCGGGTTATCGGCACTATTGACAAAGGAGCGTATGAACATCTAAATGCAACAGTTGGCGCGTTTTATTACACCGATGGCAACACACATTGCAAAGACAAAGGTATTTCTTATCCGAATACAGGAGGATTGACGGGCACATTTACGTCGAGTCCGGCAGGTTTATACATCAATGCAACAACCGGAGTTATTACGCGAAAATTCAGTGCAGTGGGGCAATACACCGTTACATTCTCCACCAACTCTTGCTCCGGAACTCCTGTTACAAGTTCCATCACGTATACCATTAATCCTTTGCCGGTTGTAGCTATTACGCAAACGCTTAACCCCAACTTCCCCTACAATACATCATCATTGAACGCGGTGGTTACCGTAACATCAGGTCCATACACCTATCGCTGGTACCGAAACGGAACTTACGCCGGATCGGCCAGTCAAATCACCAACCCTTGCTCAAATGCAACATACGAAGTGTATGTGAAAAACACAGCTACTGGTTGCGAAGGTTATGCAACGTATTACTTCAGTAATTCCAATAACAGTATTTGCCCTGCACAACCGCCTTTAGGCATGATCCAAAACAATGATAACAGCAACAGTGCAGCAACCGAAAAATCTGCATTCGTGTCCGAATGGGAAATTGACTGGATGATTTATCCGAATCCGGCAACTGAAAACGTAACAATTGCTTCTTCAGAGAAGTTTGATGAAATCAGTATTGTAACCATCGATGGGAAATTGCTTCAAACCATTGTACCGTCTGATGTATCAACGACTGTCAACGTATCCGCATTGCGTTCGGGAACGTATTTCATCATTGGGATCACTCAAGGAGTGCGCAGTGTAAAAGAATTGGTGATTGAATAAGGAATCATCCGAACGATTACAAAAAAAACCAACCTTCATTTCCGGAGGTTGGTTTTTTGCACCATCATTTCACCGCAATAACCTGAATGACGGCTGCTTCACCGAAATGATAAGCGCCTTCTCTCACTTCGCGAACGACTTCAATCACTTCCAATTCAGAAAAGTCAGAAAAATCGTTGGTTAATTCTTCTGCTGAATACAGCAAATCGGATGTCATTGGCCCACCGGTTTTGTAACTCAACTGCTCTTTCCGGTAGGCTTCTAACACCATTTTTCCGCCTTTTTTCAACGCGGGATAAATCTGTCGGTGAATCTGTTGACGCAATTTTGCGGGGAAATGACCGAATACCACCACAATACCGTCCCAGGCATTGGGTTCAAGTTCCACATCATTGAGATCGGCACAAACGGTTTGCAATACCACGTTATTTTCGGTTGCCAGGGTTTGCATTTTCCTAATTCCGCTTTCCGAATAATCGATGCAGGCAACCAAATGGCCTTGTTGCGCCAGAAAAACACCGTTTCTACCTTCGCCTTCGGCAAGGCACAGGATCTTACTTCCGGCCGGAAAAGGGTTGCTTTTGAGAAATTCATTCGCGCTTTTGCCGTAAGCAAAGTCTTCCTGACCGTATCGCTCGTTCCAAAAATCTTTTGTCATCTCAATTACCTTTTACTTCACCTCTTCGTACTGCACTTCTTCGGGTTCGGTAGTATTCGCCTTTTTTGACGGAACACCACAACCCTGAACGCCGCAACAACCCACGTTCATCACCGACAGTCCCATAAACAGGAGTCCCATTGACATGATCAGATATTCGTGGGTACGAAAACCGTCGTAGGCGATAAAAGCTCCGAGAACTAAACGAAGGAGACGCATGAAGCTCCAGTTTTTAATGAGTGTTTCTTTCATAAAAGGTGTTTATTGAACGTTTCATTTCTTACTTTTTTCTTGATAAAAAAGTAAGCAAAAAATCAAGGCTGTAAGTTCCAATCTTGAGAACTACGGCTTGTTATGCTACCTCAACCCAACTCGCTAAACGTCATTAACGGATTGTTTTACAAACAATCCGATGACTGTGCTCAAACAGGGCATCGGTTACGCTTAACGCACCTCGTTCTCTTACGATTGTTACTTAATGCCATTTAGAGTAGTCCTCCTTTAGCTAAATCTTACTACTTCAAGCCTATCACAACACCATAACTCCTACAGCAAGGTAGTAGGGCATACGTATTCTGTTTTAGGCATGGACGTTTTTGCAATGGCATCCATACCACCTTCCACGTCTTTAAAGTTGTGGTATCCGCGCGATTTTAAGATTGATGCGGCAATCATGCTTCGGTAACCGCCTCCGCAATGCATAATGAAGGGTTTATCTGTTGGAAGTTCAAGGAATCGTGTATTGAGTTCGTTCAACGGAAGGTTTACCGCGCTAATCAAGTGCTCCGAATCATACTCACTTTTCTTACGGATATCGATGATCAACGGGTTAGAAGGAGATAACTGCTCCAATTCAAGGGCCGACAAACGTTCTACCTGATCTATCTCACGTCCTTCGTTTTTCCATGCCTCAAAACCACCTTCCAGGTAACCAATGGCATAATCGTATCCCACACGCGATAAGCGGATAATGGCTTCTTCTTCGCGACCTTGATCGGTAACCAGCAAAATTTGCTGTTTGATGTCGGGAATCAGTTCGCCCACCCACATGGCAAAGTTGCCGTCGAGCCCGATATTGATGGCATTGGGGATAAATCCTTTGGCAAATACTTCCGGTGCACGTGTATCCAGAATCAAAGCATGGGTTACTTCAGCCACCACTTCGAAACTTTTTGGAATCAAGGCTTTATTTCCGCGTTCTAAAATAGTATCCAAACTATCGTAGCCTTGAATGTTCATGAGCACGTTTTTCGGGAAATAGGCAGGGGGAGTTGTTAAGCCCGTAAGCAGTTCTTTCACAAACTCTTCGCGTGTCATATCTGCCCGCAAGGCGTAATTGGTTTGTTTTTGATGTCCGAGTGTGTCGGTGGTTTCTTTGCTCATTTTCTTTCCGCAAGCGCTACCGGCTCCGTGATTCGGATACACGATCAAGTCATCTGCCAAGGGCATTATTTTGTTGCGTAGCGAATCGAATAAATGATTGGCCAGTTTTTCTTCTGTCAGTTCGGCAATGACGTGTTGCGCCAGGTCCGGTCGACCTACATCGCCGATAAATAACGTGTCTCCGGTAATGATACCGTGTTCTTTTCCGTTCTCGTCGATGAGCAGGTACGTTGTACTTTCCATGGTATGTCCGGGTGTGTGGATCACTTTCACCTTGTAAGCTCCCACTTCAAACACCTGATTGTCTTCAGCTACGATGGCATCAAATCCGGGTTTGGCTGTTGGTCCGTAAACGATCTTAGCGCCGGTCTTTTTCGCCAAATCCAAGTGCCCCGACACAAAATCGGCATGGAAATGCGTTTCGAATACGTACTTAATTGTTGCTCTGTCTGCAACCGCACGATCCATATAAGGTTGTACTTCTCTGAGCGGATCAAAAATAGCCGCTTCACCGTTGCTTTCGAGGTAATATGCCGCATGTGCAATGCAACCGGTATAAATCTGTTCTACTTTCATGACTGTTGTATTGAAATTTGAATCAAAGATAACGGCAAGAAAGGAGGTGGTTTGTGATGTAGGTTACATGGGGAATTATGAATTATGAATTATGAATTATGAATTATGAATTATGAATTATGAATTATGAATTATGAATTATGAATTATGAATTATGAATTATGAATTATGAATTATGAATTATGAATTATGAATTATG
>JBILJP010000311.1:0-6348 GCA_044377135.1 Fluviicola sp.
CTCCCGAACTGAAAACGAAAATCGAAACGTGTTTTGAATCAAACGCACTCGAAGATTTATACCTGCCGTACAAACAAAAACGTTTGACAAAAGGCGAAAAAGCCCGCAAATTGGGTTTGGAACCACTTGCGCGCATGATTATGTCGCAACGCGGTGGCGATCCGGAACAAATGGCCGAACGCTTTTTGAAAGGCGAAGTAGTGGATGAAGAAATGGCCATTCAAGGCGCGTGCGATATCATTGCCGAATGGATCAATGAAAATGCGGTAGCTCGGGCGCGTATGCGAACTACCTTTCAGCGCAAAGCAATCCTGCAATCTAAATTGGTGAAAGGAAAAGAGGAAGAAGGCGCCAAGTACCGTGATTATTTCGAATTCTCAGAACCGTTATACCGAACGGCTTCGCACCGTTTTCTGGCTTTGTACCGGGCAGAACGCGAAGGAATTCTTTCGTTGAAAGCACAACCCGAAAAAGAAGCCGCTATTGAACAATTGGAACGCTTTTTCGTGAAAGGCGATGATGCTTGTGCCGATTTGGTAGCCGATACCTGCAAAGATGCGTACACGCGATTGATGTGTCCGTCGCTGGAAAACGAAGTATTGAATGAAGCCAAAGAAAAGGCAGACAAAGAAGCGATCAAGGTGTTTTCAACCAACTTACGACAATTGTTGTTGGCACCGCCTGTAGGTTCCAAGCGCATTTTGGCCATCGACCCCGGATTCAGAACCGGCTGTAAAGTGGTGTGTTTAGACGAATCAGGATCGTTGCTTACCAACGCTACTATTTACCCGCATCCACCGCAAAACGAATCGGATAAAGCCATGGCGAAAATTTCGCAGTTGGTGCAAGCCTATAAAATTGAAGCCATTGCTATTGGCGACGGAACAGCCGGTCGCGAAACTGAGGCTTTCATAAAGCGCGTGCGTTTCGATCGCGATTTGGATGTGTATGTGGTGCGCGAAGATGGTGCTTCCATTTATTCGGCCAGCCCGATTGCGCGGAAAGAATTCCCGGATTACGATGTAACGGTGCGTGGTTCGGTTTCCATAGGTCGACGCTTAATGGACCCGTTGGCTGAGTTGGTGAAAATTGATCCGAAATCGGTTGGAGTAGGGCAGTACCAGCACGAAGTAAACCAAAATCAGCTCAAAGACGCATTGGATGATGTGATTGTGTCGTGCGTAAATGCCGTTGGTGTTGATTTGAACACGGCTTCGCCTTATTTGTTGAGCTATGTTTCCGGTTTAGGTCCGGCGCTGGCAGAAAACATTGTGGCTTACAGAAGCGAAAACGGTGGGTTCAGTTCGCGCGAAGAATTGAAAAAGGTGAAACGCTTGGGTGACAAAGCTTACGAGCAAGCTGCAGGATTTTTGCGTGTACGAAATGGTGAAAATCCGTTAGACAATTCAGCTGTTCACCCCGAAAGTTATAAAGTGGTGAATTCCATTGCTAAAAAAGCCGGTTTAAAACTCACCGAACTCATAGGGAATGAAACTACCTTGAAAACCGTCAACAAAACCGAGTTTCCGGAAATAGACAGTTATACCTTTGATGATATCATTCGCGAGCTCAAAAAACCGGGACGCGATCCGCGCAAGCAAGCCAAGGTATTGGAATTCGACAGTCGCATTCGCACCATGGATGATTTGCGCGTAGGAATGAGCTTGACGGGAATTGTCACCAACGTGACCAATTTCGGGGCGTTTGTCAACATCGGTATCAAGGAAAACGGGTTGATTCATAAATCGAATCTGGCAGATGTGTATGTAGAAGATCCGTCGCAATTCATTTCCCTGCACGAACATGTTGATGTTCAGGTTGTCGAGATCGATATTCCAAGAAAACGCGTCGGATTAAAACGTTTAGTGTAATCATTTCGCAATTTTTGCGTTATAGAGAATACTTTTGAAAACGTTCAACCTATGCGCAAAGTCTTTTTCATTTATTGCTGGCTATTAGCCATTCCATCTGTTTTTGCCCAGCGTCCCGATTCGGTGCAGGTAAATGGCGAGTGGTTTTTCGTGTATCCGCTCAAAGCAAAACTAACACCCAATGCAGATTATTTACAGGTTGTGGGGTTGACATCTACCGAATTTGAGCAATACCGCGATTGGGTGCAGGCAAATGATCCGAGGTTGAAGTTGGAAAAAGATTCATTGATCAAAGCACTCCGTCAATCGATCATAGAAGATAAGATCCTGACTTTTGACCAATATGAAGAAGAGTCTGACGGTTTTAATCGGAAGGCAGTGCACACCCATCATTGTTTTATCAAAACCACCAGAAAGTACAGTATAAGAAGAAGGTTCCGCGGTGCCATTAATCCGTTTCGTGGTAGTAACACGAAAAGCTTCAGCGTTCGAAGAAATGTCAATAAGCATGATTTGCGGCGCACACTTTTAAAATCACCGTCATCTCAGCACGATGTGACCAATTATTCTGATTATTCGATTCCACCGAGCGAAAAGAACCTACCTGATGGTAAGTACATTCTTTATTTCGACGATTATTTCTCCGTGGATCATTGGACAAAATGGCAACTCAATCCGCAACGGGTAGCAGCTGTTTTTTCATTGAAAAACAATTTACCTGAAGGAACCTATCGTTTGTCTTCTTATGAAGGTGAAACCCTGGCAGATGGTCAGTTCGAAAACGGATTGCGCACAGGAACCTGGCTGATCAACAAAAAGGGGGCCGTAACCATTAATTACAAAGAAGGATGGTGCTTTAATCGAAAATACAGAGCTAGTTACTACAACCGAAAAGATAGTTTGTCATTTCAATATGCGAATGATCTCTTATCGGGAGAATGCGTTTCTTATCAGAGTTCGTATGGCAATACCTATGAAAAAAGCTGGTCGGGCTACTATGAAAACGGTATCCCGAATGGCCAATGGGAGTACAATAAAATGTTCAGCGGATCACACTTTAAAGGAGCCATTAGAGCTATTCAGGAAGCAGACTATCGACCATACGCGAAGTATTGGGCAGAACTATCAACCCCTGCTTCCGATTCGATTTATACGTTTCCTGAATTCGCAAGTTCTTACAATTACAGAGATCTATGGAACCTTAAAACAGCCAAATGTATAGAGAACTCAGGAATGCAATCTATCCTCAAATCGCAAGGGTATCCGTTGACACAATTTATTCAATCGCAGGAATTCAGCGGAAAAGAAATCTCGTATTTGTTTTTTGATGACCGGTGCGAATTGTGGTCGGATAATGCAAAGAGTGTGTGTGTCGCACGCTTTTACCGGAACAAAACACAGAAAGTAATTGTGGGTTCCAGGTACTTTAACAATGGTGTCTTATTTGATACATGCGGATTCGATGAACAGGGACAATTGATTTACAAACAGTTTGACGGTACCGGAAAATTATACCGAACATCTTTTCTGGATCAAAATGGCAATTTTGTAAAGACCGTTTTTACAACACCGAAACAACAACTGTTCATAGATGGTTACGCCGTAAAGGAAAGTTATTCAGATGGCTATTATTGGGAAGGTGACACGGTGGTTGCTTCCAGGCGGGTGTTTAAATTGGAGTGGAACGAACAACGGCAATTGACATTCGAAAATACATATGATCAAGTACAAGAGCAATTTGTTGAACGATCTTTCGATGAAAACACTGGAGCGCTCTTATTAACCAAACTCATTCCATATACACGGGAAGCATTTACAGCGTTGGATTCCGGTTTAACGATGGATAAGAACTGGCATTTCTCTAAAACCTATAACCTGCGCAAACGTTCCTTTAAAATTGATTCGTTTAAAAAAGAAATCGTTTGGGGAGAACTAACTTTTGTAGAAGAAAACAACCAAGGTCTTAGTCGGGTAGCGCTTCTGGTAAATGGCTTGCCTTTTACAGGTGAAGTGGAAGTGAATATCCGACAAAGCAAATATGACAGCTACCAACTCAAACACGATAAATTGGTCGTTACTCTTCACGATCGATCTACCTACAGACGACAATTTCAGCTAAACTTCTCCCGAAGGGTCAAGTCCAAATTAAACAGCATTACCTATATTGGACTCAATCAATGTCTTCCGATTTTCTTCCAATTAAAATTAAATGAAAAGGATAATTATGCTGAATCCAAAGAAGGTAAAACTGACTTGCTATCCGGCAGGGGAAAGGTGCAAAACGGCATTCCAACTGGCGATTGGACCTTTATTGACGCGAAAAAAACAGTAACAGCACAATTGACTTATTCCGGAGAGTCTTCAACAGGTTGGTTGTTTCATTCGTTTTTTCAATCCGCCGACGATAAAGAAGAAACGGAAGAATACAAAACAGATCCGTTAAAAGAGCAGTATGTGCCTTCCTGCAAAAAGAATGTGTGGTATGTGTATGAGAAAACACCGATTGCCAACCGCCATGAAGAAGGAACAAGCATTACGTATAACCACAAAGGCGATACACTGGCGATAGCGCGCTACAAAAATGGAAAATTGCACGGAGATCAGCTCTATCTCTTTTCTGATTATGACCAATCTAATCAGGTACGAAAGTTTCTTATCGGCACGTTTAATGACGGTAAACCAACGGGCAAGCAAGTGTTGGTGGAAAAAAGATACAATACAGCTGTTGGCGGAGGGAAATTGAAGATGGATACCTTAGCGGTGGTTAATTACATTGATGGAAAACGGGAAGGAAACGCCAGGTACAAAATCAATTATTATATGTATTCTATCAGTTTCGCCAATGATTTACCCGATTCGGAATTGATCATAAAGAACCCCAAAAAGGAAACAACCCAACGTTTTACGTTCAATAGCGGGTATGTTGATCAAATGCAGCACTTCAAAGAAAATACGCTGTCTTATGAGTATCGGCTTCCGGCTACCGATTCATTGAAACTGGATCTCTATGATCTTTACACCATTGACAAGATTTCACCAAAAAAGGACTATCTGTATGATTGGGTTTCAAACGATTTTTTAACTAATAGCATTAAACCCGAGGCGGTGCCCAAAGAATCCACCTTCACCAAATTCTATCCCAATGGTACCATTGCGCGTAGCGGAAATCTGATCAAGGAAAAGAAAAGAGGTCGCTGGGTTTACGCAAGTGTTGACCAAAGCGTTCAGTACACTATCGATTACACCAATTCGATCTATGTTCAAAACAACGATACATTTGCAATTATTGGCGTTCAGACAAACCAAGGTACAGACGGAAAAGCAATGACTCAATTGTTACTGGAAGAATCCGATTTTTACAAATGTACCAGCGATGAATATTATTCCATTCGCGAATACATCATTCCTTCGGGGCAAAGGGAAAACGGAATTACTGCTTTCTATTACGATAACGGCGCAACCATGAGCAGCGGCCAACTCACGAATGGTCTGCCCGATGGTTTATGGCAATTTTATAACCAACAAGGTGGCCTTACCCGCATGGGCGTTTATCAAAACGGTAAAAAAATCGGACGCTGGCTGGAAGGCGATCTCACAACCAAAGCCTACCTCGGTGATATTTGTCTGGACGAATCAAATCCGGATTTGGATGTCATTATCAGTCAGCTGGAACGCGGAAAGAAAATAACCGTAACCATTTACAGAAACGGGAAATCTGTTTCGAAACAAACCTATGAATCTTCTAACTAAAACGCTATGAAACAACGAGGTTTACTCCTTTTCATTCACCTCATTGCCCTAACGACCTTTGCCCAGCGTCCCGATTCGGTGCAGGTAAACGGACAATGGTATTTTGTGTATCCGCTCAAAGAGAAATTACAGCCAAGTAATATTCTCCTGGATAAACTGGATCTTTCCGAAGTGCAATTTGAATTGTTCAAAGACTGGAAATTGGCAGGCGATCCGCGCTTAAATTTGTCTAAGAACAAGATGATCGATTCGCTAAACGCCGAATTGATTCGTTCCAAGATCATCGTTTCCAAAGCTCAAAACCGTTACCGGTGGCTCAATGATACAAAAGCACCTAAGTTGGTTCGGGCGTTGTTACTGCGAAAAAAACACTGGTACAGGAATAACTCGGAGTTACTTGTTGATCGGGAAATAGATCAGAATTACGACCTCGTTCCTGCGGTTCAGAATTTGCCCAATGGTAAGTATATTCAGTACTTCGAACCGATGCTGAGTTACCATGAATGGAAGAAAACAAAGGTGCTTCCCACCAAAGTGGCGGCCGTGTTTGAATTGAAAAACAACTTACTCGAAAATGAATTTACGCGTTTCAACTACCGGGGTGATACCATCCGCCATGGTTATTTTACCGACGGACTGAAGGAAAAACAATGGAAATTGTATGATCGGGGTACTTATCTGAGTCACGGTTTGCATGGGTTAACGAAGAGAAATACACTTTTTTTAT
>JBILJP010000312.1:0-6346 GCA_044377135.1 Fluviicola sp.
ACAACGTTTATTATTACGAGGCTAAATACGATTCTGCCTTGTATTACATCTACCGGTCGGAACCGTTGTTGAAAGATGGAACTGTTGAGAAAGCCAATTTTTATAGTTCTATTGCCATCGTTTATACCATTAACAGAAAACACCGTGATGCAATTCGCAATTATAAAAAGAGTATTGCCATCCTTGAAGCACTTAATAATCCGGTACATCTTTCACATACTTATTACAATTTAGCAGTAAGCTACAAAGAAGCAAACCTTGATTCTTCGATCGTTTATTATAACAAAGCCATTGCAACGGCTAAAGCGATAAATAATGATCAAATCACCGGCTTTTCCCTTCAGGATTTAGGCGATATTTACCTTACCCGTAAAGATTATAAACGAGCCAGGGAGTTCAATGAAGAGGCGTTGTTGGTGTTTCAACAGATGAATTCGGAACGGGGAATTTTGCATACGAAACTGAATTTGGGGAAATTGAACCTGGATATAAAACAGTATGATGAATCGGTGAAATTGTTGCAAGAAGCGCTTGTGATTGCAGAAAACAGCGAAGACATTGCCGATTTGCTTTACTGCTATGAATATTTGTATAAAACTTATGAAGGAAAAGGTGATTATCGATTGGCTTACCGGTACCATAAACTGTTTTCGAAAACGCAGCAAAAAATAATGCGGCTTGAACTTCAATCCAATATCGATCATTTGAATCTTACTTATCAGGTAAAATCAAAGGATTCACGAAATCGATTACTGAAGAAGCAAGTGGAGTTTAAGAACAAAAAAATCACCGCCGAACAAATCACCAAGTGGGTGGCAGTATGTTTACTCATTGTTTCTGTTTTTGCCATTGTTTTCTTACGGCGGATATTCATTCAACGCACCAAACTCAATGAATTAAAACTGAGTTTGACACAATCAGAGCTTCGATTGCTCGAAAACGAAAAGGAACAGACATTGAATGAACTTGAAGTACTTAAACAACAATTGATTGCCAAGAATGCACTGATCGGCGAGCTGAATAATCTGGTGATTGAAAACGAGCAAAACCTGATTTCGAAAGAACAATTGAGCAGTCTCACCACCAATGATCAGGATTGGGTGCAGTTTTTGGCGAAATTACAAGTGTTGTTTCCTTCTTTTGCCGAATCACTGAAAAATAGGCATCCCAATTTGTCCAATAACGAATTCCGTCTGGCAGTATTGATCAAGTTGAATCTTTCCGACAAAGAAATTTCAGAGTTGCTCTTCATCGAAATCCCGAGTGTCAAAAAGGCCAAGAACAGGCTCAAACAAAAACTGCAACTCGATGCTTCCGATAAACTGGATGCGTATATCGGGTTGCTATAAGGCTTTTCTTTTTCAACTGTATGTGCGTTCTAAAAGCCTTAACAAACTAACTCAATTAACGATGATGTATTGATGCGAATTTGATATTCGATTCCAGATTCGTTTTCTTGAATTGATTTTAACGCTAGATGGAAGAAAACGATGGTTGAGAAACTAGATTTCCGTCAAATAATACAAAAGCTCAACCCGACTCCCAACAGTATAGCGGTCAGTTTTGCCAGGTTAAATTTGTGATTTTCGCTGGTTTCAAAAATGATGGTGGTCGAAATATGCAAGAACATTCCTACAACAATTGCCAGTAATACGTCCATGTATGCAAATTCGCCGTTGCTTTCCATGATCCATCCAAGAAACATGCCCATTGGTGTCATGAGGCCAAAAACGCCCAATAAGAACCAGCTTTTTTGTAGGCTCAGGTTCGATTGACGCAATAAGGTCATCAACGCGATAGCCACCGGCAATTGGTGCAACAAAATTCCGAGTAACAACGATTCGTGGTGATGGTGATCGTGACTGGATTCATGTCCGAAACCAGCTAGCGGAATTCCTTCAATAAAGGAATGTACAGAAAGGGAGAGCAATAAAGCGTAAGGAATTTTTCGATGTCCATGCACGTGAATGTGCCCGTGTTCGATTCCGCCCGAAAAATATTCCAAAAAGAGCTGCACCAAAAATCCCATCAAGATCCAAACACCGATAGAAAAGGAGTTATCGGCGTACAATTCGGGTAAAAAGTGGGTAAAAGCAATCGCCAGTAAAAAACCGCCGCTGAATGCCAATGATAATTTGATGAGTTGTTGCTGATTTTTGCGTTCCAGAAACAATACGATCAATCCACCGGATACTACCGAAAGAATAAGAAAAAAGGCATTGAGAAGTAACTCACTCATCGTTTTTTGCAAATCAAAATTAAGCGATCCGAAAGCAGCGGGTTGTACTGTTGAAGGGTGTAATTTCCGAATGTTTCTAAAATATCAAAACCGGCATTGCCCAACAATTGCTGAAAATCGATGAGGTCGAGCGCTTGTACTTTTTCCTGGTAAAAATGCGATTGTCCTTCGGCTTCAAATGCAATGGTTTTCACAATCTTTCCATTGGATACCTCGCGTTTTATGTGGAATGTAATTCCGTCACGGACAATTTCCTGCCGCATTTTTAATTCGCGAATCACCTTTTCGGCATTCATGAAATCTATGATCAACAAACCATTTTCAGTAAGTGCGTTGGATACACTGGTTAGTACTTTGGCATTGTCCAACACATTGTCGAAATACCCGAAACTGGTAAATAAGTTAAAGGTTGTATCATAATTTCCCGGAAGCGGATTGCGCATGTCGTGCACAAAAAAGTCCATGCCTTCCGTGGCTTTTGCCTGCGCTTCATGAATACTATTGGGTGAAAGATCACATCCCGTAACACGGTATCCCAAACAATGCAATACGCGCGAATGCCTTCCTGCACCACACGCCAAATCAAGTAAATGTGCTGTTTTGGGTAAACGAAGGTGGGCAGTAAGAAGTGTCAAAAAATCTGCTGCTTCATCTTCGTCTCTATTCTGGTAAAGAAGATGATAGTACGGGGAGTCAAACCACGAAGCGAACCATTCGTTTGTATTCTGTGTCTGCATTGCTCGGCAAAAATACGGTTTTCTTTAGGGATTCTTGAATTATAAATGATGAATTATCAAGTGTTGTATTCCTTCGTAAGTTCAAAATAGTATTCCTGAAAATGGTCAATGATTAAAAACAGGTATTTCTACTGTTTTCTTCGTTTATGGTGTCCGTTAGTTTTAATGCCTAAAATTTAGAACGAAAAACCTGACAGATGAACTATTCAGTGATTATACCTCTTTACAACAAAGCACCCTACGTGCAAGCTTCGTTGCAATCCATTGTCGATCAAACCAAATGGCCCAATGAAGTGATAGTTGTTGATGACAAAAGTACCGACGGAAGTGCAGACGAAGTCACTGCGTTTTTTGCCAACGCTCCCGCCGATTTTTTGAAACATACTCGCTTTGAGTTAGTTCGTTTGCAGAAAAACGGTGGAATTGCAGCTGCCCGAAATGCTGGTTTTGATCGTTCAACCGGAGATGTAGTTACCTTTTTTGATGCGGATGATTTATATGCATTCGATTTTTTTGAGCGGATTGCCGACTTGTTTGAAAACTTTGGAGCCGATTTGGTGGCAATGCGCGTAAAACTTTTCCCAAGTGGAATTGCGTATCCCAATTTCGGGGCTTTGCGCCACTATTTTGAACCGATAGGTGAACATGCTTATCACATGCTTGATCCGATGCGCGTTGTAACTTCACATCAATATGTGATAGGCGTGGGGAGCAATGTGGTAATCCGCAGAAAATGGATGGAAAAAGAACGTTTTTTAGAAACGGTGCGTTTTTATGAAGGAATTGATTGTTGGTACCGTCATTTCAGGCAATTGGCCGCAGTTCCCGGAACGCGTATTGTGCAATTACAAGGCAATTATTTGAATGTTCGGGAGGTTCCCGGTAGTGCGTCCAGAACCAAATTCCCACATTGGAAAGATGCGCCTTTTCCGCCGTTACTCAACAGATTTAAGGGAAGCGGATATAAATATGACAAACTCATGCGCGGGCTTATGCGCGGACAATGGATTATTCATTCGCTTTCGAATATGACTTCTTTTCGGCAGAAAGCATTGTTTGTGATTCATTACAGAAAACAGTTTTTCTTTCAGGTAGGTTACGGATTTCGGTTGCTGTTCAAATGTGTTGGAAGTCGGAAAAAACCGTTTTCATTCGAGCTAAAACGCGTGTTGATTTTTCCGGTTTTCAGTCGAAAGTAAGTGCTGGTTCTACTTGAAAGTCACTTGTTGGGCACTAAATAGTTAATTTCTACCATTGCCCGTTTTTTTTCTATTAATGCAATAATAAGTTCGACAGGATTATTATATTTGTCACACTTCGAACGAAGCGACGATGATAAAAAACGACATCTACGAATTGTACCAAACGATGGAACGCGAAAATATTTTGCTTTCCTTTAAAGGTGTAGTTACATCGGATCTCTTGACCTCGGTGCTCTCGATCATGGAATCAAAAATGGATTACATGGACGAATCGCCAAAAACCAAGAAGAAAGTGTTTAATGTGCTGGTAGAATGCCTTCAGAACTTGTACCACCACATTGATGACGGTGCTGAATCTGTTGATCGGAACATTGAGCGCATTGAAGCCAAATCGGCGTTGTTTATGATTGCCAAAAAAGACGATCAGTTTGTGATCAGTACCGGTAATTACATCGATCGTGAAAGCGGTTTGGAGTTGGAAAGACGTTTGGTTGCTATCAACGGCATGGACAAAGACGAACTGAAACTCTATTACCAGGAAGTACTCAATAACGGAAATGTTTCGGATAAAGGTACTGCCGGTTTGGGGATGATAGATATTGCAAGAAAATCAGGAAATAAGCTAGAGTATCAATTTTTACCTGTGAATGATACCAGCAGCTTTTTCTGTTTGAATATTAAAATTGATTAACAGTTATGGAAAACTTACACCTTGAAGGATCTGCAAAAACACCTTCGATTAACTTTGATGCAGCAGCCGGAAAACTTGAATTAAAAGGTCGTTCTATTCCTGAAAACTCTGTCGAGTTCTACAAACCACTCAATGATTGGATTGATACTTACGGGAAAGCTCCTGTTGCAGAAACTGCCGTTGATGTGAAATTGGAATACTTCAACACCTCTTCTTCCAAATGTATTTTGGATTTATTCAAAAAACTCGAATCCATTTCGGGTGATCGCACAAATGTGATCATCAATTGGTATTTTGAAGAAGATGATGAGGATATGGAAGAAGCCGGACAAGACTATCAGGCAATCATTGGCTTGAAGTTCAATATTATAGAAGTCGAAGAGATTTAATGAAATATCCCGTACGCATCAAGTCTACGGGATTTTTTTTGCCATGATCGCTCCTTTAAAAGTCGGCATTACCGGCGGAATAGGTTCCGGTAAATCAACGGTTTGCGCCGTTTTAACAGCCATGGGCTATCCTGTTTACAATTCCGACGAGCGCGCCAAAACAATCATGGAAACTTCACCCGAAGTTCGTCAGCAACTCATTGCCGCATTCGGAGAACAAACCTTTCACAACAACCAACTCAATCGCCCATTTTTAGCGGAAGCTATCTTCAATAATCCCGCAAAGCGTGAACAAATCAATGCCATCGTTCATCCGGCGGTTCGGGCCGATTTCAAACAATGGACAAGCGCTCAAACTTCTTCCATCGTGTTTCAAGAATCGGCATTACTAATCGAGACCGGTGGTTACCGATTGCTTGATTTCACTGTATTGGTAACTGCTCCGGAAGAACTCCGCCTCAAACGGGTTTTGGCAAGAGATCGGGCAGATGAAGAGGCAATTCGATCACGTATCAAAAGCCAACTTTCTGACGAAGAAAAACGCATAACTGCCGATTTTGTGATTGTGAATGATGATCAGTCGTTGGTTGTTCCACAAATCAATGAATTATTGAAAGAACTTAACCATTAACGCTTACTTTTTTCTTGATTATAAACCCCATCGCCTCGTAGAGGCGGGATATTGTAAAAAACAAATCATCGTCTTCCCCTCCGCCCCGTAGGGTCGGGACATATTTTGTCTCACCTCATAGGGCAATGCCATTAAGTTAACGCATGAACTCCGATTTGGGTATGTTACGATTGTGGTAAAGTAATTGAACTGTATACAGAAATTCAACTTATTTGACGATTCTTTTTTGATTTTGCCACAGATTGCACGGATTTTCACAGATGAAATACGTGGTACAATTTGAAGACTAGACGCAGGTGTATAGTCCAACATCTGTGCGCATCTGAGTATTTTAACGTGAGTTCGGGATAAGAATACCCGTCAGAAATTCATAAAATGTTCAGATGTTAGGCGTATTTTGTAGAGATGGCGAGTCATCTCTACAAAATACAACGCCACAGATGAATGTTTTAGGGAT
>JBILJP010000313.1:0-6340 GCA_044377135.1 Fluviicola sp.
ACCACGGTTTTTATCCGGACAAGGATATAGCACTCGAACTAACCGTTAATGACTTGAATAAAACAGCTGTTGTAGTAATGGTCGGTTTTTAATCCAGTTTGGTAGTTGATGCAATAACCAACCACTTAATTTTTTTCGTAACCACGGACTCGCAGGTTTTTCAACATAAAAGGTAATAAGAGAAGCTATCAGGATACAAGTAGGTAAGGCAATCAGGAAAGCCGCAATGTGAAAATTAACACCTAGTTTCATTAAATGCGGTATAATGACGTTAATCGATAGATATTGATGTATCAGATACAGTGCAAATGATATTTTACCTAAGTAAAGTGTAGCACGATTTACAATCCAACCAAGTTTGTTGTATGCGAATAAGAACATGAAAACAAAATAAATACCGACAACAACTTTGTATTCAGCATGTAAAATATAGCCCGAAGATCTACCACCACTTTTAAACAAGATGATTTGCGCGAAGTAACAACCCAAGATGAGTAAAATAATCATCAGTCGTTTACCAACAGCATTTTTTAGTTGATAGAAAAGTATTCCGGCTAAAAATAGCGGGATGAATTGTGAAAGCGGGAAATTCATAAAATAATCGGTGTATAATTCACCACCCCATCCTTTGTAAAATTCTGTAATCAGAGCACTGCTTATGATTAATAAGACTAAAATCGGAACGGTTGATTTTACTGATTTTGTGAGCATCAATACAAACATCAGAAGGTAAAAAATCATTTCAATGATCATTGTCCAATATGGACCATCCAAATCGGGAATTTCAAAATAATATTGAAACATCGTTAAATTGTAGAGATAAGTCTCCCATCCCTTCGATAGATCAAAATTGGTTGGAAAAAGATAATATTCATTTAGAATGATGAGTATAAAAGTAAAGGTCACTGCCGTCCAATAGGTGGGGAATAAGCGTGTAAAGCGATTAATAAGAAATTCCCAACTGTTTTTTGCATTGGAGACACTCATGAACACCACAAATCCACTGATTATAAAAAAGAGATCTACGCCTGAAACACCATATTTGAATAGTTTAAAGATCAGTTTGTCTTGGCAAGGCATGGAATAATGAAATAATAGAACAGATAAAGCCGCAATTCCGCGCAAAGCATCTAATTCTTGAAATCTAACATTGGGTTTTAGTATCGAGGTGTTTTTTTGAACTGAAAACATGATACATTATTTCCCAGAAGATTGACTCACCACAGGAAAGGTTGTAAGGGAATCGCGCAAAAATAAAAGTGAGTGATTAAACTGTAGCTAAATGTGATTGAAGTGTAATACATTCATACACCTATGGCTGTAGTTCGTGGTACAAGTATCGCATTGAAGAATCTGGATCGATTCCATTTCTTGATAAAAGATGTAAATTACAATTACATATACAAGGAGGTGCTGGCAATATTGGTGCCTTTTTTTGTGGGCGAAATTTTGCTTGGAAAGTTGTAAATTTTCAAATTTGCCAAATGGGCAATTTGAAAAGTGTCCAATTTGGAAATCTTCGCGAGTGGAATCGAAGGCGAGTTTCCGCGAGAAAATTCTAAAATTTGCCAATTTTAAACGTGTACACTTTTAGAATTTTACCTCCGCCTTAGGCGGAAAGTCCATTTTCACTGGCCTGCAGAGCTTTTCATCTCACCAATTTCGTTATTTATACGTATTCCCCTATTTCAACCTTATCCTGATCTAAGCATCATTTCCAAAAATTTAAATTAGCTTAGTCTTTACTACATTACTTGACATGAAAACCGGAATCTCGCCTATACTTATTCTCCTTCTTTTGGGATTATTTCCCACGATTACCGCCGTCGCTCAACCCGAATTATCATTTGCAGTACGTGGTAAGTATTTGCCGATCTACGGATTGGAGGATTTTTCAGGCAGAACCTATACGTATGGAGCCGAGTTGATCCTCAACAATCACCACAGTATCGGAGTAGACGGAACCATGTTTCGAACCAGAGGAGAAATGGATGACGATGACGAGGTAGCGATGTACAGCGATTATGAACGCAAAACATACTGCCTCATTGATTATAAATTTTTGATGCCTGTTAATGAATACAACATCGCCTTTTACCTCAATACTTACTGGAAGGTAAACGGCAGGTACTGGAGTTGGTCTAAAAAACACGAATATGATTTCGGAGATCGCGACCTTTCTTTTCTCCAGTCGGCAACTCGCGGACGGTTCAATGAATTTGGGGCAGGACTGGGACTCAAAATCTATTTCGGAGAATCAAATGCAGGCATTGACATCAGCATGAATCTGGGACAGAAAACGGGCTTCAATGATATCTACAATCACAGGAGCAGGTATTTTCTCAAAACGAATGAACATGTTTTGGTAGATCGAACAATTGCTTATATGCGCATTAATTTCTTTTATCATTTCCTTAGATAACATAGGAGTTTGGTTTAATACCTCAACCTGATTTAGGTTAACTCGCTGAAAGTAGTACATTTAAGATTCAATTTACTGCTATGAAAAACAGTACAATTCTATTTTTTGCACTATGTCCGCGAATGCCATTTCGGTTCCTCCAAATGCCGGAGTATATTTCATTGAGATTGAAAACAAGAGGTATAAATTAATGGCTATTGATTAAAATCGTTCCTTTAAAGAACTTGAAATCGGCAAACGTTTCAACCAATCACCTGTTTTTTCGATGAGCAGGGATTGAAGTTTTTTCTTCAGCCATGGCCCAACCGGTTTTTCTACTCCAAATGTTATCGCCGAAGCAACCAGCAAACAAGCCGGTAAAGCAATCAGGTAAGAAGCCACATAAATGTTTATTCCTGCTTTTGTAAGATTTGGAATCAGGAAATTGACCGAGAAATATTGGTGAATCAGATACAATGCAAAGGAGATTTTTCCTAAAAAGAGGGTGTACCGATTGACAAGCCACTTCAGCTTTCCGAAAACAAAAAGGAACATGAGTAAGAAGTAAGACCCCAGTACCAATTGGTATTCCGCCAATGAAAGATGGCCATTAGGTCCGTCACCGGCATTAAAGAGTGTAATCTGAGCCAAATAACAACCGATGATCAGCAAAATCAACCGAATGCGGTGCTTCTTGCTTTGATGAAGTTTGTAAAACAAAATGCCGCCTAAGAAAAGTGCCACATATTGGGCCAACGGGAAATTGACGAAGTAATCAGCCGTGAATTCGATGCTTTGTTCACCGCGGTAAAAGTCACTCAACAACAAACCAAACAACACCAGTAGTACAAAAAACGGAATGGTTGATCGGATGGATTTGCTAATCAATAAGACAAACATCGTAAGGTAAAACACCATCTCAACGATCATGGTCCAATAAGGTTCGTCTAAATTCGGAACGTTGAAATAATACTGGAACATGGTCAAGTTGTACCAATAGTGTTCCCAATTTACGGGCGTTTTTAGATCAGCAACTACATGTTCGTTGATGAAAATGATTAAAAACGTAAAACTGACCGCCACCCAATACGTTGGAAATAGACGGGTGAAACGGTTGATCAGGAATTCGGTTCCGGATTGAACGGTCGAAATGCTTCTGAAAATCACAAATCCGCTGATGAGAAAAAACAAATCCACCCCCGTAACGCCATATTTGAAATAAGGCAACACCGCCGGATTGTTCATCGAATAATGAAAGAGCAAAACAATTATCGCCGCCACACCGCGCAGTGCATCCAGTTCCCGAAAACGTTCCTGCGTTTGTTTGATTTCCGGTGTAGGTGAAACCGCGGTCATTATCCTTGCGCAGCAATGGCTTGTACCATAGCCGAAATATTAGTGGTAAAGAGCTTCACTGCAATAGCCAGCAAGATAATCCCGAACACTTTTTTCAGAATAGCAATTCCGCCCGGTCCAAGCAAAATCTCAAGACGTTTGGTCAATCGCAACACAATGTAAACAATCAATACATTGATCAGGATCGCTAGCACAATATTGATATTCTGAAATTCCGCTCTTAGTGAAACCAAGGTGGTCATTGTTCCGGCTCCGGCAATAATCGGAAATGCCAAAGGAACAACACTGGCGGTTTTCCCCGAAACGCTGTCGCGAAACAATCGAACGCCCAGAATCATTTCCAAACTCATGGCAAACAGAATCAGGGAACCGGCTACGGCAAACGATTTCACATCAACACCGAACAATTTCAAAATGCTTTCTCCAAGAATCAAAAAACCAATCATAATTCCCAATGAAACCAAACTGGTACGCATCGGGTGGAGATCGCCGGCTTGTTCCTTGAGTTTAATGATCAACGGAACCGAACCCACAATATCAATTACGGCAAACAAGACCATCGTGGCCTTGAACAATTCGGAAGGATTGAATCCTGAAAAAAAGGCATTCATAGTTGTTCTAGAATTATGGTTTCTACCACATCGGCAAAATGGCGATGCTCCAATTCCTGCACTTTTGCAGCTACATATTCAGGGGTGTCGTTTTCGGAAACAGCCACTTTAAATTGGGCCAATAACCGTCCTTTATCAAATTCTTCGTTCACTAAGTGAATTGAAATACCCGTTTCCGGCTCACAGGCTTCCACTACAGCCTTGTGTACGTGCATTCCATACATTCCCTTACCACCGAACTTCGGAAGCAGAGCAGGGTGTATGTTAATGATGCGATCTTGAAACCCGCGAATGATGTTTACCGGAATTTTTCGGAGGAATCCTGCCAGGACAATCCAATCAATGTGTCGGTAGTGCAATTCTTGTAATAAAGTGAGTCCGCTTTCAAACGAGGCGTTGTCCATCACCAAAACTTCCACACCCAAAGCGCGTGCTTTTTCCACAACAGGTGCGTCGGGTTTATTGCATACAACCAATTCCACCGAAATGGCAGAAGAAGCCGAAAAATGCTCAATCAGACGAATTGCATTGGAACCCGTTCCGGATGCAAAGACAGCAATGGACTGAATATTCATGTCGCAAAGGTAAGTTCTCTGAACCGAATTGCCTATTTAGAGCTCAAAATCTGTGGGATAATTGATTACAGGATTTATTTAACACAGTCCGAAAACGAGTCTAAAAGGCAGTAAACAAACCAACTATTCCGTTTTTGGAGAAAGCCTTTCATCAATTAAGTTCAGATATATTTTGTTTATATCGGTTTTCCTTTTTTCTTTGCAAGCTGAAAAACCTTATAAACGATTTTGAGATGTCTGATATCAAGTCAAGAGTAATATCTATCATAGTAGATAAATTAGGAGTTGAAGAAACTGAAGTAACAAACGAAGCAAGCTTCACAAACGACCTGGGTGCTGATTCCCTGGATACTGTAGAGTTGATTATGGAATTCGAGAAAGAATTCAATATCGCTATTCCTGACGATCAAGCAGAGAACATTCAAACAGTTGGTGACGCTGTTACTTACATTGAGCAAAACGCTAACTAAGAATTTGTTTCAACGAGGCAAATAGACGAACGAACATCACATTTATGGAGCTTAAGAGAGTTGTTGTTACTGGGCTTGGTGCATTAACACCGATCGGAAATACCGTTACAGAATATTGGGAAAATCTTCTCAAAGGTAAGAGCGGAGCCGCCCCTATTCAACAATTTGACGCTTCGAAGTTCAAAACGTTGTTTGCATGTGAAGTCAAAAACTTTAACGTCGAAGATTTTATCGACAGAAAAGAAGCTCGGAAATTAGATCAATTTTCACAATACGCCATGGTCTCTGCTACAGAGGCCATGGTTGATTCTAAATTATTGGAATCAAATCCGAATTTGGATCGTATCGGTGTGATTTGGGGGTCGGGAATCGGAGGCTTAAAAACGTTCCAGGATGAAGCACAAAACTTCTTCGCCGGTGACGGTACTCCTAAATTCAACCCGTTCTTTATTCCGAAAATGATTGCTGACATTGCGGCCGGACACATTTCCATCAAGTATGGTTTGCGCGGACCGAATTATGTTACCGTTTCTGCTTGTGCTTCTTCCACCAATGCCATCATCGATGCCTATAACCTGATTCGTTTGGGGAAAGCCGATGCATTTGTAACAGGTGGTTCCGAAGCAGCAGTTAATGAAATGGGGATGGGAGGTTTCAATGGTTTGAAAGCCCTTTCTACCCGCAATGATTCACCTGAAACGGCTTCACGTCCGTTTGACTTGGATCGCGATGGTTTTGTACTTGGTGAAGGTGGTGGTGCGTTGATTCTTGAAGAATACGAACACGCTATCAAACGAGGAGCAAACATTTACGCAGAAGTAATGGGTGGCGGAATGTCGGGTGATGCTTATCACATGACAGCACCACATCCGGATGGAATCGGTGCGCGAAACGTAATGATTGCAGCATTGGAAGACGCAGGTCTTT
>JBILJP010000314.1:0-6335 GCA_044377135.1 Fluviicola sp.
ATTTTTGGTTTGTAACCATTCACCCGTTTGATGACGGAAATGGGCGTATTGCTCGTGCAATAACAGACATGCTATTGACCAAATCCGAAGGAATCAACCAGCGGTATTACAGTATGTCGGCACAAATTCGTCGTGAGCGCAACGCTTATTATTCGATACTCGAAGAAAGTCAGCGCGGTGATTTGGATATTACACCCTGGATAGATTGGTTTTTGAATTGCCTTCATGCTGCATTGGAGGATAGCGAGGCTGGTTTGGCAACCATCTTCCAGAAATCGAATTTCTGGGAACGCAATCGTCATGTATCCATGAACGAGCGTCAAACGGCGATGGTGAATCGATTACTCGATGGATTTACAGGCAAACTCACTTCTACCAAATGGGGCAAAATCTGCAAGTGTTCACCGGATACAGCTTTGCGCGATATCAATGATTTGATTGCCAAAGAAGTCTTGGTGAAAGATCAATCGGGAGGCCGGAGTACGGGGTATTTGTTGAAGTGAAAGGTTGAATCCTAATTCACTTTTCCGTTTTTGAAAATTTCTTGTTGGCGAGTTCGACTATTCACAAAGAATAACGGAACGATTGTCAGCACGAACATCCAAAAAAACATACCAAACTCAGTATATCCGTAAACCAAAAAGAAGGTTGCGAAGACACAAAAAACATAGACGTAAAAGGAGATTTTCAGCATACGTGGCTTAAACAATAATTTAAATATTTCGAGGTGAACGATACTTGCAATGAGGATATTTAATTGAGGAGGCACGAGTTTGCTTATTGACCATGAGTAAAAAAGAAGGAAGCAGATCAATAAAGAAAGAGTAATAAAATGGGTAATTACTTTCCATAACTTGAGCTCGTAACCTTTAACGTATAATCTGTAATTGTAATAAAAACAAATTGTTGCAGCCGGAAGGGAAGACAGGAATAATTGATTGCTAAATCCAATTAAATCATGAATGACATGACCAATTAAGATGCAAATGAATAATTGCGTTAGCAATACGATTATCAATAGTAAAATTCCCTTTTTGGATTCCTTTTTCATTTCTTCTCAACCGCATTATTCAGGTTTTGCATACCATTTTTTAATGAGCGAAAAGTAACTGATTGAGGCAATGAATGCAAGAGGGAAAAGTATTTCCGGAATAAGCAGGTCACTCCAAAAAGTGTGTTCTACATATTCACCATTGCAGAAATCATAAACACGCACTTTTGTTTGTTGATCTAAAAAATAGATAACAATACCAGGAAAAAACGGTGCAACCATGTAGCCCAAATTAATTAAAATGCCTGCAATACGTTTACTGAAAAAACGACGATATACCGAAAATGCAGCCAGTAAAAGAATGACGGTTGAGACAATGAAAAACAGTGTTGAAAGTGAAACATCAAACGATTGATACCCATGTCCGCTTCTATAGCTGTATTCATGAATAAGGGAAGCCATCAAACCAACAATAATGATTAGAACACCGGCAATTGGGATCGTAATGACCAATTGAATGAAATTGGCAAAATCGAAAATCAGAAAAAATAAACCGATCAGGAAAACGATCATCAAAGGAATTAACAGGTTTTGTGTCAGATTGAATGGTTGAAAGAAGGCAATGTTTGCATTTTCCTGAATGTGTTTAAGTTTATAGAGACCAAATCCAAAAAAAGGTTCCACCGTATTTTGATGGTATAAATACTCGTCGAGATTAAGTTTTGCTACAGAAAAATTGCGTTGAGCATATATTACAGCATCATGATCCAAACTATAATCTATAAGAGCCGAAGGGAAATTTTCATACTGTTTTTTTGACAGATAATCAACGAGATACTGCTGATCTATAAAGCAACTGATGTTGTAGCGATTGAGAATAATTTTGAATTTTTGAATGGCATTTTTAATAGAGTCTTTTTCATTGTTTTTCACCCAACGATGAACAAGCGGTAAATAATCCTTTCGGTATTCTTTAGCAGAATAACTATCTCCATATTCGTTGTAGCCCGAATAACTAGACTTTGAATAACATGTTTTTGAGTAATTATAGATACTATACCTTTTGAACGTAGAATCCTTTGTTAGGAAAGAATCTACGTAATCGAGATAATAGCTATCACATTGATCCCTTTTCCTAACGGAATGATAGCTTAAAACTTGAATGGTGATACCATCCAGTTGAATATTCCGTTCAGGGTATTTTTTTGCGTCATAATAGGAAGAATCACGGTCAAGAAAATTGGTTGTTTGAGTCCAGGTAGAGTCGTTTCTATCAAAGTCAATGATTCTTAGCGGTTTTGATAGACAAAAATCGCGATTGTGAATTTCATACAAATGGTCTTCTGAAAGAAATGCCATTGCAAGGTTCGTTGTTTCGGCATTTACCTTCAAATCATTCAATGAGACGAGTTGTTTTGTCTTCAATGCTATTCCATAATTGAACGGCAAATAAACACTCACAATTGGAAGCATTCCCAATTGAATCACTATAAATAGCTTCGAAAAATAGAATCGTTTCAACGGATAATAATGTCTGATAGCGTTCTTTTTGAAGAAGTATAATGCCCAAACTGTAAGTAAAATAATCGTCAGAAAACAATGAAATCCGAGTGTCGCCGATTCAAAAAAGTACTCATCTATTTCTTCGGTCTTTAAAAATTCGATATCGGTGATTCCGTAACCGATCAAAAAATAACCGATCCACATAAGTATTCCGGCAAAGAGCATGTAAATGACTTTCGAATGCCAAATAATCGGGTAGCGTTCAAGAATATAGGTATCGAGTTTTCGAAGAGATTTCATGGCATTGATTTAGATAAATAAACGGCGGGTTGAGTGAGAAATATCGCGGATGTATTTCACCTTGATAGTGTGTTGCACAAATGCTGCTAACAAAAGATTCATTGCATCCGGAAGTCCGATGGTAGCAATGTATAATCCGCCGTTGTAGGACAATTCGATGTCTGAAAACGATTCCAAAGCTTTATTTAACTCTTCGCGGGTTGCTTCAACATCAAATTCTATGACAGATGTTGATTGTGCTTTTAATCGATTGGCTTCCGATAAATGTGTTGGAACACCGTTTTTCAGAAAAAGCACTTTATCTGATATTTTTTCGACTTCAAACAGCTGCTGAGAACTCAATACAATACCAACCGGATTGGAAATGCTCTGTGAAAGGCTTTTCAAATCTTCTAAAATCAATTGCTGAGCCAGCACATCTAAGTTAGCAAGCGGTTCATCCAACAATAAAATCTTGGGTGAACGCAAAAATGTACGGGCCAACTCAAAACGCATCTTGAATCCAGAGGAAAGTTGACTCCATTGGTGATGACGGTATTTCCATAGTCCAAACCGGATAATCATCATGAGTACCAACAACTCGTTTTCTTCCGGCTTTACTCCGTAGTGTGTAGCAGTGAATTTCAGGTTGGTTTTCAGCGAACCGAACCAGCCTGGTGTACGTTGAGGAATATAGGTGAGTTTAGTACGTAAATCATACTTTTCCAATTCGGTTTCTCCTAACTGATAGGTCAATTCGCCGGTATCATAACTGAGATCCTGAGCCAATATGCGCAAAAGTGTCGTTTTACCGTTTCCGTTTTCGCCCACAAGTCCCCAAACATCTCCCGGATGAATTTCCATGGAAATATGCTCGATTTTGAATCGTCGCCCGCTATATGTTTTGTTGAGGTTGGTTACCTTAAGTAACGCTTTGGAGCGATCACCCGATGACACATGTACGTTTTTGAGTCGATCAATGATTTCAAGCGAACGTTCAATGATCAACTCATTTGGTTGCTCTTGTTCGTGAAGCCATTCTGTATGCTGAATGCACAATTGGTAAAATTCTTTTTGCTGTGTATCAAGAATACAATCCACCAATTGACGAAAACCCAAGTGCAAATCGCCATTTGCGAAATGATTACTTACAGTGGTTAATTTTTGCTGAAATTCATTCAAGGTTAACTGATTTTAGGAATTAAATTGAAGTTGAAAGTAATGAAAGAAACGATTCGAAGAACTTTCTTTTTCAGTGAGTTTTATCTCAATTCGTCCGCATCACCATTCTGATCAACACCCACGTTGAAATAGTAATGGTAGAATAGAAAAAGAGATTGGTAAACGTTCCCGGATTCGGTTCTTTAATCATGAGTAAAGTTGCACACAAGAGCATAAAACCAATAAGCATAATCACGCCCAGGCGGTAAATATGTCCGCGAATGTCCTTGTTATTGGTGCCTTTATCGCCGAAAGTGATTTTGTGTTGTAATCCGTGCGTTTTAAAATCAGTTACAATTTGACGGATGTCTTTCGGCATGGTAGTGAAGAGATACAAATAGTCTTCGGCCGAGTTGATGATGGTTGATTTAATGTTCTCCCAACTGAAGCGTTCCTTGATTTTTTCTTTCGCATACGGACGAATCATGTCGACCAACGAAATTTTGGCTTCCAGCATTTCGGCTAAGTTCTGAATCGTGATAAGTGTTTTCAGCAACATATAAATGCTCGAAGGAATCTTTATTTCGTAGCGAATCATCACCTTAAACGTGTCGTTGAACAATCCGGAGATATCCACCTGACCGTAATTCATGTAACTGTATTTCTCGATCAGTTCCTGAATATCGAATTCGAGGTTTTCCATTTCACGGAAATTCTGTACCTCGGTCAGATTCAACAATGCTTTGGCAATTTTATGTGGTTTTTTGTCTGCAAAGCCAATTAGAAAATCAACCAAACCGCCAATTTGTTTTGGTTTCAACGACGCACACATTCCATGATCGATCAATACAATCTGGTTGTTTCCACGAATAAAAATGTTTCCCGGATGCGGATCGGCGTGAAAGAACCCGTATCTCAATACCATCGTTAGGATAATATTGACACCATTTTCAGCAATAATTTGAGGTGAATATCCTTTTGCTTTTAAATCTTCCAGATGATCCGGACTTTCACCTTCAATGAATTCCATCACCAACAAGCGTTGCGTACAGTATTTGTTGTAAACAATCGGAATGTGACAACGATCATCATCCTTGAACATGTTGTTTAAGCGCAACATATTGGATACTTCATTCGTGAAATCGAGTTCCTTCATGATGATATCACCGAAATCGTCTACAAATTTAGCAATGTTAAACGTGTTGAGTTCGGGATAATCGCGTTGCAGTTTTTTCGCAAACAACTGAATCAGGATCAGATCCAGTTTTATTTTCTGTTTGATGCCCGGACGTTGAACCTTCAAGACAACTTCTTCGCCGGTTAAAAGTGTACCGCGGTAAATTTGTCCGATAGAAGCCGAAGCAATGTGATCCCGATTAAACGCCGAAAAAACCTGCTCGATGTTTTGTCCCAATTCCGATTCGATGATATTGATAGCAATCAAATCTTCAAACGGTCGGGCAGAAGTCTGTAATTTTTTTAATTCCTGACGCAAGCTTTCCGACGCTAAATCAGGACGGTCGGCCAAAATCTGTCCGAATTTGATAAACGTAGGCCCCAAATCTTCTATGAGCAGGCGCAATCGTGCCGATCTGGAAATTCGTTTGGTTCCCTTACGGTCAAAAATATTTCGCAAAGGACCGGTTGTGAACCAATTACGCAGGTAATGACCAACAACAATAAAGATGATTGTTAGTAAACGGAGAATATTTCGAATATGTTGGCTGAACCGGAAAATCCACATAGTGTGTTAAATGTATTGAGGGTAAAGGTAATCATTAATCATGTCTGCCTTACAAACAACGGCTTGTTGCGGAAAAGTGATCAATAACCGTATATCCGTTATTATCAGTAATGCTGACAGAATAAACAATCGATTGATTAACAAATTTTATATATTTAACCCCTCAACTCAAAAAGTAATAGAATGGCAGGAAGTCCGTGGCGTAAAAAGCCAATTAGTTTGTTTGAAGCCGATATGAAAAAAAGCGAGTTAAAGCGCGTTTTGACTCGTTGGGGATTAACTTCATTAGGTATTGGTGCAATTATCGGGGGTGGAATATTTACCCTTACGGGAATTGCCGCACATGATCATGCCGGACCGGCATTGGCATTGGCCTTTGTAATAGCAGGTGTAGGGTGTTTATTTGCATCGCTTTGTTATGCTGAATTTTCGGCAGTTTTACCGGTAGAAGGATCTGCATATGCTTATTCTTACGGTACTGTTGGTGAGTTGTTTGCGTGGCTGATTGGTTGGAATTTGATTCTGGAGTACATGATGGGAGCCACAACGGTTGCTGTTGCCTGGAGTGGATACTTTGAAAAGTTGCTGCATCAATTTGGTATACATCCGCCCATATGGCTTATGAACGACCCTGTAACAGCTGCTGAGAAAACCGAA
>JBILJP010000315.1:0-6305 GCA_044377135.1 Fluviicola sp.
ATAAACAGCCGTCTTCTGCTCGAAACAGCACTCAATGTATCCAGATACATCTCGTTCTTTTCGCTTGAATCCAACTATCTCTAAGCGATCTGACTGAATTCTTATCCCGAACTCACGTTAATTTAACTGAGTTCAAGACACTATCAGCTACAAAAAACATTTTCATTCTTCTGCTATTGTCGCATAAAAAGTTCCTTGCTCCGAAATGTCCATCAGAATGAGTTTCCAGCAAATAAACAGCACCATTAAGTGGTCTATTCTGTTTTTCGGTAAATTGCTTGAGCGATAGATTTTACTGAGTGTGACAGGTTCATGTTGGGCAATCAATCCCAATAATTGCGTTTCTTCTTCTCCGAATTTTTCAGGACGCGCATTGGGTCTTTTTTCTTGTTTCCAAACATTCAGCAAGATTTTGTTGGCCAACAATGTATGGTCTTTTCGTCGCACATACACACGCCATTTTCCTTCTTCATCGGGTGAAGAAATGGGTTTTTCAGACGACGGTTGAATTTGGATTTCCAACACCAGTCGCATATCTTCCTGCCACACGCGCGATTCGAATGAAAGCTTTGGTTTACAGTACATATCTACCGCGGCATCAATCATATGAATTTCTTCCGACGGATCAATTCCGGTGATTTTACCGTTGTCTTTCACGCCAATCAACAAGCGCCCGCCATCTGTATTCGCGAAAGCAGAAAGTGTACGAGCGATCTTCTTAGAATCGTCAATTCGAAACTTGAAATCAAGTTGCTGGTGTTCTCCCTGTTGGATAATGGATTTTAACGTTTCCATGGGACGAAGTTAATTATTTGCTCTGAAGTAGACTCACTTCAGAACAAGGGAGCTAGGGAATTAGGGAACTAGGAATTCCAGATTTGCCACGCTTTATTCGCTTGTTCCTTCAACATAGAAAGTCCGTTGAGGGTAGTTGCTCCGGCATCGGCACTTTGGGCCAGAAAACGCGTTTGAGAAGGATTATAGATCAAATCGATCACCAAGTGTTCTTCGGTTAAAAACGCAAACGGAAAAGGCACGCTTTCGTCGATATTGGGAAATGTTCCAACCGGTGTGCAATTCACGATTACTTTGCAGGCATTCACCATGTGTTCGTTGATGTCGGAATACGCAAATTGTTTGGTTCCTTGCGGAACCTGTGATACGTAAATCACATCCAACCCGATGGATTGAAACACATACGCAACCGCTTTGGAAGCTCCGCCTGTGCCTAAAATCAACGCGCGTTCATGTCGATTGGTGAGAAACGGTTTGATGGATTGATGAAACCCGAATGCGTCGGTGTTATGACCTATTGTTTTTCCATCGCGGAAAGCGATTACGTTGACGGCACCAATGGCCGCAGCTTCGTCGGAAAGTTCGTCCAAAAAAGGAATTACGGCTTCTTTGTAGGGAATGGTTACGTTTAGCCCGGAAAAAGAACCGGTAGCAAAAACAGCTTTGATGTCATTTATTTCCGAAAGTTCAACATTCTCGTAAATCGCATCCGTGTGTTCTTGCTGAAACTTGTCGGTGAAAAACGCTTTGGAAAAAGAATGCCCTAAGTGTTTTCCGATCAGTCCGAATTTACGCATGTTTCTTACCGAATTTGGCACGCAAAAAGCTAATGATCATCGGTAATACGGAAACGAAGATGATTCCCAAACATACTTTCTCAATGTTGTCTTTGATCCATTCTACATTCCCCAGGAAATAACCGGCAAGGGTCAAACTGAAGATCCACAGAAAACCACCAATGACATCAAACAAGAAAAACTTGCGGTATTTCATTTTACCGATTCCGGCGGCAAAAGGTGTAAATGTTCTTACAAGTGGAACAAAACGCGCCATAATGATTGCTTTTACACCGTTTTTATCAAAAAAGGCCTCGGTTTTTTCCAACAACGATTGTTTTACCAACTGTCTTCCTCTGATTTTCCAATTGAACACACCCAGCCCCAATTTCCGGCCTATCCAGTAATTGACATTATCACCCAGAATAGCAGCCAGGAACAAGAGCGGCAATAGAAAGAGAATATTCAAATCTCCCGGAGTGCCGTCAAGCGCAGGCGCGGCAAATAATCCGGCGGTAAACAAGAGAGAATCCCCTGGTAAAATCGGCATGATTACCAATCCTGTTTCAATGAAAATCACCAGAAACAATACAACGTAGATGGCATTTTGATACTCGCGTACGATCCACTCGAAATCGAGGTCGATAATGTGTTTGAATAATTCGATCATGGTACGAAAATAGTTTTTTTGATTGATGTTTGATTTTGGATGGATAATGTTTGATGCTTGATGTTGGATTTTTGATTGAGTTCGTTCTTCTGTTAACCCAGGTTTTACTTATGTCAGCTTACTTTGAGTAGTTGTTCAAAATTTGTTTCCGGAACTTCTGTTATTTTACCTGAAACCTCATCCAACATAAAAAACAAGCATCAAAAATCATTTTATCTTGACACTGATTTCCATTTGAAAGGTCGCAACTGATTCTCCGTCTGAAGTAGCTTCAACGGTAACAAACATATTTTGACGTTCACCGGTTTGTTGCGCCAGAAGCACCAATTCTTTGACTTTTACTCCTTCGTTGGATGTAAAAAACACAGTAGACATGGCTCTCTTATGAAACGTAGCTTGCATGGATTTGAATACAAATGAGGGTTTCACGCCCAATTCTTCCGAAAAATAAAAAGCATGCAACCCAGCTGCAACATCGGCACCAACAGCCAATGAACCGAAATACATACTTTTCAAGTGATTGCGCGTACGTCTTCTGAGTCGAATGGAAAGCACGGCTTTTTGGTCGTCGATCGCTTCCAGTTTGGGGCGCACGTAACCGATCAACGGAATGTACCACCATCCCATTATGCGCAGCATCCAACGCCATTGTGATAGGGTTTTACGCTTTGCCATTTTCGAGTAGTTCATTCACAATTTGAGCAACAGGTCGTATGGTATGCACATGTTCAATGCTCGGACCGGCACACCAAACGGTTTTATAAGTAGCACCAAACGCCGCTTTCTTTAGGCTTTGCATACCACGGTAAAACACAATTGCTTTCACCCACTTTTTGATGCGTTTATTCTTATTCAACAAGCGTTCAAGCCAGTTTTGGGTCGTCCCGATTTCCTTGACGTATGGCGTTCTGATTACCGTGCAAGGAGTTCCGGAAAGCTTGGTGGTTGTTACAATATCTTTGGCTCCGAAATCAACGCAGGCTTGCTTGTATTCCTGCGACACATCGGCTTCTTCAGAGGCAATGAAAATACTACCGATTGAAAAACCGTCGGCACCATAGGAAGCGATCACATCCAAATCGGCCTTGCACCCTACTCCACCGGCAGAAATTACCGGAATGGAAACAGCCGCTTTAATGGCTTGAATAAGTGCTTGTGGCGATAAATCACCTAAATGTCCACCGGCTTGGTTATTTACGGCAATCACCGCATCGGCGCCCAATTCGGCTACTTTTTGGGCATATTTCACATCAGTGACATCGCAAAATACCTTGATCCCGATTTTATGCGCTTCTTCAATCACTTTTGCAGGCGAACCGAGCGAAGTAATGAAAAAATCGACCTTTTCTTCGCAACAAACCTTCAGCTGTTCTTCCATCAGAAAATTAGACGCATTGACAATCAAGTTGATGCCAATAGGTCCGGTAGCTGCAGCTTTAATAGTCCTGATTCCGGTTCTCAATTCTTCTACCGTGCGGTAATTCAACGCAGGAATAGCTCCGGCAATACCGGCCTCCGAAGCGGCAATCAGCATCTTCTCGTTGGAAACCAAAAACATGGGCGCCATGATGATCGGATACTTGATATTCAGTAAACGGCAAAGGGCTAAATCAGAGAGGGGATTTTCCATAGGTCGAAGTTACCGAAAATTTTCAATGAAAATGAGCACTCAAAAAAACACCAGTAATCCCGTTACACTTCGTTACAAAAAGCAACTGGTCATCGGGACAAGTTATTGCGGGATTACTGAAATTAACACATTAAATATCAATAATTTAAATGTTTAAATCGGTAATAAACTCCCTTCTGAATGATTCACCAAAATACCCCATTTGCTGTAGCGAATAGTCACAATTTCCAAATAGCTTTGTTACAAATTAAAAACTATGAAATCTACAGCTTCCGGTAAATTGGTTCTCTTCTGTTTCGTTAGTGTTTTTTGCCTCTTGACAATAGAAATTTCCGCTCAATCCCAATGGGCTTCATCGGTTATCGGTTATTCTTCGGTTTCTGCAGCTGGAGCGAAAAAACAGTACAAACCTGAGCAAGTATTAGGAAAACCGAATAAACTTCCTGCAACCGGATCGGCAACAACTGCATGGTCACCGTTAACTGATGACGGCGGAACTGAATACATTCATGTAGCATTTACAAAAGCACAAAAGGCACAACAAATAGCCGTTGCAGAGAATTTCAATCCGGGAAGTATTACAAAAATAGAGGCGTACGATTCAACAGGAACCTCTTACCTGATGTATGAAAATAGTGCTCCGGAAGCCATTTTAACTACGCAGGGAAGAATGTTTTATCACTTTTTCCCGATGACAAATTATGCTGTAAAATCTGTAAAAATCACCTTGAACACACTAGCGGTTCCCGGCTCAAACCAACTCGACGCGATCGGAATTTCTGCCAGTACCGATTCGTTAAAAGCATTGATCAACCTGGTGAAATCAACCGAAACAGTAGAACCGAAAGTGAATTTAGGTGAAACGATCAACAGTGCAACAGACGATTTATTACCGGTCATTTCGCCAAACGGTAAAACCTTGTACTTCACCCGGCAATCACATCCAGACAACACCGCTCCAATTAGCAATCAGGACATTTGGTTTTCTTCCATCAATGAAAAAGGCGAATTCAGTGTTGCGCAAAACATTGGTGCTCCGCTGAACAATAGTGAAAACAGCGCTACCACATCCATTACCCCCGACGGACAACGTATGCTTGTGCTCAATGTCTACAACCCCGACGGTACAATGGAAAAAGGTGTTTCCATTTCGCATTTCAACGGTACCACCTGGGGATTTCCACAAAAAGTAATCATCGATAGTTTTTACAACGACAATATCTATGGCGAGTACATTCTTTCCAATAGCGGTCGATTTTTGATTATGACACTTGAGCGCAACAATGCTGAAGGTTCCAAAGACATGTATGTTTCCTTCATAAAAGAAGACGGAACGTGGACGGCTCCGAAACACATGGGAAATACCATCAATTCAGCCGAAAGTGAAACCTCACCTTTTTTGTGTGCTGATGAACGAACATTGTATTTTTCCTCAAAAGGAAGAAGTGGTTTCGGATCGAATGATATGTTTGTTACGCACCGATTAGACGATACATGGCTCAATTGGAGCGAACCAGAGAATTTGGGAGACGCCATTAACACTTCCGGTTGGGATGCCTATTTCAGTTTACCTGCCAACGGAGAATATGCATATTATGTTTCCTATTCAAACTCGATGGGTGGAGCAGATATTTTCCGTCAGAAACTTCCCAATTGGGCAAAACCGACTCCGGTTGCGTTGGTAAACGGACAAGTGCTCCACGCCAAAACGAAACAACCGATGCGTGCCAAAATCACCTATAAGAACCTGACAAATGGGTTGATTTTGGGCGAAGGTTACTCCGATTCACTTACGGGGAAATTCGAAATTGCGCTTCCTTCCGGGTTCAAATACGCCATTATTGCTGCTAAAAGCGAATTCTACTCGGTGAATGAAACAGTTGATCTAACACAACTAAAAGCCTACAAAGAATTGACCAAAAACATCCTTATGGTGCCTATTGAAGTAGGTGAAACGGCGCGATTGAATAACTTGTTTTTCGACTTCAACAAGGCCGTGCTAAAACCGGAATCGTTTGTGGAATTGGATCAACTGGTACAATTGATGAAACTAAAACCGACGCTCGAAATTCAGATTTCCGGTCACACCGATGACGTTGGCGAAGTGCAATACAACATCGATTTAAGTTTAAAACGTGCCAAAGCCGTGCGCGATTACCTCATCTCGAAAGGAATTACTGCAAACCGCATTACTTACAAAGGATTTGGCGAATCCAAACCGTTGGCACAAGGAACAAGTGATGAAAGCCGTCAATTGAACCGACGTGTTGAATTTCTTATTTTGAAGAAATAAATCAGTTTTAATAACGAAATTTACGGCATGGCTCAGTTTAAAGATTGGATTCATGCCGCACGATTGCGAACGCTTCCATTATCGGTTTCAGGTATTTTGGTAGGATCGCTACTGGCATTGCAAAACGGACATTGGAATCCG
>JBILJP010000316.1:0-6303 GCA_044377135.1 Fluviicola sp.
ACCATTTTAAAATATATCCCGGATTGTTAGGATTCAAACTCGGTGAAATGCTATCCGGAATGTAATTACCGAAGGTAAACTCGGTCATGTTTTTGTAATTGTTCACAAAACCTGCAAGGTCTATAAAACCTTTCCATCCACCGATTTTTACCCCTTGTTTGATTCCCAATTCCACAGCCCATCCGGTTTCAGGTTTTAAATTCGGATTGGGGAATACCAGCAAGCTTCCCACATTGGTTGCTGTAAAACGCTCTGCAACACTCGGGTAACGAACCCCTTGACCAAATGATGCTCGCAAGTGCGTGTATTTTGCCAGTTCATAATGAACTCCCGCACGCAAAATAGGCCTAACAGGAAGTTTCACCGAATCTTTCCCCAGATAAGTTTCCGAATCACTGCGCAAATCATCCATTTTGAAGTACTCAAAACGCACACCGGCAGTGATGTCCAGTTTTTTCCACTTCTTCTCTCCTTGTGCGTAAGCCGATGTATTGATCGATGTATGATCGCCAAAGAGAAAGGAATTCACCAAACCTTTATTAACAGAAGCTCCTGAAGTAAGCACCAAGGTATTGTTTTGCCATCCGCGCTGAAACTGATAATCGCCGTAAAACACCTGTCCGATGGCGTTTTGTCCCGGATTGCTGTAATTGAGGTTATCCGTGTAGTAAAAACGGGTTTTTAATTGGTGCTTGTTGCCGAATTTATCAAAGTACTTAATTGATGGATCAATGTTGAGGCGAATTCCGCGATTAAACGTTAATGTTGAAGCAGCCACACTGGTATCTGCTCCACCCGATGGTTGATAGGCATTCGTATCACTTTTCCAAATAATGAAAATACCTGCTTTTCCGTACTGCGCATTCCAACCAAGGCTAGCGCGCAACTTCGGGATTTTCTTTGGCCGGTAATAAATGGTTCCGTTAAAACGTCCTCTATCTTCGGTTTCACCTTGACGGTAACCGTCGGTTGTGAATCCTGCTCCACCCAAGGTCACTGAAAAGCCTTTGCCCAATTGTTTGGCAAAGCTCACGTCTGCTTGGTATTGCGTCGGGTTTTTCGACCACCATTTCAAACTGGAACGTTTTGGATTGTCGTAAATTCCGGCTTGTACTTTGGCCGAAAGAAAAGTTTCCGATCCGGGTTCGCGTTCCACAATAGAAATGATTCCGTTCAAGGCACCACTACCGTAAAGTACAGAAGATGCTCCTTTGATCACCTCCACTTGTTGAATGTTTTCCAGCGGAATAGCGTTCCATTTAGTGTCACCGGCATCGGCAGAAAGCATCGGTGCTTCGTTCCACATAATCAACACGCGGCTTCCGGCTCCGTAAGAAAAACCGCTTCCCCCACGAATACTGACCTGACCGTCCATTGCATACGCACCAGGAACCTGATCAACCGCTTGTTCCAAATCCACAATTCCTTTATTGGAAATCAATTCAGGTTTCAAGATTTCCAATGAAATGGGAACATCTTCAATAGCTTGCTGACGGCGTGAAGCCGAAACTACTACCGGTCCAAGATCGGTTGCTTGGGTTGCATTTACAGAAACCAGTTCAACCGTAATGAATTCCGCTTTTGTAATAATCAGGGTATCCGGAACATAATCGAGTGCTTTTACGATTAATGTAATGGGAAATGTGGTTGCGGGAAAGGAAAAATCGCCATCAATTCCACCAATTAGTTGTTGTCCGTTTGAGGCAGAAACCTGCGGTGTTGGAACGATTTCTCGCGTGCTTTTATCGATCACCGTACCCGAGATGGTCTGCGAAAAAAGTGATAGCGGAAGCAAAAAAAAGAGTAGTAGAGCCTTTTTCATAAAGGTATTTATGAGTATATTCAATAGACCAAAGTACCATTTATTTTGAATTTTAGTCCTACACAACAACAAATCGCATTGACTTTCTTAAGCGGAATAGGAAGTCGCAGAGCGCGGATCATTATTGGTCATTTCAATGATTTGAATGAGTTTTTTAGTGAAAAGAAATTAAATCTTGCGGAAATACCAGGTATTCAACCCGATTTTGTTCATTACACACAACGTATTGCTGCGTTGGAAGCCGCACAAAAAGTAACCGAACTACTCGACAAGATCGGTGCCACGACCGTGTTTTTTACCGAAAAGGAATATCCACGCCGGTTGAAGCAATGTGCCGACGCACCTTTGCTCTTGTACGCCAAAGGCAACATCAATTGGAACCCTGAAAAAGTAGTCTCCATTGTGGGAACACGCCACGCTTCGGCTTATGGAAAACAATTGACCGAAGAATTGGTAGAAGGCTTAAAAGCAAGTGGCGCAACCATTGTGAGCGGAATGGCCTATGGAATAGATGTAGCCGCCCATTCGGCAGCACTTCATAATGAATTGCCCACAATCGGTGTTTTAGGTCACGGATTACACACCATTTATCCGGCCATCCACCGAAAAATAGCGCAAGAAATGATTACCAATGGTGGATTGGTAAGTGAATTCGCTCCCGGACTAAAACCCGAACCAGCCTACTTCCCCATGCGCAATCGAATTGTAGCAGGTATGGCAGATGCTACCGTTGTGATTGAAAGCGGAGTCAAGGGCGGTTCATTGATTACAGCAACCATGGCCAACGATTACAACCGCGATGTGTTTGCCTTTCCGGGAGATGTTAACAAACCGTTTTCGGCCGGATGTCTAAGACTAATTCAACAGCATAAAGCGCACCTATTAACCGGTGCAGAAGATCTTTTAAAAGCAATGAATTGGGAAGAAGCCACCGGTAAAAAAGCAGTTCAGCGAAACCTGTTTGTAGAGCTTACGGCTAGCGAAACTCAACTAGTTGAGGTGTTGAAAACAAAAACAGAGGTCGCGATAGACACCTTGGGTTACCTCACTTCGTTATCGCCGGGTTCGGTTTCAGCATTGTTACTAAACCTTGAATTTAAAGGTGTTGTAAAAGCCCTTCCAGGTAAACGTTATACACTCATCTAATGTGTTAAAATACAATTGTAGTTGTCAGAATCGTTATTTATCCCTAAAAATGGATCATCTAAGAGAGACTTTATTAACTTAGCGTTAAAATCTCTTTTATGATGAAAAAATCTTTGTTGTTTATTGCCGGATTGAGTGTCAGCATGGCATTTGGGCAAAAAATTACAAATGCTACCGACAGTAAGTATACATTCACCAAGGTTTCTCACCTTGATGCAACGCCGGTAGAAAACCAAGGTTATACCGGAACTTGTTGGAGTTTCTCGGCATTGTCTTTCTTTGAATCGGAATTGATCCGCATGGGTGTAAAACAACCCGATTTGCTTTCAGAAATGTACATCGTTCGTAAAGCGTATGAAGCAAAAGCTGATCGTTTTATCCGAATGGATGGTAAAATCAACTTTAGTGAGGGCGGAGCTTTCCATGATATTCCATACATCATTCGCAGAAACGGAATTGTACCGAAAGATGTATATACTGGGCTTGCGAATGGCAAAACCAGCTTTAACCACGAAGAATTGTTCAATGTATTGAATAGCTTCATGCAAACCATTTTGGGTGAAGTACAAAAAGGTAAAGGCATAGGAACTGAGTGGAAAAAAGCATTTTCGTCTATTTTGGATGCTTATTTAGGTCCGGATGTAACAGAGTTTACGGTAAAAGGGAAAAAATATACTCCACAAACATACGCCGCTTCATTGGGGTTCAATATGGACAATTATGTTTCCATTACCTCGTTTACCAACGATCCGTTTTATACGTCGTGTGAAATTGCCATTCCTGATAACTGGGCATGGGGCGACAGTTACAATGTTCCGTTGGAAGACATGGTAAGCATTGCTGAAACGGCTTTGAATAACGGTTATACAATTGCCTGGGGAGCCGATGTTTCCGAGAAAGGATTTAATTTCCGTCAGGCAATTGCCATTGTACCGGAAGATCCTTCAACCATTGAAACCAAAGGAAGAGACAACAAAAGCTTCAATGACGCCGGGGCAGAACGCGTTTCAAATGCCTTTTTGGAGCCGGTGAAAGAAGTAACTGTGACGCAAGAAATGCGTCAAAAAGGATACGATGAAAAAGTAACTACCGACGACCACGGAATGCATATCGTTGGAATGTATAAAGATCAAAACGGAACACGCTTCTTTTTAGTGAAAAACTCATGGGGAACCGATAACTTACCACAAGGTTACCTTTATGTGTCAGAGCACTATTTCCGCTTGAAGACTATCAATATCTACTTGCATAAAGACGCGCTTTCAAAAGAAGAGCGTTCCAAACTGAAAATTTAAGTGTAAACCAGGGTTATTTCGAAGATTTTAGTATCTTCGTTGTAACTCACTATTTGTTGAATTATGGAAAGACTCACACCTGCCGAAGAGAAAGTCATGTTAAAACTCTGGAAGTTGGAAAAAGCCACGGTAAAAGAAATCGTGCATCTTTACTCCAACCCGAAACCCGCTTACAACACGGTTTCTACCATTGTGCGGATTCTTGAACGTAAAAAGTTCATTAAGCACAAACCTGTTGGAAGAGGTTACATTTATTTTCCAAAGATTTCTCGCGAACAGTACCGCGATTATTTAGCGAATTACATTCTGGCAAACTATTTTGATGGTAACAGAAAAGAAGTGATCTCGTTCTATAACAGTACGCTAGCGCTAAGTGAAATACTTTAGAGATTTATTTTAGTAGAAAATTCCGTAACGGTCGTCTTTAGGCGACCGTTTTTTTGTGGGGTGAAATAAGTGATGATTTAAGTTCGATTACCACCCTCCTCAATCCTCCCTTGAGGGCAATGTCATTAAGTTAAGGGATAAACTCCGATTTAAGTACGTTGCGTTTGTGGTAAAGTAATTGAACTGTATGCAGAAATTTAATTTGTTTGACGATTCTTTTCTGATTCTGCCACAGATTGCGCAGATTGCGCAGATTTTCACAGATATTGGACTATACGCTAGCGTATAGTATTCAAATTGAACTACGGATTTCATCTGTGTTCATCTGCGCAATCTGTGGCAAGCCATTACTGCTTTTGTTATTCTATTTTGAAAAATGGTTGTTTGTGTGATCTTATTATTATTTCCAGCTTAACTTAATGACATTGCCCGAGAGGGAGGAGGCAGATCAGGGTAATCTTTAAGACTCTCTTTCTAAACCAAAATTTCGGATCATGGTCACCTTATTTTAAAATGTAAATCCCCTTCCTCCTTTGAGTGAGGACCGAGGTCTGATGACTCTGACGAGTATCAGACTCCGTCAGAGAGGGTGACTATAATGTCAAGCTAAAATAGCTTCCATGGCTTAAAACCTAAACGTCACCCCGCCCATAAACTGCAAACCTTGCACCGGATAATTGTACCAGCGTTTGTAGCGTTGTGCAGCCAGGTTGTTCACATTCACGAAAGCAGAAACGCGTTTGTTGTAACGGTATTCCACACCCAGATTGGCATCGGCAATGAAGCCTAGTTTTTTAGCGAGCTGATTGTTCTCTTCTGTCACGTTTTCCTCTTTAGCATAGACCAATGCACGACGGCCACCTTCCATATTCAGGTCGAGGGTAAAGATAAACTTGTCGTAAAGGTTATAGCTTCCGCGCACGATAAACTGCAATTGCGGTAAGTTCCAGGCATAGGTGTTGCTCAAGGCGTTGTACGAGAAGTAACGTCCAATCAAATCAATTTTGATTTTTTCCTGTAATTGGTAATACAACGCTCCTTCTACTGTTGCTACATTCACCGTATCATAAATCACCGCAAAACGATTGCCGGCAGAATGAACTGTATCGGTAATAAACAACGCTTTGTCTTTGATGTTTCCGAAACTGGCCGAAACGTTGAATCCGATGCGTTTGCTAAGTGTACCTTTCAATCCCACTTGGGCTTCTATGGCTTTGTGCTCGTTGCGCAATTGCTGATTGGATAACGCGAACTCATTCACATCCGTAATTCCTTTGAACGTTTGTTGCGTCATCCCACCGCGCAATCCGGCATATGGAATCAGGATATCATCAAACAACGAATATTTTACTTCGGCATTCGGGTACACATAAATGCGCGTTTTTTCAGCTGCACTTATGGTGATATCCACGCCAATGTTGGCTTTCAAACGTTTGTTTTTGGAATAGGTGGTAATGTACGGACGCAAACTGAAAATGGTATTGTTGCGCACAATTCCGGAATCGACCAGGGTCAATGACGAATCTGCAATCCCATATTTATACCCGTTGTATTTCAAATCGGCATTGGCACCGTAAATTTCATTTCCCCATTTGTAGGAGGCACCACCGAAAATGCTGAAATAATTCTCGCGCGAACGCCAGTCAGACAAGC
>JBILJP010000317.1:0-6285 GCA_044377135.1 Fluviicola sp.
ACACATGATGCAGAGATTATGAAGTCCATTCAGCCAATAGTAGCCAATCGTGTTAACATAGTGAAATTGCCTGCAAAGAGACTTTTTGACAAATTTTACACAAGTTCTAAAAAATTGAATAAACCAACAGATCCAATATTGACTGAATTGTATAAATCTCGATTTAGTAATTTACTCGGATTTATTGAGTTAGTGATGGATTATATTTATCAGGGGCAAACGCAAGAGATGTATGCAGCTGATCCAGAGGAAGCTAATTCAACTTTAGATAAGCCAATCTATTCAAAAGCAGCATTCTTTTTCATGTCAAGAAGTGATTTTAGCTCTATTTTCCAAAATCAACTTAATGCTGACGAAAAAACTTTATACCAAGAGATTGTATCTGATGCAACAAACCCTTTGTTAAAAGAAATAGAGCCAGATATTAATACCACAAGAGCAAACACCAAGGCTACAAGGGTTCTTGGCAGGACTGAATTAGAGAATGCATTGAAAAATGAATTGGATGTGACTAAAAAAACATACTTAACAAATAAATTAAAACGAAAATATTGGGATGTAAGTAGATGGGAATCGATTACTTTAGATGGAAATAGTAATCTCTTTTTTAATCCTGTAGGTTCTTCTAAAATAGTTGGCCCTAAGATTGTCACTTGGTTAACAAGTATGTCAGCTATTGATGGTGCCGATCTAATGACTCCTGCTAAAACTCCTGGTTTAAGTGCTTCTCATGGCGTTAAAAAAGTTTCTAATGATCCTAAAAATAAAGACTATAAAAAAGCTCAGTTTGAGTTCCGTGGTGGCCCTAGTTTGCCTGCGTCAGAATGGGTGTCATTTGTAGAAAGTGCATTTGACTCGTCGCGAAAAAGAGATGGTGATACCCCAGATGACAAGAGTACTCAAGTAAATGAAGCAACAACTAAAACTAAACTCAATAAATAAAATTGGTTATGAAAAAATTATTTAGAATAGCACTTTGTTTTTGTTGGTTTTTCAGTGGTTTAAGTATTGTTTATTGCCAATTGGATCGGCAGGCATCAAGTTCATTTACAGGAGATTGGCAACAAGTCACAGTTCAGCTTTTGAGGAAAACTACCACGAATTTATCAGATAATAATTTGTCACAAGAAGTTAGAAAAGGAACAGAATCATGGAGAGTTCTAGACGATAGTATTTTAAGATTCGAATATCCGTGTGCGTTTATTGCGGGTTCACCTTATATTTTGCGTTCAGATTCAATTTTCTTATCCGAAAATCAGCAGCCTTTTGCGTATGTTAAGTTAGATGCTGAAGTAATGACAATCCACTACCTGGAAGAGGGGCGTGAAGTGCGTATAGATTCGTTCAAAAAAACAACATTATCATCAGAACGGTTAACTAGCCTCTGCTTAGAAGGATTGAATTCAGATTGTTTAATTGGCAAGTTGATCATCACTCCAAAATATTTAGGCGATGATAGTTTACCGTTAAATCCCCAAAAAAAAGGAAGAGGGATTCAAAAAAAGTATGCTATAAAAACACATGCTCAGGCAATGAAGATTTACCAACAAAATGAAATAGTTTTACTGTTTAATGGCGAAAAAAAAACGTTCATTATCGAATCAATAGAATGGGATTCTGATAGAATAATGTTTAATAGTCACAATAAAAACCGATTGCTAATAACAATATATCCTGCTGAATGGTGGGAAGGTTCTGAGATGTCATTTGAGTGTAAACGTAAATAATTGATTCAAGCGATCATTAATTGTTTCTAGAAAAATGGAGGCTATCAAAAAATCAAAACCGTCTTCCACCCACTCGAACAAATCGGATGGGGCAAAACCATTTTTGGGCATCCAAGCTAAGTTAAATGCCGCGTCCGACTCAGTCGTGGTCAACAAACCGGGCGATAAATACGAGGTAGAAGCTGATCATGCTGCCGAACAAGTGGTTTCGAAACAATCTACCCCAACACCTGCTTATGTACCATCAACTTCACCGGTACAACTCAAACAAGAAAACGATGAACCTGTAGTACAGGAAAAACCAATAGTATCAAGCATTACACCATTTGTTCAAGCTAAAGAAGAAGAGTCTGCTCAGATGAAGGAAGTCCAGGCAAAGGAAATGAGTCCTTCTAATCAATCAATTAAAGATCAATTAAAGTCATCAAAAGGAGAAGGATCAAGTTTATCAGGAAATGTAAGAAAAAAAATGGAAACCGGTTTTGGAACCGATTTTAGTGATGTAAAGATTCATACCAATTCTTCTGCTGTAAAGATGAATGAAGAAATGAACGCTCAAGCATTCACGCATGGAAAAGATATCTATTTTAATCGAGCTAAGTACAATCCAGGTACTCCTAGTGGAGATTTCCTATTAGCTCATGAGTTGACACACACGATTCAACAAGGTAATAGTTCAGCTAGTATTCAACGATCCATGAAGTTCGAACTTCAAACAAATAACTATGTAGTTGCGACTTCAAATGATGGCGAAAGAAGAACTAAATTGCCACGAAAATTTGGAGCTAGTAGTACATCATTTGATGAATCTTCAGCAAACGAGAAAGGTGGAAATCAACCGACCTATATTGCAACTGGAGCGCATGGAGGCAAGGCTCAAAGCAAAGGGGTTCGATATGTTCCTTTGGATGGGCCATCTTATATGAAAGCAGATTTAAAAGCAGATGTTTCAAAAAAAGCACAGTTTGAATATACTTATTTGGTAAAGGGAGACATTCAATTAGATGCTGTACCAAAAAAGGAGCAACTTTTTTTTATCGGAGAAATTAATAATGCTCTCCTCCCAAATGCTCAAGGAACATTCAATTCGAATACTGTTCTTTACAGGTATGTTAATGAAAACAATAAGTTACTTGACATCCACATTGACGAAAACGGACTTTTTAAGTCTGGACAAGACCCGATGATGAGAGTTGCTAAAAAAGATGAATGGTCAGAAAATGTGAATAATGTCCAGGTAAACTATAACACAAACTGGCCTGCTGAATTTTTAATAGAATATCAATTTAACAAAGCTGTAAAAGAAAACGAGATAATTGGTAAGCCTATTTCAGCAGGTGACTATAGCGAAAAATCGAAGAAAAGCAATATTACAGAAGAGATTCGGAAATCTGGCAATTTTAATAAAGGTACTTACAAATTGGTTTATTTTAATCAAGACGGATCAGAATTGTTGATACATGCATCCGCTGATAATACGTATAAAAAAGGAACTAAAAAATTAATGCGCAGTGAATCGGTTTCGGCCAATGAACAAACAGCAATTGAATTACAAGTCGAGCACGGAAGTTTTATTGAATTTGAAACCCCAAAATGGTTTAAAGATTGGGATGAACTGAAATTGAGGATAGAAGATGCTGTTACGATGACCAAAGAAATTTCTGATCCATCACGAAAAATAACTGATAAACGAATTTTGAATGGCTTTAAAGTGTCGGAAGGAATTGCTTTTGATTGGCCATACCCATCAACTCATCTGCCACTATTAAAGAATAATAATCTCAAGTTAATTGCTTTGGTTTTTGATCCAATGTGGTTTGCGAAAATTCAAACTTCTGATTCCATCTTACTTTCTGAGTATGAACAATTAATGGAAGATAGAAATACTGGAATGATGAAGGGCGATTTGTTTGTTCAAAATTATCAAAACTATTTAACCGCTAATCCTGGTAAAAATACAGAAGCAGTCACTCATGCTCATACTGTTATGGCTACACATGATGCAGAGATTATGAAGTCCATTCAGCCAATAGTAGCCAATCGTGTTAACATAGTGAAATTGCCTGCAAAGAGACTTTTTGACAAATTTTACACAAGTTCTAAAAAATTGAATAAACCAACAGATCCAATATTGACTGAATTGTATAAATCTCGATTTAGTAATTTACTCGGATTTATTGAGTTAGTGATGGATTATATTTATCAGGGGCAAACGCAAGAGATGTATGCAGCTGATCCAGAGGAAGCTAATTCAACTTTAGATAAGCCAATCTATTCAAAAGCAGCATTCTTTTTCATGTCAAGAAGTGATTTTAGCTCTATTTTCCAAAATCAACTTAATGCTGACGAAAAAACTTTATACCAAGAGATTGTATCTGATGCAACAAACCCTTTGTTAAAAGAAATAGAGCCAGATATTAATACCACAAGAGCAAACACCAAGGCTACAAGGGTTCTTGGCAGGACTGAATTAGAGAATGCATTGAAAAATGAATTGGATGTGACTAAAAAAACATACTTAACAAATAAATTAAAACGAAAATATTGGGATGTAAGTAGATGGGAATCGATTACTTTAGATGGAAATAGTAATCTCTTTTTTAATCCTGTAGGTTCTTCTAAAATAGTTGGCCCTAAGATTGTCACTTGGTTAACAAGTATGTCAGCTATTGATGGTGCCGATCTAATGACTCCTGCTAAAACTCCTGGTTTAAGTGCTTCTCATGGCGTTAAAAAAGTTTCTAATGATCCTAAAAATAAAGACTATAAAAAAGCTCAGTTTGAGTTCCGTGGTGGCCCTAGTTTGCCTGCGTCAGAATGGGTGTCATTTGTAGAAAGTGCATTTGACTCGTCGCGAAAAAGAGATGGTGATACCCCAGATGACAAGAGTACTCAAGTAAATGAAGCAACAACTAAAACTAAACTCAATAAATAAAATTGGTTATGAAAAAATTATTTAGAATAGCACTTTGTTTTTGTTGGTTTTTCAGTGGTTTAAGTATTGTTTATTGCCAATTGGATCGGCAGGCATCAAGTTCATTTACAGGAGATTGGCAACAAGTCACAGTTCAGCTTTTGAGGAAAACTACCACGAATTTATCAGATAATAATTTGTCACAAGAAGTTAGAAAAGGAACAGAATCATGGAGAGTTCTAGACGATAGTATTTTAAGATTCGAATATCCGTGTGCGTTTATTGCGGGTTCACCTTATATTTTGCGTTCAGATTCAATTTTCTTATCCGAAAATCAGCAGCCTTTTGCGTATGTTAAGTTAGATGCTGAAGTAATGACAATCCACTACCTGGAAGAGGGGCGTGAAGTGCGTATAGATTCGTTCAAAAAAACAACATTATCATCAGAACGGTTAACTAGCCTCTGCTTAGAAGGATTGAATTCAGATTGTTTAATTGGCAAGTTGATCATCACTCCAAAATATTTAGGCGATGATAGTTTACCGTTAAATCCCCAAAAAAAAGGAAGAGGGATTCAAAAAAAGTATGCTATAAAAACACATGCTCAGGCAATGAAGATTTACCAACAAAATGAAATAGTTTTACTGTTTAATGGCGAAAAAAAAACGTTCATTATCGAATCAATAGAATGGGATTCTGATAGAATAATGTTTAATAGTCACAATAAAAACCGATTGCTAATAACAATATATCCTGCTGAATGGTGGGAAGGTTCTGAGATGTCATTTGAGTGTAAACGTAAATAATTGATTCAAGCGATCATTAATTGTTTCTAGAAAAATGGAGGCTATCAAAAAATCAAAACCGTCTTCCACCCACTCGAACAAATCGGATGGGGCAAAACCATTTTTGGGCATCCAAGCTAAGTTAAATGCCGCGTCCGACTCAGTCGTGGTCAACAAACCGGGCGATAAATACGAGGTAGAAGCTGATCATGCTGCCGAACAAGTGGTTTCGAAACAATCTACCCCAACACCTGCTTATGTACCATCAACTTCACCGGTACAACTTAAACAAGAAAACGATGAACCTGTAGTACAGGAAAAACCAATAGTATCAAGCATTACACCATTTGTTCAGGCGAAAGAAGAAGAGTCTGCTCAGATGAAGGAGGAGGAGGTCCAGGCAAAGGAAGAGGAGGTTCAAGCGAAGGAAGAAGAACTTCAGGCAAAAGAAGAGGAAGTTCAAGCCAAAGAGGAAGAACCTGCTCAGATGAAGGAGGAGGAAGTCCAGGCAAAAGAAGAGGAGGTTCAAGCTAAGGAGGAAGAAATTCAGTCGAAAGAAGAGGAACCAGCTCAAGCTAAGGAAGAAGAACTTCAGGCAAAAGAAGAGGACGTTCAAGCCAAAGAAGAAGAGTCTGCTCAGATGAAGGAGGAGGAAATCCAGGCAAAAGAAGAAGATCTCCAAGCGAAAGAAGATGAGGAAGTGCAGGCAAAATTGCAACCTTCTGCTTCTACAGCACCTTCCAAACCTTCCATCAATGATCAGTTGAGCTCTTCAAAAGGAGCTGGGTCAAGTCTTTCCGGCGGAGTAAAACAAGAAATGGAAAGTGGCTTCGGAGCCGATTTTAGTAGTGTAAAAATC